>JBIKLX010000056.1:0-16881 GCA_044359565.1 Ilumatobacteraceae bacterium
CGTGAGCATGACGTCCATCTCCAGCACGTCGGTCCCGACGAGCGCGGCCTGGGTGAAGGCGTACATCGTCGAGTGGGGCGCCTCGAAGTCGCCGCCTGCGTGGGCGATGACGATCGGGCGGTCGAGTGCCAGCAGGTCGGCCACGGTGGATGCCTCGGGCGGGGTGACGCCGTCGCGGGCCAGCGGTGCCGCGGTCGTGGGTGGCACGGTGCTGGGGGCTGCCGTCGTGGGTGCCGCGGTCGTGTCCGGTGCGGCGGTGGCAGGTGCGGCGGTATCGGGTGCTGCGGTTGCGGGTGCCGGCTCGGTGGCAGCGGGCGCGTCGTCGCCACCGCAGGCCGCCGGCCCCATCAGCAGCACGGCTACCAGCGCCACCAGTCGGCCGCGCCGCATGGTCGGTTGCATCTGGCTCGTCATCTGGTTCCGTCGCATCCGGTCAACCTACCCCGAGGGTTGTTTGCGCACCCGGGTGTACGAACAACCCTCGGGTGCGCGGGGGCGACTCGGGTGGGCGGGGGCGACTCGGGTGGGCGGCTGGGACTCGGGTGGGGTCAGGTGACGGGGAGGTCGACGATCTGGGCAGCGCCGAGGGCCAGCAGCAACATGGCCCCCAGCAGGAGCACTCCTTTGGCGCCGCGAGCCTTGAACGACGTGACCACCCCGGCGAAGAACAGCGCGCTGGCCATGAACAGGGTGGTGCGCAGGTAACCATCGGCGTTCGAACCGGCCGCCGACGATCGGTTCGACGCAGCGATCACCTCGTCGCCCACCTCGTTCGCCTGGCCGAACAGCCCGTCGAGGTACTCGGGGTTCTCGAGCAGCCCGGTCACGTCGGTGGCAGCGCCACGGATCGCCGCCAGCCAGTCGTCGACGATGGGCACCAGGGCGGGGCGCATCAGACTGTCATGCAGGAACGTCTGCAGGGCCTCGTTCTTGTCGGCGACCGCTGAGGCGTAGGCGGTGACGATCTGTGTGTCGTAGAGGCCGATCTGGGTGCCCTGCGAATACAGGCGCGACTGTTCGACCCGGAGATCGGTGGCGGTGCGGGCCTCGTCGTCGCTCACGTCGTTCCACCGCGACGACTGGAACGCGCACCAGGCCGATGCCACGGTGGCGATACCGAGGATCGCCACCGTGAACATCTCGAGCAGGCGCGACTGCTTGTCGGCCTCGGCCGCCTTGGCTCCAGCAGCACCGGCGGCGCGGCTCACGCAGCACCTCCGTCGAGGGTGCCCGAGTCAGTTGCACTGCGTCCGGTGACGATGCCCGGGATGCCGATCCGGCCGTCCCATCGGTCGACGAGACTGCGCCACGCCTCGATCTGCTGATAGCGCAACGCCGACTCTGGGAGGTCGCCCAGCACGAGGGCGATCTCTCGGTCGTGCTCGGCACGTACCCGGCGGCTTTCCGCCGCGATCTCGTACTGCTCGGCGAGCGCCAGGGCCCGGGCCTTGGCCTGGATGGCCTCGCCGATCTCACCGAGATCGACCTCGCGCAAACCGAAGAAGGTGACCACGAACCCCTGCATGGCGAGCGCCGCCTCGACCCGGCGGTGCAACTGCGTCTGCAGCGCCGCACGCGATGCACCGAACAGGCGCTCGTAGGTGACCTCGCTCTGGGCCAGCCCGTCGGCCACCTGCTGCTCGGTCACGTCGCGCACGATGCTGTAGATCCCCTCCGGCCCGAACCGCGTGTGGATGTCGCTCAACTGGTCGGGGTCGAGGCGAAACCGCACCGAGTAACACACCTCGGCATGGCTGCGGTCGCCCAGCACCACACCCACCGGAGGATCGGTGGTGGGGTTGCCGTCGTCCTCCGACACCGCGTCGCGCGTGGTGCGGTACGACAGCTCGCGGGCCGGGTAGTTCTGGATGGTCATCCGACCAAAGGGACGCACGAAGTGGGTGCCGGGGAGGAGCGCACGGCCGGTGGGCTTGCCCCGGCGCACGACGAGGCCGAGCTCACCCGACTCGACGCGAACCAACGCCTCCTGCACGAGCAGGTAGGCGCCGACGCCCAGCGCCGGGATGGCGAGGATGACGAACACGATGACGGCGGTGGCACTGGCGAGCACGGGCGTCCCCTTGCGGCAGATGGTCGGACAGACGGTCGCCGCAGTGTGCACCGCACCCAGGCGCCCTCACCTCACCTCGTTCGGACGGTTCGCCCGACTCGGGTCAGGGGTTCCAGCCGGAGAAGGCGTCGATCATCGCCCGCACGTCGCCGAGCGGGTAGAGGATGGGACAGGTGGCACCGTTGTCGATGTAGTGCTTCACCCGCTCGCGGGCCTCGGCCGGGGTGCCCGAGGCGGTGAGCATCTGCACGATCTCGTCGGGCACCAGCTTCGACGCGGCCTCGACCTGTTCGTGGGTGGCCGGCCAGGTGAGCACCTCGCCCACCTTGTCGAGCAGCGACTGCGGCACCCCGCTGGCCTTCATGATGTGCGGCTGCTGGCCCAGGTACTGGGTGACCATCATGCGGGCCATGTCGAGGGCCACCTGGCGGTCTTCGTGCACCGAGCACACCACCAGTTGCGGCCGGTCGATGTCGTCGATGGAGCGGCCTGCGCGGTCGGCGCCGATGCTCAGCGCCTCCATGGCCTGCTGGTTGTACTCGGGTGAGACGAGGTAGTTCAGCACCACGCCGTCGGCGATCTCGCCGGTGAGCTCCATCATCTTCATACCGGTGGCACCGATGTAGATGGGCACGTCCTTCGGGCGGCGCTCCTGGTACACGTAGTCGAGTTCGACACCGTCGAGGTGCACCCACTCGCCGTGGAACGTGACGGTCTCGTTGGCCAGCAGCGCCCGGCACACGGTGACCACCTCGCGCATCACGGTGAGCGGCTTGCGGCGGTCGATGCCCACCTTCGCGGCCAGCGGATCCCACCACGCGCCGAGGCCGAGGATGATGCGGCCGGGAGCGAGGTCGTCGAGGCTGGCGAACGTGGCGGCGAGGCGGGCCGGGTTGCGGCTCCAGCAGTCGGCCACGCCCGAGCCCACCTTGATGGTGTCGGTGACGGTGGCGAAGGCGGCCATCGGCACGACGGCGTCGCGCACCAGGCGGCTCTCGGCCTGCCACACGGCGTCGAAGCCCTTGGCCTCGGCGTAGCGCACGAACTCGCGCCCTTCGGCGATGGTGTGTGCGTCTTGCAGGTACAGCGCGACGGACTGGCTCATGATGGTCTCTCGTTCAGGTCGGGCGGGTCGGGCGGGTCAGGCAAGTCGTACGGATCAGTCGGGCAGCACCACACCGCGTTGGCCGGTGATGCGGCCGTACACCTCGGGGCGGCGGTAGCGGTCGAAGTCGAACAGGGTGCCCTTGTAGCGGTAGCACCAGTCGAGGTCGCAGCGGGCGATCACCAGCTCGTCGCCGGTGGTGAAGGCCTGAGCGACGATCTGGCCGCTGGGGGCGATGATGGCGCTCTGGCCCAGCGAGTCGACGCCCTCCTCGACGCCGCCCTTCGCCACGCCCACCACCCAGGTGCCGTTCTGATAGGCGCCGCTCTGCATGACGAGCGAGTTGTGGAAGCCCTGGAGGATGTCTTGGCTGGGGTCGGGCACGTAGTGGATGGGCGTGTTGTAGCCGCACAGGATCATCTCGACACCCTGCAGCCCCATCACCCGGTAGCTCTCGGGCCACCGGCGGTCGTTGCAGATCATCATGCCCATCAGGCCACCGAAAGCACGCCACACACCGAAGCCCTCGGGCGACGGCTCGAAGTAGTAGCGCTCGGCGTGCTGGAACGGGCGGTCGGGTTCGTGGTGCTCGTGGCCGGGGATGTGGGTCTTCTTGTAGGTGGCCACGATGCTGCCGTCGCGCTCGACGAGGGTCTGCACGTTCCACCGGCGCACGGTGCCGTCGGCCTCGGTGTCGACCAGCGCGTAGCCGAGGCAGAACCCGATGCCGAGGCGCTTGGCCTCGTCGAACAGGGGCTGGGTGACCGCGTTGGGCATCGACCGTTCGTACCAGTGGTCGGCCTCGCTGATGTCGTCGACGAACCAGCGCGGGAAGAACGTGGTGAGGGCGAGTTCGGGGAACACGACCAGTTCCACGCCGTGGGCGTGCGCGTCGCGCAGCATCACAAGCAGGCGTTCGACCACCGACTCGCGGCTGTCGTCGCGTTGCACGGGGCCCATCTGGGCGGCTGCCACCGTGAGCATGCGGGTCATGGCTGGTCTCCCTTCGCTGCGGCGCCCTCTGCTGCACTGCCCTCTGCTGCACTGCCCTCTGCTGCACTGCCCTCTGCTGCACTGCGGAGTGCAGCCAGCACCCTCGACGGTGTGAGCGGGAACTGGTCGATCCACACACCGGTGGCGTCGTGCAGTGCGGCCACCACGGCCGGAGCGTAGGGCAGGAAGCCCATCTCCGACATGCCTCGCGCGCCCCACGGGCCGATGGGGTCGGCGAGTTCGAGGATGTGCGCGTCGATGTGCCGCGGCAGGTCGCCGCTGCCCGGGATGAGGTAGCTCGACAGGCGTGGGTTCACGATGCGGCCGTCGCGCACGTGCAGGTCTTCGGTGAGCGCATAGCCGTGGGCCTGCACCACGCAGCCCTCGATCTGGCCGCGCACCAACTCGGGGTTGATGGCCTTGCCCACATCGTGGGTGCTGGTGACGCGGTCGACCACGATGTGGCCGGTGTCGAGGTCGACGGTGAGTTCGATGGCCTGAGCGACGTAGCCGTAGGTGACGGTGGGATAGCCGTGGCCGTCGACCGGGTCGAGCACCTCGGTGGGCGGGGGTACGAAGCGGAACTTCCCGACGGCGGGTCGCTGGCCGTCGGCCCACGCCTTGGCGGCCTCCTCGGCAGCGCCGAGGATGGAGTTGCCCGCCATCCAGGTGAGGCGCGACGCAGAGGCCGAGCCGCTGTCGCCGCTGCTGGCCGTGTCGGAGAAGTGGCCCTCGACGGCCTCGAGCGGCACACCGGCCGCGGCGGCGGCCATCTGCAGGAACACCTGGTGCGCACCCTGGCCCACCTCGGCGCCGGCGTGGAACAGGTCGACGCGCTCGATGGTGTCGTCGCCGTGGTAGTGCAGTTCGGCTTCGCAGCGTTCGGGGAAGCCGAACGAGAAGCCGACGTTCTTGTAGGCGCAGGCGAAACCCTTGCCGCGGCGCAGGCGTGAGGGGTCGGCGGGCAGGGTGGCCACCGGGCTGAACGTGACGGTGGGGTCGAGCGGTTCTGCGAAGCGGCTGCGCTCGGCGCAGGCATCGACCACCTCGGCGATGGTGACGCCGGCGGGCAGGCTGCTCTGGGTGATGCTCTCGGAGTGGTCGTGCAGCACGTTGCGGCGGCGCACCTCGACCGGGTCCATCCCCAGTGCCTCGGCGAGCTTGTTCATCTGGCACTCGGCGACGAACGTGCCCTGCGGGCCGCCGAAGCCGCGGAACGCACCGCCGATGGCGGCGTTGGTGTAGACGCCGTTCGAGTCGATGCGCGCGTGGGGCACCTCGTAGGGGCCGGCGATGCTGAGGTGCATGTTCCCGAGCACCTTGTTGGTGGTGTAGTTGTAGCCACCCGCGTCGAGCCAACCGTCGGCCTCGACCGCCGTGATGCGACCGTCGCGGGTGGCGCCGAGGCGAGCGTGCACTCGTCCGCGATGGCGCTTGTGGTGGCCGACGATCGACTCCTCGCGCGACCACTGCGCAGCGATCGGGCGCTCGGCGGTGGCACCCAGGCGCTGTGCGGCGAGGCCGAGCAGGATCTGCAGGGTCATGTCTTCGCGCCCGCCGAACGCGCCGCCGATGGGCGGGTAGATGACACGCACCTCGTCCTCGGCCAGGTCGAGCGCATGGGCGATCTGGTGGCGGTCTTCGTGGGTCCACTGCCCGGCGATCTCGACGGTGACGCGGCCGTCGTCGTCGAGGTAGGCGATGCCCGCTTCGGGCTGCAGATAGGCGTGCTCCTGATAGGGCAGTTCGTAGGTGCCCTCCACCACCACATCGGCCTGGCGCCAGCCTTCGTCGATATCGCCCTTGCGGATGCGGTAGCCGACGTAGACGTTCGAGTCCTTGCCGTTCTCGGGGTGCAGCATCACATCGGAGGCGAGGGCCTCGTCGATGTCGCGCAGCACGGGCAGCGGCTCCCATTCCACCTGCAGCAGTTCGGCTGCGGCCTGGGCCTGCTCGCGGGTGTCGGCGATGATGAGCGCGATCTTGTCGGCCTCCCAGCGCGACACGTCGGCGGGGATGTGGCTACGGCCGGTGTGATGCAGACCGACCAGCACGGGCTGGTCCTTCATCGTGAGGCCGTACTCGTTCACGGGCACATCGGCCGCGGTGAACACGGCGTGCACTCCGGGAGCCTTGCGGGCGGCCTCGACATCGAGCGCCGTCATCCGCGCGTGCGGCTGGTTGCTGAACACGGCGAAGGCGACGAGCGCGTTGGCCGGGATGCGGTCGCCCGGATAGCGGGCCGTGCCGTCGACCTTCGGCAGCGCGTCGCGCCGGGTGGGGCTGTCGCCGACGGTCATCGTGCACCTCCTGCGGCGGCGGCTTGTTCGACTGCTTCGAAGATGCCGCGGTAGCCGGTGCAGCGGCAGAGGTTGCCCGACAGGCCCTGCACCACCTGCTCGCGTGTGGGCTGCGGGCACTCGGCCAGCAGTGCGGTGGAGGCGACGAGGAAGCCGGGCGTGCAATAGCCGCACTGCACACCGCCACATTCGACGTAGGCCTGCTGCACAGGCGACAGTTCGCCGTCGGTGGCGAGGCCTTCCACGGTGACCACGTCGGTGGCGTCGGCACGGGCGGCGGGCACGAGGCAACTGAGCACGGCCTCGCCGTCCATCAGCACGGTGCACGCACCGCACTCGCCTTCGGCGCAGCCTTCCTTCGTGCCGGTTGCACCTGCCTCGTCGCGCAGCCAGTCGAGCAGGGTGAGGCCGTGGTGCGGCGCCTGCACATGGCGGCCGTTCACGCTCACCTGCACGGCGTCGGCGTCGCCCGCTGCGGGCGCGGCGGCCGTGCGCTGCGGCGTGCGCAGCTGCGGCGCCGTGGCAGGCGGCGGCAGGCTGCGGCCGTCGCGCAGGGCGGTGAGCATGCGCTGCACCACCACCGGCACGATGTCGCTGCGGTAGTCGGCCGTGGCGCGCACATCGCTGATGGGGTGCACGCTCTGGCCGGCCAGCGCGGCAGCGGCGGCGATGCTGTCGGCGGTGAGGCCGCCGCGGAGCAACTGGTCCTCCACCTCGGGCAGGCGCACGATCGTTGCGGCCACGCTGCCCATCGCCACCCGGGCGTGGGTGACTGTGGTGCCGTCGGCAGCGACGTGCACCACGACGGCCGCGTGCACCACCGAGATGGCCTGTTGCGAGCGGTTGCCCACCTTGGCGTACAGGCCACGGCCGGTGGGGCCGAGGGTGGGCACGTCGACGCCCACCACCATCTCGTCGGCGGCGAGGTCGACGGTGCGGAAGCCGGTGATGAACTGCTCGACCGGCACCACCCGCTCGCCGCGCAGCGACTGCAGCCGCACCGAGGCGCCGAGGGCGACGAGCGCCGAGATGGTGTCGTTGGCCGGGCTGGCGGTGACGATGTTGCCGGCGACGGTGGCCCGGTTGCGCAGCGCGGGCGAGCCGATCTCGGCGCACGCCTGCGCCAGCGGCAGTACGGCAGCGATGGCCGCGGCATCGGCCAGCAGGTCGTGGTGGGTGACTCCGGCGCCGAGGTGCAGCACCCCGTCGCCCGGGGTGATGCTGCGCAGGTGGGCGAGGCGCGAGATGTCGAGCAGCGTGCCCACCCCGGTGCGGGCACCGCGGTGCACCTCGAGCAGCAGGTCGGTGCCACCGGCGACGATGCGCACGTCGTCGTGCTCGGCGAGCACCGCCAGGGCATGGTCGAGGCTCGTCGCGGCCACGTAGCCGCTGGGCGACGCGCCGCGTCGTTGCACGGGATGGAGTTGCACACGACCCCCTCTTGCAGAAACTAAGCGTTTAGAGTACACAGACTCCGTGGTCAGCGGCAAGAAGTCCCCCGGCATCCGGCCGACGTTGGTCGACGTGGCCAGCCGCGCCGGTGTGTCCACCGCCGTGGTCAGCTACGTCGTCAACAACGGGCCGCGGCCGGTGGCGCCCGCCACCCGGCACCGGGTCGAGGCCGCCATCGCTGAACTCGGCTACCGCCCCAACCGGGTGGCCCGCACACTGGTGTCGCAGCGCAGCGGCACCATCGGGCTGATCGTGCCCAACACCACCAGTGCCTTCTTCACCGACCTGGTGCAGGCTGTCGAGCGCGAGGCGTTCGAACGCGGGCTGCTCACGTTCGTGGGCAACGCCCAGCTCGACCTCCAGCACGAGCAGGCCTACACCGAGGCGTTCGTGTCGGCAGGGGTCGACGCGGTCATCGTCGCCTCCACCGATGTAGCGCTCCCCCCGTCGCTCGCCGGCGCGTCCGATGCCGAGCGGGTGGTGTGGATCCACCGTCGGCCCGCGGGAGCACGCGGCCCGCTGGTGCGCGGCGACGACCGGCGCGGTGGGCAACTCGCCACCCGGCACCTGCTGGCGCTGGGTCATCGCATGGTGCACTGCCTGGCGGGCCTGGAGCGGTCGGGCCCGGTGGCCGACCGGGTGCAGGGCTGGGCCGATGCGCTGGGTGCCACCGGCGAACCCGAACCCACGCTGCGCAGTGCCTACCACCGGGCCGAGGCCGCACGGGTGGTGGGGCCGTGGCTGGCCACGCTGCAGGCACCGGCGGCGCTGTTCGTGGCCACCGACGAGCAGGCCATCGGCGTGCTGGCGGCCGCGTACGAGGCCGGTGTGCGGGTGCCGCACGATCTGGCCGTGGTGTCGTTCGACGGCACCGCGGCGGGGGCGTTCACCGCGCCGGCCCTCACCAGCGTGGCCCTGCCGATGCCGGCCATCGCAGCGGCAGCGGTGGGCATGTGCCTGCAGGTGGCACGGGGCGAGTCGGCCGGGCCCGATGAGGTGGTGGTACCGGTGGAACTGGTGGTGCGCCGGTCGTGCGGCGCCGCATCGTGACGGGCCAGTCGTGACGGGCCGGGACGCGACCTGACCCGGGTACGGCAGACTGGGCGCCATGGCGAAGCTCCTTCCGGCTGATTTCGACCTGGCGCGACTCGAGCCGTCCGAGCGGCGGGTCTGCGAGGCGGTGCTCGCCGGCCTCGACGACAGCTGGTTCGTCGTGCCCAACGTCACCGTGGCCGAACGGGGCAAGGATGCCGAGATCGACCTGGTGCTCGCCTCACCCACACAGGGCGTGGTGCTGGTGGAGACCAAGGGCGGCCTCATCTCGCTGAGGGAGGGCGTCTGGCACCAGTACGAGCGGGCGCTGAAGAAGTCGCCGATCGAGCAGGTCACGAAGGCCAAGCACATGCTGCTGCGGCGGATGAAGTCGATCGGCGTCGACCTGCACGACCTGTACATGTGCCACGTGGTGGCCATGCCCGATGTGGGCGTGGTGCCCGCCGAAGGCCTCGGCCCCGATGCGCCACGCGAGATCCTGTGGGGCGCCGACGATCTCACCGACCCGGCAGCCGCCATCGCCCGCGTGCAGCGCGAGCACCCGCCCGTGCCGATGGAGCGCTTCACCCGCTTCCTGCGCGCGCTGCGGCCCGACATCGCGCTCGAGGGCGCCGAGACGGCGATGATGCCGGTGGCCACGCGGCGCATCGACGCCGAGACCGCTGCCCGACTGGCCGCGCTGTATCCACTCGACCTCACTGGGCGAGTGCTCGTCACCGGCGGCGCCGGGTCGGGCAAGACCTGGCTGGTGGTCGAGTGGGCCCGCCGGGCTGCGGCACGCGGCGAACGCACGCTGGTACTCACGTTCAACCGGCCGCTCGCCGACCATCTCGAGCGGGCACTCGAGGGCGTGGGAGTGACGGTGCACACCTACCACGACCTCATCCGCCAACTGCTCGAACCGTACGGGTTCACCATCCCCGACGACGCCATGCGGGCCTACTGGGAGACGGTGCCCACCGAGGCGCTCGTAGCCCATTCGGCGGAGGTGGGCACACCGTTCGACACGGTGATCATCGACGAGGGCCAGGACATGCGGCCTCACTGGCTGGCGTCGATCGAGCAGCTCATCGACCCGGCGGGCCCGGCCCGGCTGCTGATGGCGGCCGATCCGGCGCAGGCCATCTACGTCGACCCGTGGGTGGCGCCGACGGTGGCGGTGACCATGCCGCTCGAGGCGAACCTGCGCAGCGCACGCACGGTGGCCGAGGTGGTGCGCCACCTCGGTGGGCCGCCGCCGCTGCCGGGCCTGGTCGGCCAGATGCCGGTGCGTCACTACCGCGCCGGCGGCATCAAGGAGGTGCGCAAGCGGGTGCGCGCCGCGATCGACGAGTTGACCGGGCAGCACGGGGTGCCGCTCAGCCAGATCGCCGTGCTGACGTTGCGCACCGAGGTGCGCGACCAGTTGCTCGACGCCACTGCCGAGGCCGACTCGGGACGGGGCCCACTTCCGCTGGCCCGGTGGGAGCAGCGCGACGAGGACGCTGCCCTGTGCGAGACGGTGCACCGCGGCAAGGGCCTCGAACGGGCAGCGGTGGTGCTGATCGACATCACCGATGCGCCCGAGCCACAACTGGTGTACATCGGGGCCAGTCGGGCCATGTGGTCGCTCACGCTGGTGGGCACCGACCGGTTGGCCGCGGTGGCCGGGGTACCGGCCCAGTCGGGCGCCTGACGACGTCACACATCCCCCTCCGGCGTGCGTTCTTCCTGTATCACCCCGCACGAGAGGACAGCGATGGACGCCACGCCCGACCCCTTCCACCAACTCGATACCGACCTGGTCGTCGACCGCACCATCACTCGCTGCGGTCCCAGCCAGTTCGGCCCGGGGGCGCCTCACGGTCCGGTGCAGCCCCGGGTGCCGTCGAGCGTGCACATGGTGGTGCCGCAATGACGACGCTCGGCGTGGGCACGCTCAGCTTCGACGACTTCATCCTGCTGTCCGCCGGGTTGTGCGCCCTGCGATCGAGCGAGGTCGACGGTGAGGCCATCCATCTCGAGGCCGGTCCCACCGGCAGGAGGTGGATGGTCGACTCGCAGCACGGCCAGTTGCGCATCCAGCGCAGCGAGCGACCCGAGCCCGGCTCGTTCCAGGGCTACCTGCCCATCAGCGACCGACTGCGGCACATCGCCGGCTGCCTCACCGACGAGACCATCGAGTTGGCCGTCGCCGACGACGATGCCCTCGTGGTCACCTCGGGCCCGAACGTCGCGGTCATCGACCTGGTCGAGCGCGCCACCGGCTTCCCCACCGAGATCGAGATGCGGGTGACGGCCCGGGCAACGGTGCCGATGCGGCATCTGCTCGCTGTGCTGACTGCGGCGCGGATGATGCCGACGGGAGTCAGCTTCGACTCGTACCCGGCACCACCGATGTGGATGCAGATCGCGGGCGACGACGTGGGGCTGTACGTCGACTGGTTCGACCATCTGCCGAGCCGCACGACGTTCCGCACGGCGGCCACCGCTGTCGAGGGAACGGCCACAGTGGCCATTCCCCATTGCATCATCGAGTCATTCCTGCGCACGCTGCCGACGGTGGGCGACGACGGCGAGGACCTGACGATGGAGGTGTCGGTCGGTTCGTCGATCGGTGTCGACGACCGCCCGGTCATGCGCTTGGCCGGCCCGCAGTGGAGCATCACCATGTTCCTGCCCGACCCGTTGGGCGATCGATGGGGCGATCGGGTGCGACGCGTGCTCGACGATGCTGCCCTGCCGGTGGTCGACGAGACCGAAGCCGAGTGGGTGGTGTCGTCGATGCAACAGGAGGTGCGGGTGAAGTTGCACGCCGGCAGGCCCGATGTGGTCCGGGTGAGCGGGGTGCTGCTGTACCCCGCCGTCGAGAGCGTCGAGTTGCTGCGCGAACTGAGCCAACTGAACGCCGGCGCCATGGGCGTGCGCTTCTGGCTCGACGACGAGGCGGTGCGGGCCGCGGCCGATGTGCCGTGCATGCACCTCGACGGCCTGCCGTTCGCCGTCAGTAGCGTCGCCCAGGCGGTGCGCAACCTGGCCCCGATGATCGCCGCCTTCGCCACCGCCTGACCCGGCGACCCTCACCGACCCGACCCCCGTCACCTCGTTCCGATTTCGATTCAGGGCCCTGCGGTCAGTGGGCTGAACGGAGGAACTCGGTGAACGTGGGGTTGAGGCGCTGCACCAGGGGCCACTGGGCCTCGAGCCAGTCGTGGGCCTCGGGTTCGCTGCAGCCGTCGGTGCGCATCTTCCAGGCCTTGAGCACCAGGCCGGTGCGGCTGCGGCCCCCGTGGCAGTGCACCACCACCGTGCATCCGTCGGCCAGCAGGGCCCCGACTGTCGCAACGGCATCGTCGACTGCGGTGGCGAGGGCGTCGTTGTGATCGCCCGGCTTGTCGACCAGGTACACCTGGCGACGCACGGCGTGGTCGACGAACAACTCACCCGTGCGACACAGCGACACCACCGCCCAATCGGTGGGTGCCTGTGCGGCACCGAGCAGATTGGCCGCATACAGCCCCGGGGCCACCTCGTGCGGACCCACCGGTCGCTCGCCGGGCTGGTCGGGCCACACCTGCCGACGCGCCAACTCGAGCACCAACTGCTGCAGGTCGGCGAGGTCGAATCGCCGCTCACCTCCGGGCAGGGCGACTCGGCCGTGCACGTACGTGGCCCAGCGCGACGGAATGGCCTGCACGCCGTACCGCGCTCCGGCGATCGCCCCGGCCACACAGGCGACCGTGTCGGTGTCGCCGCCCAGATCGATCGCGGCGATGACCGCATCCGAGTACGAGCCCGTCGAGCGCACCGCCCACACCGCTTGGGCGAGGCATCCCCACACGGTGCCGTTGTGCGGGTGTGAACGTTCGGGTGTCCAACCGGGTGTCAGCAACGCGCGGAAGGCCCCCGCCACATCGCCCGGCAATTCGTTCAGCTCGCGGGCGAGCGCGGCGAATGGGTCGCCGCCCCGGATACCGGCGCGCATCATCGCCACGGCCAACCACGCACCCCAGCCGGCAGCCGGGTGCGGATGGGTGAGCGCCGCCTGGTGCAGCACCACGGCGCGGGCTTCGTCGTCGGACGAACCGATGAAGGCCACCGCCAGGGGGAAGGCCCGCATCAACGCCCCGTTGGCGGCGGTGCGAGCCGGGTCGGGGTGGTGCACCGACCGCCAGTCGGCGAAGCGAAGCGACGCCCGCGTGGTGGTGCCCACATCGGCTGCGTCGGCAGCCCACTTCCGCCAGGCCTGCCACAGCGAATCGGGCTCGTACCGGCCGGCGTCGAGCAGGCTCACCGCCAGCGCCAAGGCCATCTGCGTGTCGTCGGTGAACTCGCCTGGCGCCCACCCGAACGACCCCCCACCGATCATCTCCCCGGTCCCGGCCAGCACCGGTCGGGGAAAGCGTCGGCTGTACTGCCTGGACGGCCCGAACTCGAACGGGGCACCGAGCGCATCGCCCACGGCAGCACCCACCACCAGTCCGAGCATGCGCTGCACCTCGGGAGACGAGAACACGACCTGGCCGTGTGTGATGGGCAGTTGGGGGAACGCTGGCTGGGAATCGACCATGCTCACCTCAACGACCGCGAGGCCGCCGACTGTGACCTGCCGCCGTGGCCGGCGCGGGGGTCACGCGCCAGCGCCTAGCGTCCGTTCCTCAGGTGGGAGGACTAGGACATGGCTGGCTACGACATCATCGGCGACGTGCACGGCAACGCCGACAAGCTCGAGGCGCTGCTGCGCACGATGGGCTACCGAGAGCAGGGCGGGGCGTGGCGACATCCGGAACGAACGGTCGTGTTCGTCGGCGACCTCATCGACCGTGGCCCCGGCCAACTGCGCACCATCGACATCGCTCACCGCATGCGCGAGGCGGGCTCCGCCCAGATCGTGCTCGGCAACCACGAGTTCAACGCAGTCGCCTGGGCCACCGACGACCCCGATGCACCCGGCATGCCACTGCGGCCGCACACTTGCGGCAAGCGCGCCCAGCACGACGCCTTTATCGCCGAGGTGGAGGAGGGCTCAACCCGCCACCGCCAGTTGATCGCCTGGTTCCACACCATCCCGCTGTGGCTCGACCTCGACGGTGTGCGCGTCATCCACGCCTGCTGGCACCCGCAGTCGATGGACGTCATCGATCCACTGCTCGACAAGGGGTGCCTGACCCACGATCTCGTCGTCGCCGCCAGCCGCAAGGGCTCGGTCGAACACGGTGCCATCGAGGTGCTGCTGAAGGGACCCGAGGTACTGCTTCCCCATCCGCACCACTACCTCGACAAGGGTGGTGTCCGGCGCACGAAGGCCCGCCAGCGTTGGTGGGACCCCGAGGCGCGCACGTACGCCACCGCAGCGCACATCCCGGAAGGGTCGCTCACCGAGCACGGCGAACCGATGCCACCGCTGCCCGACGACCCGGTCGTCGAGACCGACCTGCCGCTGTACGCCGACGAGGTACCGCTGGTGGTCGGCCACTACTGGTTCTCCGGCGCCCCTGCGTCGCTCACCCCCTGGGTCGCGTGCGTCGACTACAGCGCCGGCAAGGGAGGCCCGCTCGTGGCCTACCGCTGGAGCGGTGAGGCCGAGTTCCAGCTCGACCACTTCGTCGCCGCCGGCTGAACCGCCGGGCTCAGCGCAGCTCGCGCACCGCCCAGGCCACACGCTGCGCGACGGTCACCGCCACCAGCACCGCCATCAGCCAGAACCAGCCGGGCAGCCACCCTGGGAACGCGAGCATCGCTGCGTACAGCACCACCGTCTCGGCGCCCTCCACCAACCCGGTGGGCATCACGATGCTGGTCGCCGTTCCCTGCGCCGCAACGCCGGCGCCGCGCTTCTCGGCCAACGCCGACAGGTACGCCCACGACACGATGTTCACGTAGAACGACGCCACCAGCACGGCGCACGCAGCCCACACCTCGGTGGTGCCGATGCCGGCGGCCAGGCCCAGGGGAACCAGCGCGTAGCCGACCGTGTCGGCGAGTTGGTCGAGATAGCCGCCGAGGTCGCTCGCCGTGCCGGCACGTCGGGCGACTGCTCCGTCGACGCTGTCGAACACCCGCCCCGCGAGGAATGCGGCCAGCGCCCACCAGGTGAGGCCGCGCCACGCCAGCGCCCCCGCAGCCATCGAGGTGAGCAACCCCGCCGCGGTGAACCAGCCGGCCCCCACGCGTCGCGCGACGAGTGCACGCACCACCGGATCGATCGCCCGGTCCTTCGCCTCGCGCAGCTTCTGGTCGATCACCCGCGTCCCACCTCTCGCCGACGCCCGTCGACCGTCGCTCCACCGTACGCTCACCGGTGGAGGTGCCCATGACCGTGCAACGACCCCTGCGAGCCGGCGATCCGCTGCCGGCCGACCTCGAACTGGTCGACCACACCGGGCAGCCCTGGCGACCCGCCGACCGGCGGGGCCGACCGCTGGTGCTCGTGCTGCACCGTCACCTCGCTTGACTGCCGTGCCAGGAGCACGTGATCGCCGTGCGCGATCGCCTCGCCGAGTTCGGTGACGCCCACGTCGCCGTCGTCACCTTCGCCGCGCCCGAGCGGCTCGCCGCCTACCGGACGCACCTCGAGCTGCCGTTCGACGTGGTGGCCGACATCGACCGCACGCTGTACGGCCTGCTCGGCGCCGAGCGGGGGAGCAATCGACAGGTGTGGTCGCTCGGCACACTGCGGATGTACGGCCGCCTGCTGCGCCGCGGCCGCCGCTTGAGCCGACCCACCGGTGACGACATCCACCAGCTCGGCGCCGACGCCGTGGTGGGCCGCGACGGTGCGCTGCGGATGGTGTCGCTGCCGGCCACCCCCGACGCCCGCCCCCCGATCGACGACCTCCTCGCCGCCCTCGACTGACCCGCCCCGCCCTCGCCCCCACCCCCGGCGTTTGTGAGTACATCCCGGTTCAGCAGGGATTTGCTCGCAGACGCCGCAGCACCATCTCGGCGTCTGTGAGTGAACCCCTGGCACACCGGGGGCTGCTCACAAACGCGGGCGGCGGGCGGGGGTACGGTGGGGGCGACGTTCGAGGAGCACGTGATGAGCACACCCGTACGCCGGCGGATCGCGCTGGTGGCGCACGACAACAAGAAGGCCGACCTCATCGAGTGGGCCACGTTCAACCGGGGCACGTTGTCGGAGCACGACCTCGTGGCCACTGGCACCACCGGCTCGCTGCTGCGCGAGAAGGTGGGCCTGAACGTGAAGCGGCTGCACAGCGGCCCGCTGGGCGGCGACATGCAACTCGGCGCGCTGATCTGCGAGGGACAGATCGATCTGCTCGTGTTCTTCTGGGACCCGCTCGAGCCACAACCGCACGACCCCGATGTGCGCGCCCTGCTGCGCATCGCCGTCGTCTACAACACGCCCACCGCTTCGAACCGTTCGACGGCCGACTACCTCATCTCGTCACCGCTGTTCGCCGCCGGCTGAGCGACCGCCCCGCCCGACTCACTCGGGCCGGGCCTCAGGTGCCGCAGAACGTGACGTACTTGCCGAACGTGGGCGGGGCCGGTTCGGCGTAGGACTCCAGACCCGGGCGCTCGGTGAACGGCTGGCGCAGCACATCGACCAACTCGATGACCGGGCCCAGATCGCCCGCCGTAGCCGCCTCGAGCGCCGCCTCGACCAGGTGGTTGCGGGGCACGTACACCGGGTTGACCGCGTCCATCGCCGCCGCAACCTCGGCGGCCGGTCGGCCCTCGGTGGCGAGCCGATCGAGCCACCGCGCGGCCCACGCGTCGAACGCCTCGGGCTGGGCGAAACGGGCCCGGGCCGGCGAAGCATCGCCGCGCACCACATCCGACAGCGACCGGAACAGGCACGTCATGTCGACCCGTTGGGCACCGAGCAGTTCGAGCAACTCGCCGATCAGCGCCTCGTCGCCGTCGTGCTCGTGCACGAGGCCCAGCTTCGCCCGGCCGCCGAC
>JBIKLX010000220.1:0-4718 GCA_044359565.1 Ilumatobacteraceae bacterium
CGATGCTGCAAGACATGGCCATCCTCACCGGTGGCACGGTCATCAGCGAAGAGGTCGGCCTGAAGCTCGACACCGCCACGCTCGACCTGCTGGGCACCGCCAAGCGCGTGCTCATCACCAAGGACGAGACCACCATCATCGAGGGTGCGGGCGACGAGAACGACATCAAGGGCCGCATCAACCAGATCAAGGCCGAGATCGACAACACCGACTCCGACTACGACCGCGAGAAGCTGCAGGAGCGTCTCGCCAAGCTCAGCGGCGGCGTTGCCGTGCTGAAGGTCGGCGCCGCCACCGAGGTGGAGCTGAAGGAGAAGAAGCACCGCATCGAAGATGCCGTCAGCACCACCAAGGCCGCCATCGAAGAGGGCGTCGTGCCCGGCGGTGGCGTGGCCCTGCTGCGTGCCCAGGCTGCCGCCATGGCTGCTGCCGAGGCCCTCACCGGCGACGAGGCCACTGGCGCCCGCATGGTCGCCAAGAGCCTCGAGTCGCCGCTGAAGCAGATCGCCGAGAACGCCGGCATGGAAGGCGGCGTCGTCGTGCAGAAGGTGAAGAGCATGTCGGGCGCCGAAGGCCTGAACGCCGCCACCGGCGAGTACGAAGACCTGGTGAAGATCGGTGTCATCGACGCTGCCAAGGTCACCCGCTCGGCGCTGCAGAACGCAGCCTCGATCGCGGCGCTGTTCCTCACCACCGAAGCCGTCGTCGCCGACAAGCCCGAAGATGCCTCCGGCCACAGCCACGGTGGGGGCATGGAAGATTTCTGATCCTCCAGCCGTTCGCTCATCGAACGCAGTCAACGAGGGGTCCGCAGTCACACGGCTGCGGACCCCTCGTCCGTTTTCCGACATCCACCGAGAGGCATGCGACGTAGTACATCTGCAACGATGGAACGGACATGAGGCGGATGGCAGCGATAGTGGCGGCGGCGGCCGTACTGGTTGCGGGATGTGGTGACCCCGACTACCGGTACGCAAGCGACTCGCAGGAGGACGTCTCGTTCCGCGTGCCCTACAGCTGGACCATCTTCGACCGCACCGAGGAGGAGTTCAGTGGGCGGCTCGACGGTGGCGCCACGGCGCAGGCACTGCGGGTGTGGGTGATCGACTCGAACGAACTCGCCGATCCGCGCAACCCCGAGGAGGTCGACGGCGATGTGCCAGTCGGCAGCGCCCAGATCATCGCCACCGCCAGCGGCCTGTCGCAGAACCTGTCGATCGCATCAGTCCGGTCGGTGGGCCTGGAGTTCGATCCCGTCAATCCGGCCACCGGCCTCGAAGACACCTGGGAAGTGGTGACCGACCAGCCGCTGCGCAGCGAGGGTGGCGTGAGTGGCGCGGTGGCCTTATGGAACTACCGCAAGACCACCGACGACAAATGGCTGTCGCAGGCCCGTGAGGTGTTCGTCGACCCGGCTTCGAACCGCGTGTACCTGCTCGACATCTACTGCAGCGCCGCCTGCTTCGAGCAGCACCGAGACGACATCTTCGACGTACTCGACTCCTGGAGGATCGACTCGTGAACACGCCGCTCACTCCCAACGACGTGATCACGATCCACGAGGCGGCGCCCGACACCCGCGAACCAGCCACCCGCCGCAGGCTGATGTTCTTCGACCGTGTGAAGGTGTTCGTCGTTCTCGGCATCATCTTCGGCTACGGCGTGGCCCTTCGGCACAGCGATGTGAAGGGGATGTCGTGGGGTGATGCGTTCAAGATCACCCGCGACGCGATGTGGTGGGCGTTCGTCCTCATCGGCCTCGAGCTGCTGCGCCAGATCCACAACCTCATCAGCGAGAAGTCGGCCCGGTACCACGGCTTCTGGATGCACCGCGTGTGGGGCGGCTGGGATCGCTTCTGGGGCAGGCGTAACCCGTGGATGCGCTATCGCCTCGGCCGCATGGTGCGGGTCGCGAGCTGGCTGGTGGTGTTCACCTTCATCTTCTCCAAGATCTGGGGCCTGTCGTTCCTGGGCGCCATCGCCGAGGCGCCCTACCGGCTGCTGTACGAGCCGTTCGGCAGCAACGGCCTGCCGTTCTTCTTCCAGCTGTTCTTCGGGCTGGCGATCGGCATGTTCCAGTTCATCGGCATCTTCTACCTGCTGTCGCGCGGTGGCATCGAGACCTTCATGCCGCACGACATCAAGACCCGCTTCTCCGACGTGTACGGACAGGACAAGGTGCTGGCCCGGGTGCAGGAGAACGTGATGTTCCTCGACAACCCCGAGGTCATCGAGTCGAAGGGCGGCCACGTGCCCGGTGGCATCTTGCTGTGGGGCCCACCCGGCACCGGCAAGACACTCATCGCCGAGGCCGTCGCCGGCGAGACCGGCAAGCCGTTCGTGTTCATCGAGCCCGGCGCGTTCGTCAACATGTTCTTCGGCATCGGCGTGCTGAAGGTGTTCCTGCTGTTCCGCCGGCTCCGCAAGCTGGCGCTGCGCTACGGCGGTGTCATCGCCTTCTTCGACGAGGCCGACACGCTGGGCAACCGCGGCATGACGTCGGGCGAGTTCATCAGCCAGCAGGCCGAGCGGATGGGCTTCCACTCGTGCAACGGCATCCACCACCTGTCGCCCAACGCGCAAGCGGTGCTGGCCGAGGAGATGCTCGCCGGACGCGACCACGATGCGGCCGCCGGCACCTCGCGCCGGGGCGGCATCCTGCGCATCGTCATGCCGGGCGGACGCGGCGGCATGGGCGGTTTCGACGGGTCGCTGCAGCGCATCCTCACCGAGATGTCGGGACTGAAGAAGCCACGTGGGTTCCTCACCCGCCGTCTGCGCCAGTTCCTCAACATCCAACCCAAGCAGCCGCCGAAGTACCGCATGCTCATCATGTTCGCCACGAACATGCCCGAGTCGCTCGACGCTGCGCTGCTGCGGCCCGGCCGTATCGACCGCAAGTACCACGTCGGCTACCCCAACCTCGAGGGCCGCATGCGCACCTTCGATGGGTACCTCAACAAGATCCGTCATCAGGTGACGACCGAGCAGGTGAAGCAGCTCGCTATTCGTACGCCCAGCGGTAGTGGCGCGCTGATCAAGGACATGGTGAACGAGGCGCTCATCGTGGCCACCCGCGCCGGGCGCGACTTCGTCACGTTCGCCGACGTGCTCGAGGCCCGCACGTTCAAGGTGCACGGACTGAGCGACGGCACCGCGAGCACCGAACTCGAGCGGTACGAGACGGCCATCCACGAGGCGGGCCACGCCGTCACCACCTACCTGTTGCGCAGCCGCGACATGATCGACATCGCCACGATCGAACAGCGCGGATCGGTGGGCGGGTTCGTCAGTTGGATCCCGCGCGAAGACCGCAAGTTCGACTGGCGGGTCGATGCCGACACCGACCTGGTGTGCTCCATCGTGTCGCTGCCCACCGAGCGCGAGTTCTTCGGCGGCGACAACTCGATGGGCGTGGGCGGCGACCTGCGAGCCGCCACCGGGCTGGCCACGCACATGCTGCGGCGCGCCGCCATGGGCGACACGCTGTCGTCGCCGATGGAGTGGCAGGGCTACGGCGACATGACCGCCACCGACCTCGACCAACGGGTGGAAGCGAAGCTGCAGGAGCGCTATGCCGTGGCCCAGCAGTTGGTGCGCGACAACCGCTGGTTCGTGCTGGCCATCGCCCACGCGCTGGTCACCCGCAGCACCATCCTCGGCGACGACGTCGACGCCATCTACTGCGGCACGCAGGGCGTGATGGTGGACGGTGCGTGGTACCACGATCCGGCGAACCGTGTGGCACTCGAGGCGTACCACGCCCGGGCGCTCGAGGCGCACCAGATGCAGACGGTCGGCTTTGCTGGCGACATCCCGAAGCCGCCGCTACCGCCACCCGCGGCGATCGAGGCCGCCACCACCGGCGACCCGGGCGGTATCACCGACCTGCCCCCGCCGCCGGCCCCGCCCGAACCCACCGAGTAATCAGGCGCGCTTGCCCCGCCCCGCCCCGGCTGCCCGGCTGCCCGGCTGCCCGGCTGCCCGGCTGCCCGGCTGCCCGGCTGCCATGGAACGTTTGTGAGCAGATCCCCGTACAACCGGGATTCGCTCACACACGGGGCGCTCCGAAGGGCGCGTGTGTGAGCGGACTCCGCCTGGGACCTGGGTTTGCTCACAAACGGTCGAGGGCGGGCGACCGTAGGAACCGTGGAGCGACAGCGACAGCGGTAGCGGGTCGCGGGTCGGTCGTCAGCCGCCGGCGACGGCGGGGATGATGCTGACGGTTTCGCCTGCGGGCACCGGGGTGTCGAGGCCCTGCAGGTAGCGGACGTCGTCGTCGGCCACGAACACGTTGACGAACTTGCGCAGTGCGCCGGTCTCGTCGAACAGGCGATCGCCGAACCCAGGGTGGGCCGAATCGAGCGCCTTCAGCACCTCGCCGAGCGTGGCGCCATCAACCTGCACGGTGGACGAGCCACCGGCGAGGGGGCGCATGGTGGTGGGGATGCGAACGGTGACGGCCATAGGCGAAAGGCTACCGACCCGGTCGGGTTTCCACCCCACCAGGACCGACACCGACCGGCGGCCGCGAGCCGCATCCGCTGCTTCCTCGACCACCCCGGCCGAGCCCTCCGTCCCCGCTGTGCTCATGGCGCCACACCGTATGCTCTCGACGTGCGCGTGCTGGCAGCCGTCGACAAGTTCCGGGGCACCGCATCGGCGGCCGAGGTGGCCCGCGCCATCGGCCATGCCTGCTGGGACCTGGGTTACGACTG
>JBIKLX010000221.1:0-4714 GCA_044359565.1 Ilumatobacteraceae bacterium
CGAACCGAGTCTCGATCCCGGTGACTATCCGTTCCGCCATCGCATCCGTGTCCGCTTCGCCGAGACCGACGCGATGGGCATCGTCCACCACTCCAACTATCTGCTGTATCTGGAAGAGGCGCGAGTGGCGTACCTGCGGTCACTCGATCGGCCCTACACCGAGATGCGTCGCGACGGCGTCGACCACGCGGTGCTCGAGAGCTTCGTGCAGTACCGCAAGCCGTTGTCCTTCGACGAGGAGGTCGACGTGCACCTCGTGCTGGCAGCGGTGTCGCGGGCGACGTTCCAGATGGCCTACCTGCTCGCCGTCGACGGCGAGGTGCGGGCCACTGCGGCCACGGCGCACGGCGCGGTGAACGCCGAGGGCCGTCCGGTGCGCCTGCCACAGTGGCTCAGCGATCTGCGAGCGCCCTGACCGACCACTCGAGCAGCCAGCTCAGGAACGAGTAGAGGTGGTAGTCGCCGGCGTTCGGATGGTCGTCGTCGATGTCGTCGGGGTCGTGATCCTCACTCACGTCGAGCACGGCCGCCATCACCAGGCGGATACCGTTCACGGCCTGCACGACAGCCATGATCTGGCCCTCGGTGAGCGGTGGCTTGTCTTCGAAGGCGTCGACCACCAGGTCGATGCCGGCCAACCGTGAGGCGACGATCTCCTCGCGCATCAGCCGCTGGTACTCGGCGTCGAGCTCGGAGTCGTCGGGCAGGTGGTAGGCGGTGGGGAAGAGCCGCACGAGCGTCGGATTGTCTGACGAGCCGAGCAGCAACCCGCGGAGTTCGCGCAACAACCGCAGGATGAGCTCGCGCTCGTCGGTGTCGAGGTTGATGCGGTACCCGTCCTTGTAGCGCTCGACCGGTGGCCGGAACTGCCAGCGCGCCATCAGTCGTCCTGCTGCATCGTGGCCCACAGGCCGAACTCGTGCAGACGGAAGACATCGAGTTCAGCCTTCTCGCGCGGCCCGCTGTTGACCACTGCGCGGCCGTCGTGATGTACCTGCAGCATCAACTCGGTGGCCTTCTCGTACGAGTAGTTGAAGAGCTTCTGGAGCACATAGGTGACGTAGCTCATCAAGTTGACCGGGTCGTTCCACACCAGCACCACCCACGGCCGATCGGACGCGGTGGCCTCGTCGGTCGACGACTCGACGATCTCGGCGGGCATGGACGACTGTGCCATGGGCACAGTCTGCCCGGTTGGTCACCCCAATGGTGCGCCGTACGATGGGACCGTGGCTGTCGGCGCGCGTCCCCTGGTTCCATCCCGACTGTCGCCGGGCGGCGTCGCCCACGGCTCGCACCGTCAGCCCACTTCGAAGCTCGGCGGCTACATCGCACTGGCCAAGTTGCGGGTGGTCGAACTGCTGCTCGTCACCACGGTTCCGGTGATGGTGCTGGCCGAGCAGGGCTGGCCCTCCACCTGGCTGGTGGTGATGGTGCTGCTGGGCGGCACCCTGGCCGCCGGTGGGGCGAACGCCATCAACATGGTCATCGATCGCGACATCGACGCCCTGATGCCACGCACCCAGGGTCGTCCGTTGGTCACCGGGCTCATCACCCCCCGCGCCGCCATGGTGTACGCCGTCACCCTCGAGGTGCTTGCCTTCGCCCTGCTGTGGTGGCAGGCCAATCTGCTGTCGGCCGCGCTCACGCTCAGCGCCACGCTGTTCTACGTGCTCATCTACACGATCTGGCTGAAGCGCACCAGCCGCCAGAACATCGTCATCGGGGGCGCCGCAGGTGCTGTACCGGTGTTGGTGGGCTGGGCTGCGGTGCAGAATAACGTCAGTTGGTCGGCCGTGGTGCTGTTCGTCGTGATGTTCCTGTGGACCCCGCCGCACTTCTGGGCGCTCGCCATCCGGCACGTCGACGAGTACCGGGCCGCCGGGGTGCCGATGCTGCCGGTCGTGGTGCCGCTCGCCCAGGCCGTGCGCAGCATGGTGGCCTACACGGTTGCACTGGTGCTGTTCACCCTCGTGCTCATCCCCGTGGCCGAGCTCGGGTGGATCTACTCGGTGGCGGCCGTCGTGCTCGGCGCCGGTTTCATCGCGGTCACCGTCGGCCTCGGCCGGCGGCCCACGCCGCAGCGATCGATGCAGGTGTTCGGTTTCAGCATCACGTACGTCACGTTGCTGTTCGGTGCTCTCACCGTCGACGTCCTGGTGCGATACGGCCTCTGACCGGGTGCGCGTCGGCCGTCGGCGCGTTGATTTCCGACTTTGCGGCGCCCTATGGGTAATGTCGTGGGGTCAACCCGTCCTCACACTCCCTCGGGCGCGTCTACGCGCGGACCGGGACGAATCGAGTTCGCTGCCCATGACCACCATCGATCCCCATCTCGCTACCGCCGGCACAGCCGGCGATCGCGCCGATGGCGTGCTTTCCTCGCTGGCCGCGTGGATCACGACCAGCGACCACAAGAAGATCGGTCGGCTCTACATCGCCGCGTCGTTGCTGTTGCTGCTCGCCGTCGGCGCCATCGCCGGACTGCTCGGCATCGAACGCATCGACGCCACCTCCGATTTCATCGACTCGGGCGCGATGCCGCAGTTGTTCTCGCTCTACCGCGTGGTGCTCACCTTCGGTGTGGTGGCGCCGCTCGGTCTCGGTCTCGCGGTCGCCGTCGTGCCGCTGCAGCTCGGCGCCCGGGCACTGGCCTTCCCCCGACTTGCGCTCGCCGGCTTCTGGGCCTGGCTGCTGGGCATGGTGCTGGTCATCGTCTCGATCGCCCTCAACGGTGGCCCCGGTGGTGGCGATCCCGAGATGGTCGACCTGTTCCTCGTCGCCCACATCGCCGTGGTGTTGGGTCTCATCGCCACCGCCGGTGCGGTGGCCACCTCGGTGCTCACCACTCGTGCGCCGGGCATGAACATGCGGCGCGTGCCGCTCTTCGCCTGGGGCGCCCTCATCGGCTCGCTCGCCATGCTCCTGCTGCTGCCGGTGCTGGTGGCCACCCTCGTGATGGTCGCTGTCGACCACCGGTACGGCCGCAACACCTTCGGCGGCAACACCGGTATCGCCGACTGGGTCGGCTTCGCCTTCACCCAGCCCGCCACGTTCGTCTACGCCCTGCCGGTGTTCGGCTTCGCAGCCGAGGCCGTGGCCACCGCCACCCGCAACCGGTTCCCGCTGCGGGGGGTTGCTTTCACCGGCATCGCCCTGGTGGGCACCGGCCTGTTCGCCGGCGTCACCCAGACCCAGGCTTCGCTGCCGCGCGACGTGCTGCACCAGAGTTTCGGCGACTTCCTCACCGACGTGCTGCCGTTCCTGCTGCTCGAGGCACTGCCGGTGCTCGGCCCGGTCGTGCTGCTCGGCGTCATCGGCCTGGCGCTCAAGCCGCCCACTCGCCCGCGCCTCAGCGCCGCCTTCGTCGCCGGCATTCTCGGCGCCGGCATGGTGTTCACCGGCATGGCCGGCAACCTCGTCTACCAGGTCGGCGACGCCCAGCTCGCCGGCACGGTGTTCGAAGAGGGTGCATGGCTGTACATCAGCTACGGCCTCGTCATCGCCGCTCTCGGCGCCCTCACCTACTGGGGTCCGAAGCTGTGGGGCCGGCGCATCGACGACAAGAAGTCGCTGCCGCTGGTGGGCCTCGCCTTCATCGCCACGGTGCTGGCCGCCCTGCCGCTCTACATCGCCGGGTTCGCCAAGCAGCCCGCCGGCGCCACCCAGTTCGACTACAGCGGCCCGCAGAACCTGTGGAACACCCTGTCGGCAGCGGGCCACCTGCTCATGCTGGTCACGGTGCTCGCCTTCATCGGCCTGGCCGTGTCGTCGTTCCGCAAGGGCGATCACGCCGGCGACGACCCGTTCGACGGTCAGACGCTCGAGTGGGCCACCACGTCGCCGCCGCCCGCCGACAACTTCGCCGAGGTGTTCGTCATCTCGTCACCCGAGCCGCTGCTCGACCTGAAGCCCGTCCGCACAGCCGCATCTGAAGGGACCGCCTGATGCACGCCCTACCCCCGGCCCCGACGCCTGCACCGCGTCGGCAGCTGTTCGTCGGCACCTCGCTGGCGTGTGCCGCCGGCCTGCTGCTGTACGGAACCATGATCGCGATGTTCGTCCGGTTCCGGAAGACCACCCTCGCGGTGCCCGACAGCGTGTGGAAGCCCGCCAAGTCGGTGGTGCCGGAAGTGGCCACCAACATCATGCTCATCTCGTTCCTGGCGATCTACGTGTTCGTCCAGTGGGCGGTCTATGCCGCACGGCGCGACCACAAGTCGTACGTCGGGCTGTCGATCGGACTCACCGTCGTGGTGGCCATCGCGGTCATCAACGCTCAGGCCTTCACCTGGTTCCAGATGAACCTCGGCGTGCGCGACGGCACCTACCAGACCCTGTTCTACGCAGTCACCGGCACGTTCCTCGTGCTGATGATCATCGGCGTGGTGTTCTCGCTCGTCACGGTGTTCCGCTACCTCGGCGGGCGCACCAAGGACCGCGAGATCGTCACGGCACACGCCATCTATTGGTACTTCGTCGGTGCGGCATATGTCGCACTCTGGTTCGCGGTCTACGTCACCAAGTGATCGGGTAACGCACGCATGTTCACCACTGGTTCCAAACTCTTCATCGGGGCAACAACGCTCTCGCTGGCCGCCACCATCGTGGTGGGCAGCACCACGAGCGGCGGCACGGGCTCGCTGGCCACGATCGGGCTCATCTCGCTCACGGTCGCCCTCGCGTTCCTCACCGGCATCGTTGTGTTCGTGCA
>JBIKLX010000222.1:0-4679 GCA_044359565.1 Ilumatobacteraceae bacterium
ACCCGCACCGTGCTGGGCATGTGCCTGTCGGTGATCGACAACCAACCGGTGCAGGGCACCCGCGGCTACGGCGTGTTCCGGATGTGATGACGATGGCTACCGATCCGCTCTCCCCCATCGTCCGGCCTGTCACCCGCCTGCTCGTCGCCAACCGCGGCGAGATCGCCCGTCGCGTCATCCGCACCTGCCGCCGCCTCGGCATCAGCACCGTCGCCGTCTACTCGCACGCCGACCGCTACTCGCCGTACGTGCGCGAGGCCGACCTGGCGATGCCGCTGCCCGGCAACACGGCCGCCGAGACCTACTTGCGCGCCGACCTGCTGGTGCAGGCTGCGCTCGCAACCGGGTGCACCGCCGTGCACCCCGGCTACGGCTTCCTCAGCGAGAACGCAGCGTTTGCCCGCACGGTGCACGATGCGGGCCTCGTGTTCGTCGGCCCACCCGCCGACGCCATCGAGGCCATGGGTTCGAAGATCGGCGCGAAGCAGATGATGCGCGCTGCAGGCGTGCCGGTGCTGCCCGACAACACCGTCGAGTCGCTTGCCGAGATCGGCCTGCCCGCACTGGTGAAGGCGTCGGCAGGAGGTGGCGGCCGCGGCATGCGTCTGGTCCGCAGCGCCGACGAACTCGACGACGCAATCGCCGCTGCGCAGCGCGAGGCCGCCTCGGCGTTCGGCGACGGCACCGTGTTCGTCGAGCGCTATGTCGAAGGCGGCCGCCATGTGGAGATCCAGGTGTTCGCCGACCACCACGGCAACACCGTCGCCCTGTTCGAGCGCGACTGCACGGTGCAGCGCCGCCACCAGAAGATCGTCGAGGAAGCGCCGTCACCGGCTGTCGGACCGCAACTGCGCGAGCGGATGAGCGCCGCTGCTGTTGCTGCTGCCGAGGCGGTGGGCTACGTGGGTGCCGGCACGGTGGAGTTCCTGCTCGACAGCGACGGCAGGTTCTTCTTCCTCGAGATGAACACCCGCCTGCAGGTGGAGCACCCGGTCACCGAGATGATCACCGGCCTCGACCTGGTGGCGTTGCAGCTCGCGGTCGCTGGCGGCGAGGCCCTGCCGCCCGCGGCGCTTGCGCCCACCATCACCGGGCACGCGGTCGAGGTGCGCCTCTGCGCCGAAGACCCGTACCACGGCTACCGCTCCAGCTCGGGCACGTTCACCCGCATCGAGTTCCCCGCTATCGACGGCGTGCGCATCGACACCGGCGTCGACACCGGCTCCACCATCAGCCCCTACTACGACTCGATGATCGCCAAGGTCATCGCCCACGCCCCCACCCGGGCAGGAGCGATCCAGAAACTGCAACGGGCGCTCGGCACGGCCCACCTCATCGGGCCGGTCACCAACCGCACCCAACTGCTCGACCTGCTGCCCCGGGTCGATGCCGAGTGGCAGCAACTGCACACCGGTTGGCTCGACGCCCAGGGTGCGCTCGAGGCACCGCCGATCGAGCCGGCCTTCGTGGCCGCCGCCGGCCTCGCGGTCGTGCGTGCCGATGCTGCGGCGCGCCGTGTGCTGCCGCACGTACCCATCGGCTGGCGCAGCAACCCGAGCGACCCGCAGTCGGTGCAGGTGGGCGACCACACGGTGCACTACCGCTTCGACCGCAGCGGTGCCATCAGCCACCTCACCGTCGACGACGAGCGCGTGGCCGAGCAGTGGCTACCCGCCATCGACTTCATCGAGACCGAGATCGTCGACGACACCGTGTTCGTCAGCCGCGGCCTGTACCGCTTCACCATTCCACCTCGTTTCCCGCTGCCCGACGAGGCCGGCCGCGCCGGTTCGCTGGTGGCGCCGATGCCCGGTTCTGTGCTGCGCCTGCTCGTGGCCGTAGGCGACAGCGTGGCCGCCGGTCAGCCGCTGCTGGCGATGGAGGCGATGAAGATGGAACACCAGGTGGTGGCACCGTCGGCCGGCACCGTCGCCGAGATCTTCGTGCAGGTGGGCCAGCAGTTGGCGCACGGTCAACGCCTCGTGCAGCTCGACACCGCCGGAAGCGACGAGTGATGGACCGCGGCACCCGCCCGGTGCACATCGCCAACTGCTCGGGTTTCTACGGCGACCGCATCTCGGCCGCCAAGGAGATGGTGGAGGGCGGCCCGATCGACGTACTCACCGGCGACTGGCTGGCCGAGCTGACGATGCTCATCCTGCACAAACAGCGTGCTCGCAACGCCGAACTCGGCTACGCGGGCACGTTCCTCACCCAGATGGAGCAGGTGCTCGGCACCTGCCTGGAACGGGGCATCAAGGTGGTCACCAACGCTGGTGGGCTGAACCCGGCGGGCTGCGCCGAGCGGGTGCGCCAGATCGGCGAGCGCCTCGGTCTGGCGGTGCGCGTCGCCCATGTGGAGGGCGACGACCTGCTGCCCCGCATCGACGGGCTGCGGCCGCAGCTGAACCATCTCGATACCGGCGCACCGCTCGTCGGCGAACCCGTCAGCGCCAACGCCTACCTGGGCGGATGGGGCGTGGCCCGTGCCCTGCAGGCCGGCGCCGACGTGGTGGTGTGCCCGCGCATCACCGACGCGGCGCTGGTGGTGGGGCCTGCCGCGTGGTGGTGGGACTGGGCCGTCGACGACTGGGACCGTCTCGCCGGCGCCGTCGTTGCCGGGCACGTCATCGAGTGCGGCGCCCAGGCCACCGGCGGCAACTACAGCTGGTTCGCCGACATCCCCGATCGTTCGCTCGCACCGGGCTTCCCCATCGCCGAGGTCGACGCCGACGGCAGTTGCGTCATCACCAAGCACGACGGCACCGGCGGCCTGGTGGATGTGGGCACCGTCACGGCGCAGCTGCTGTACGAGATCGGCGCACCGCAGTACGCCAATCCCGACGTGGTCAGCCACTTCGACACCATCCGGGTCGAGCAGCAGGCCCCCGATCGGGTGCGCATCAGTGGCACCCGCGGCACTCCCGGGCCCACCACCACCAAGGTGTGCATCAACCTCGAGGGCGGCTTCCGCAACCGGGTTTCGTTCGTGCTCACCGGCCTCGACCAGCAGGCCAAGGCGGACTGGGCCGCCGATGCCCTGTTCGCCCGGTTGGGTGGTCGCGAGCGCTTCGATGCCGTGGAGGCACGCTTCGTTGCCGCCGACCCGACGGCCGCGGGCCAGGAAGCCAGCTCCGGTCGGCTGCACGTGCACGTGAAGAGCCGCGACGAACGCCTCGTCGGACGAGCCTTCTCGTCGGCAGCGGTGGAACTGGCGTTGGCCAACTACCCCGGCTTCTTCGTCTCGTCACCGCCCACCGAGGCCCAGCCGTTCGGCGTGTACTGGCCCGCCCTCGTGAGCAACGACGAGGTCACCCAGGTGGTGGTGCACGACGACGGGTCGCGCGAGACGTTGCCCACCGCAGCCACGACCGGCGACCTCGAACCGCTCGGCCCGGTGGAGGTGCCCGAGGTGGCGCCCGTCGGGCCTCAGCCCGGCGAACCACTGGGCACCTGCTTCGCCGCCCGCTCGGGCGACAAGGGCGGCAACGCGAACGTGGGCATCTACGCCCGCGACGCAGCCGGATACCGGTGGCTGCACGAACACCTCACCGTCGATGCGTTCCGGCGACTCGTTCCCGAGACCGACGGACTGACTGTGCGTCGCTACGAACTGCCGAACCTGCACGCCCTCAACTTCGTGATCGTCGGGTACCTCGGCGAAGGCGTGGCATCGAGCACGGCGTTCGACCCGCAGGCAAAAGGCCTCGGCGAGTACCTCCGTTCACGCATCTGGCAGACCAGGAATCCTTAGTTCAGTTTCCGTCAAGACGCACTCGGTGCTCTTCATTCCTGGTCGATGAGAGCGGTACTCTGCGCCGGGGACAACCGAATCGACGAGTCGCAACAGGGGGCTGCGATGAGACGCACCAGCAGCATCGGCATTGCTGTCTACCTGGGACTTGGCGCGGCCCTGGCCGCCGGGGCCACCGCCTGCAGCGGCGACGCCAACCAGGTGGCACCGGTGAGCCTCGACTCGGTCGCGCCGCCACCCAGCGTCGCCGCCACCGACGCTGCGTCGACCACGGCGATGCCCGTCACCGCTGCGTCGGCTGCGTCGAGCACCACCGCCACGAGCACCAGCGCGCCCACGGCCGACACCTCGGTGGCCCCCATCACCACACTGGGCGGCCTCACCGGGCCGATATTCAGCGACGCCCTCGGGGTGAAGGTCGACACCGCCCCCGGGGTGAACACCCGCGGCGACACCCGCCGCCTGCTCGACGAAGGCGTGTTCGTGCACATCGCCTGGGAACCCGACCCCACCGACGCCTCGGTGTTCACCGTCCAACCCGACGACATCCCCATCCTCGAGGCCTACGCCATGGCCCAGGCCACCTACTACCGCGCCGCCCTCGGCCTCACCACCACCGACGACCCCGCCTTCGCCCGCTACATCGTCGGCGGCGGGGACGGATTCAACAAGGCGTTTCAACGCAGAGCCGCGGCGGGACTAACCCTGAGCGTCGGTTCAGGTGTCATCCTCCGTCCGTACGTGCTGGGCGATCAACGCACTGAAAACTCGGCCGTCGTTCTTGATTGCTTTCTTGAGGATGAACAGGAGATTCTGATCGGGAGCCCTCCGAGTCTGGGAGCCTTGGAACCCCACAACCTCGTTGTAACGATGACAAGGGTCGAGGGCGTCTGGAAACTCGACCTCGCCGGCGAGCAGAGCGGCG
>JBIKLX010000223.1:0-4670 GCA_044359565.1 Ilumatobacteraceae bacterium
GGTCAGCCGGCTGAGGCCACCGTCTCAGCCAGCAACTCGAGTGCGGCGGCAGCGAACAGCACCATGTTCCGGTCGCGGTCGTCGACGCCGGTGAGCAGGTGGCGGGTTGCCGATGTCGGCCCGGCGACCGCCAACCACGTGTGTCCGGCCGGGTCGCCGTACGGGTTCGGCGGGCCCGCGGCGCCAGCCTCGCCCAGACCCCACGTCGCGCCAAGGCGCACCACCGCGGCGGCAGCCAGATGAGCGGCAAACCCTTCAGTGGCGCCGCGCATCCCGGCGGGTGCTTCGACGGCGCCCTTCATCCAGGCCCGGTAGGCAGCCGCGGTGTACACCACTACCCCACCCAGGTAGTAGGCCGATGCGCCCGGCACCGACAGCAGCGCGGCGGAGATCAACCCGCCGGCCGACCCTTCGGCCACGGCGACGGTGTCGCCCCGGGCACGCAGCAGCGCTGCCACTCGGTGGGCGGGTTCGGTCAGTTCGACAGGCAGCACCTGCCCAGCATGGCCGATCAGCGCGCCGAGTGCAGATGTCGGTCGAGCAGCATCGCGTCGCCGAAGCTGAGGAACCGGTACTGCTCGGCGATGGCGGTCTCGTACAGACGCCGCCAGCGCGGGCCGACGAACGCATCGATCATCATCAGCAACGTGGTGCGCGGCAGGTGGAAGTTGGTCATCATCACGTCGACCACCTTCCAGTCGTAGGGCCGGTGGATGAACAGCCGGGTACGGCCCTCGAGCGCACCGAACGTGGCCGCACTCTCGAGCGCACGCACGCTGGTGGTGCCCACGGCCACCACCCGGCGGGCTGCAGCGCAGCGGCCGAGCACCTCGGCGGGCACCCGGTAGCGCTCGCTGTGCATCGGGTGGTCGCGCGGATCGTCGACGCTGACCGGCTTGAAGGTGTCGAGCCCAACCACCAACTCCACCCGCGCGGTCTCGACGCCACGTGCTGCGAGCCGGTCGAGCAGTTCAGGCGTGAAGTGCAGGCCGGCCGTGGGTGCGGCCGCCGATGCGGGCTCCGCGGCGTACACCGTCTGGTAGCGGTCCTGCTGCTCGAGGGGCGTCGTGATGTACGGCGGCAGGGGCATCTCACCCACCCGCACCAGGGTGTCGACCGGGTCGGCCTCACCAAGCACCGTCACCTCGGTGGTGTCGCCCGCGCTGGTGCGCTGCCCGATCTCGACCAGATCGGTGCCATCGGGGCCCACCAGCCGCTCGCCCGGCTTCAGCTTGCGCCCGGGACGCACCATGGCCTCCCAGCGGCGACGGCCCTCGTCGAGCGGTTCCAGCAACAGCACCTCGGCGGCACCACCGGTGTGGCGAGTGAGGCGCAGCCGGGCAGGGATGACCTTGGTGTCGTTCACCACCAGCAGGTCGCCGTCGCCGAGCAGTCCATCGAGGTCGCGCACATGGCGATGATCGGGTGAAGCCTCGCCCCGGTCGACCAGCAATCGTGCCGCGTCGCGCGGCTCGATGGGGGTCTGGGCGATGCGGTCGTCGGGCAGGCCGTAGTCGAACTCGTCGAGATGCATGGCGTGCTCAGGCTACGGACGGCCACAGCGTGATGACACGATGCGTACGATGGCACGATGCGTACCGAAGCGGTGCCCTGCGGTGATGCAGGCGAGATGTCGTTGTTCGTCTGGGAGCCCACGGGCGCCCCGGTGGGGTCGGTGCTGCTGATCCAGGAGATCTTCGGGGTGGGGCCGTACATCCGCGCTGTCGCCGAACGCCTCGCCGCGGCGGGCTACGTGGTGGGCGCCCCCGACGTGTTCTGGCGCTTCGCCCCGAACTGGGCGAGCGACCACACGGTGGATGGCCTGAAGGCTTCGATGGCGCAGGTGGGCAACCTCGACGCCCCGCAGGCCATCGCCGACTGCATCACCGCCCTCGCCCACCTCGGCGCCATCGACGGCGTCGACGCGGCACCGGCCGTACTGGGCTACTGCCTCGGCGGCACCCTGGCCTGGGGCGTGGCCGCGTTGGGCGAGCCGTCGTGCTGCGTCAGTTACTACGGCTCGGGCGTGCCGTCGATGATCGGCATGATCGAGCAGGTCCACTGCCCCACCCTGTTCCACTTCGGCGACAGCGACGCCTACATCCCGAACGACGGCGTCGAGGCCCTGGCCTCGGCCATCGCCACGAGGGAGGGCTTCGTGGTGAACGTCGAGCACGCCGGCCATGCGTTCGACAACCACGAGAGCGAGATGTTCTGGAACGAGGCCGCCGCCAAGGCAGCCTGGGCCAAGACGATGTCGTTCCTCGAGGCCGCCCGCGGCTGAGCCGGGGCACCTGGTTCGACGACTCAGTCGAACAGGCTGGGTCCGCTACCGGGTGCCGGCGGGGTGAGCCCGATGTGCTGCCACGCGGCGGGCATGGCGATGCGGCCGCGCGGTGTGCGGGCGATGAGGCCCTGCTGGATGAGGAACGGCTCGTACATGTCTTCCACCGTCTCGGGTTGCTCGCCCACGCTGATGGCTACGGTTGACAGGCCTACCGGGCCGCCACCGAACTGCTGGCAGATGGCGTTCAGGATGGCGCGATCGACCTTGTCGAGCCCGCGGCCGTCGACCCCGAACACGGCCAGACCGTCGCGGGCAGTGTCGTGGCTAATGGTGCCGTCGCCACGCACCTCGGCGTAGTCGCGCACCCGACGCAGCAAGCGGTTGGCGATACGCGGGGTACCCCGCGACCGGCGGGCGATCTCCCACGCCCCCTCGTCGTCGATGGTCACCTGCAAGATGCCTGCGGCGCGAGTGACGATGGCCTCGAGTTCGTCGTCGGCGTAGTAGTCGAGGCGGGCCACCAGGCCGAAGCGGTCGCGCAACGGGCCGGTGATCATGCCCGTGCGGGTGGTGGCGCCGATGAGCGTGAAGCGCGGCAGAGTGAGCCGGATCGACGACGCAGCCGGGCCCTTGCCCACCACGATGTCGATCTGGAAGTCCTCCATTGCCGGGTACAGGATCTCTTCGACGGCACGCGACAGACGGTGGATCTCGTCGATGAACAGCACGTCGCCCTCTTCGAGCTTGGTGAGGATGGCCGCCAGGTCGCCGGCCCGTTCGAGCGCCGGCCCGGAGGTGACCAGCAGTTGGCCACCCATCTCGGCTGCCACGATGCCGGCCATGCTGGTCTTGCCCAGGCCTGGCGGCCCCGCCAGCAGCAGGTGGTCGGCTGCCTGGCCGCGTCGTTTGGCTGCCTCGAGCACGATGGCCAGGTGCTCTTTCAGCTCGCGCTGGCCGATGAACTCGTCGAGGCGCCGCGGCCGCAGACTGACGTCGTCGACACGGTCGATGTCGGTGGCGTTAGCCGTCGGGTCGAGGAACTCGTCACGCACGCTTGGCTCCGAGCAGTTTCAGGGCCTCGCGCAGCAGTACCGAGGCGTCGTCGGACGCCGGCACCTCGCGCAGGGCGTCGCGTACTTCGTCGGGGCCGTAGCCGAGGCCGGTGAGGGCTTCGCGCACCGACCCGAGCGGGCTGGTACCGCCCGTCGCACCCAATGCGGTCGCCCCGTCGAGGATGGGCAGATGCAGCCGGTTGCGCAGTTCGATGAGCAGTCGCTCGGCGGTCTTCTTGCCCACCCCGGGTACCAGCGTGAGCGCTGCCAGGTCGCCGGTGGTGACGATGTCGACCAACGCGGCAGGCGCATGCGTGCCGAGGATGGCCATGGCCAGCGCCGGGCCGATGCCGTGGGTGGCGATGAGCACCTCGAACGTGCTGCGTTCGTCGCGCTGGCGGAAGCCGTACAGCGTCTGCGCGTCTTCGCGGATGTGGTGGTGGATGTAGAGGAACACCGGCGACGACGGCTCGAGTTCGGCAAGGGTGCGTGGCGACACCGCCACCAGGTAACCGACGCCGCCCACCTCCACGAGCACCGTCGAGTCGCCGGTGCGTTCGAGCACGATGCCGCGCAGCGACCCGATCATCGCCTGGCCCCTGCACGCGTCGCCTGGGCGAGAGTCCCCGCGACCCGGTCGGCCACCGGCGCCATGGCCAGGTGGCACAGCGCCAGCGCGGCGGCGTCGGCGGCATCGGGGGGCTCGGGCACGCTGGCCAGTCCGAGGCGGGCCTGCACCATCTTCTGGACCTGCTCCTTACCGGCGCCACCCCAGCCGGCCACAGCGCTCTTCACCTGGTTGGGTGTGTACTGCTCGACCCGGCACCCGGCCGCTGCCGCTTCGGCCAGGGCCAATCCACTGGCCTGGCCGACGCTCATGGCGGTACGCACGTTGGTCTGGAAGAACACCTGCTCGACGGCCACCGCATCGGGCCGGTACTGCGTGATGAGGGCGACCAGCTCGGTCTTCAGTTCGGCCAACCGGTACGGCAGCGGTGTGCTGGGCGCGGTGCGGATGACCCCGAGAGCCAGCGGTACGACGGTTCGGCCGCCACGCGCCTCGACCACGGCGTAGCCGCAACGGGTGAGGCCAGGGTCGATACCCAGGACGATCACGGGCGACGGGCTCCGGTGGCGAACACGCGTACGAGCGTAGCACCGGGTCGCCCGAGGGCGACGGACTACGGTGGCCCGGTGATCTCGAGCGCTCGTCTCCCCCGTCGGCTCCCCCGTCGGCACCCTCGTCGGATGCTGGCCGGCTGTGCCGTGCTGGGCCTCCTCGCCGCCGCGTGCAGCGGCGACGGCGGCTCGGAGCCGACGTCCGAGGCACC
>JBIKLX010000224.1:0-4663 GCA_044359565.1 Ilumatobacteraceae bacterium
CAGTGCTGCCCCGCCCCGCGCATCGGTGATGGCTTCGCGGGCCTCGTGCTCGAGCGCGCCAAGTACCTCGACGTCGGCTGCCGTGGCGCGCCGGACGACGAGGGACGGGCTCATACGCCCTGCAGGGCGTCGATCTTGGCGAGAATGGTGCGCCGTCCGCGGTTGGCCACCTCGAACCGGCGGATCTGCTCGATCTCGTCGGCCGTCAGCGTTGCCAGACGCTGCACCACGTTCACCGCAGGCAGGCTCTCGTAGCCCGAGATCGCCAGCGAGTCGGCGCTGGGCACCTCGTCGGGTGCAACGGACGCAACCGTTGCGGCGACACGGGTGGGTGACGTTGTGTCCTCGTGCGCCACGGTGTCGACCACCGCGCTCGAGGCAGGCGGCCGCCGCGCGGCGAGCCGCTTGTCGACTTCGCGTCGACCCTGTTGCACCGCCATCTGACCGATGAACCGAGCCAGCATGACTCGGTTCTCGACCACTTGGCGACCCTGCTTGGTGAACGCCGGCAGTTCCTCCTTCAACGCCGTGTACATGCCAATGGGCGCGTACAGCGCGAGATCGAGCAGCCGCTCGATCGGAGGACGTTCGGATGCCGCTGGCACGGTGCTCAGCTGAACAGCGGGCAGTCGTCGTCGCCGACGGGACAGTTGGGGGCGGTCTGGCGGACGAGCAGAAAGCAGTTCGAACAGAGCGTCTCGTCGGCTCGCTTGGGCTGCAGACGGTCGGACTGCTCGGAGCGGTCCTCGGGCTCCTCGTCGTCTTCGTTGCCCTCGTCGTCGTTCGCAACGAGGCGATCTTTGAGGATCGTGTCGAGATCGGCCTCGACGTCGTCGGGGGTGATGAGATCGTCGTCGTCGTCGTCCTCGTCGCCGCTCAGCGAACGACGAACAGGACCAGCAGCGGCGGCCTCTTCTTCGGTCTCCTCGACTTCTTCGAACTCGTCGGCCAGGCCGCCGAACTCGTCGTCGTCCTCGTCGGCCAGCGCATCTTCGTCGAGATCTTCGACGTCGATCTCCTCGACGTCGATCTCCTCGTCGTCGAGTTCAGCCTCGTCGGCGATTTCCTCGATGTCGTCGGGCTCCATGACCTCATCGTCGTCGGCTGCCATCTCGACCCCTTTCGAACGAGCGTGTGGGCCGCGGATGATACGAGCGTCCCGCGACACGGGGCGCGATCGTACCTGTGACACAGGTCACTCTGGGCGTTTCAACGCCCAGATCACGTCGAATGGCAGACATGGAGGGCCACATGGACCCAACGGCATCAGCTGCCGCGGCGCTGCTCGGCCCGACGCTCGGCTTCGAGTCGCTCGAGTTCGGGGGCCGCAACGGTGAGGTGGGTCATCGCATCGGCAACGGCGCGATGACCGGCCTGTTCGGCAATGAGGCGGTGCATCTCGAGCGCGACCCGGCGATACGAGGGATGACCCTGGGGCGACGAGCGCAGTTCGAGCATGTGGATGGCTTCGCGGGCGTTGAACTGCATCGAGTAGCGGATGCGGTATGCCATCGGCACGGCATAGCTGGCCTGCTCGGGGAACTCGTCCTTCAGTGCGTCGTACAGCGCCGCCGATCGGGCCATGGCGTCGTCGAACACGTCGGCCATCCCGGCCTCGTCGATCAGTTCGGGCCGGACGTAGCCGTGGTTCGGGGTGAGCCGCTGCCATTCGACCGTGAGCATGCGGTGGCGTTGGAGATCGCGGAACGCGCCGTAGTCGGTGAGCACGTCGAAGCGGTAGTCGACCCGCTCGAAGGCCCTGCCGGGCTTGTGGCGACGGTTCTCGCGTTCGCCCACATAGGCACGCATCAGGGCCAACCGTTCGGTAGCGCCCATCCGCTGCACCCGGTCGAGCACCTGCTGTTCGGGCAGGTTCGTGTGTGGGTAACAGATGGCCGCCAACAACTTGTCCTCGGCCTCGGGGTCGAAGTCGACGAGTTCGACGAACTCGGCCCGGTCGACCGGCGTCTCGCCGAACAGCGAATCGACGAGTTCGCCCGTACGGGTGCGAGTGGAGGTGAGGTAGTCGCTCCAGCGGCCGCCGCGGTCGGCGAGGTCGACTCGGCGCAAGAAACTGGGGATCACCTTGCGCAACTCGGCCAGCATGAGGTCGGCGTAGTGGCGGGCCTCGGGCAACGGATGCGAGCGCATGCGCAGCAACAGTTGTTCGAAGCCCTGACCCGACCCGTAGATGCCGACGTTCGACAGCGACGAGGCCGGCAGCACACCGCGCACCGCATCGAGTGCCTTGGCCCGTGTGGCCTGCCGGAAGACGAAGTCGGAATCGTTGCCCTGGGGGAAGCTGGCCCGCACATGGTCGGTCACCTTCGTCAGCAGCAGGCTGTAGGCATCGAACATGCGGTCCATGTCGCCCACATAACGGGTGCCGAAGCGGCTCGACAGCAGCGCCGGGTCGCGGAAGTACCGGTAGCGGCCACCGAGGCGTGCGTCGTAGGCGATGTACCGGGTGCTCTGTTCGAGGTAGCTCATCAGCCGACCCCACTCGAGCACCTTGGTGAGCACGTTCGATGCCTGCTCGCATGCCAGATGCACGCCGCCGAGCTGGGCGACCGAGTCGTCGCCGTACTCGAAGAACACCTTTTCGTACAGCTCTTCGGCCCGTTCCAGGCCCATCGTGGCGTCGACCGACTGGTCGCCGCTGATGTCGAGGTCGCCGACGAACTCGTCGAGGAACAGCCGTCGCAGGCTCTTCGGGCTGCGGCTGTAGCGGGCGAACAGCGCGCCCTTCACCACCTCGGGCAGGTTCACGAGCGCGAAAACCGGACCGTCGAGGTTGGTGAAATAGCGACGCAGGATGTCGGCTTCGCTGGGCGTGAACGCTTCGGGGACGTAGACCGTCACAACGTCGAACTCTAGGCGGCGCGGCGGCGAAACCCCGGGATAGGACGCACGCCACCGACCAGGTCAGAGCACCGATACTCCGGTAGGTCGCGTCGCGAACTCACGATCGACCTGGTCGCGCAGGGCTGCCGAGCACCACAGATCGATGACGGTCATCGCCATCGCCTTGGCCCCGTCGATGACGGCCCGGTCGCCCGATTCGCTACCGGCGAATGCCGCGAACTCGAGTGTGTGGATGGGCACACCGGCTTCGGCCACCTGGATCATGGGGTGGATCGAGGGCACCAGATAGCTGATGTTGCCCATATCGGTAGAGCCCACCACGGCTTTGCCCACCGCCCGCGGGTCGACCACGGTGCGCCCAACGCAGGCGGCGTTGCCGACGTAGGAGGCCACCATGGCGCTGTTGTCGATCATGTCGGCGTAGGGGTCGCCCTGCCATGCCGCTGTGCAGCCACACCCGGTGGCCGCAGCCGATGCTTCGAGCGCCGTACGCACGCGCTGCTTCAGCGGCTGGAGCGAGGCAATGGTGGGCGAACGCACCATCCACAACATCTCGGTCTCGGCGGGCACGATGTTGGCCACGTCGCCGGCGCGGGTGAACACCCCGTGGATGCGTTCGGTGGGCAGGATGTGCTGGCGCAGGGCTGCCACGTTCATGTAGCCCAGCACGGCTGCATCGAGTGCGTTGCGACCCTCGTGCGGAGCGGCGGCAGCGTGGGCGGCACGTCCGTGGTACTGCACCCGCATCTGTTCGATCGCGATGCAGTCCATGCGCACCAGATCGGCGTCGGCGGGGTGCACCATCATCGCTGCGGCGAGTCCCTCGAATGCGCCCTTGCGGGCCATCCGGATCTTGCCGCCACCGCCCTCCTCGGCGGGCGTGCCCATGATGCGCACCCGACCTCCGGCCTCGTCGGCCAGGGCTGCCGCGGCCAGACCCGCACCCAGGCCCGCTGCGGCGATGACGTTGTGTCCGCAGGCATGGCCCACACCGGGCAGAGCGTCGTATTCGCACAGCACGGCGATCTCCGGGCCTTCACTCCCGGCGCGGGCCTCGAACGCCGTGTCGACCCCGTAGGCATGGCGTGTGGCCGTTGGTCCGGTGTCGTCGAGCACCCGGGTGAGCAGGTCGTGGGCGAACACTTCCTGGTAACTCAGTTCCGGATGGGCATGGATCTGCCTGCTCGTGTCGACCAGTCGGTCGGCGAGGCGGTCGACCTCGGCACAGACGCGTTGCTTGAGCGATTCGATCCGGGCGGTTTCGTCCCGACCAGTGCCGATTGGTGCAGTGTCCATGGGCGCGACGGTACTGCGGTCGGGCGACTAGATGCAGACCAGCAGCGGCTCCGGCTCGACCGTGACGGTGGCCTCGCGCACCGTCGCCCAGGCACGGCCGTCGAGCCACACCCGGGTGGGCCGCTGCCAGACGAGATCGATCGATGCGGCCTGACGCACCGAGATGTGCGGGTGCGGAAGGTGAGCGCCCAGGGGCAGACGCTGCTTCGCAGTACGACGGTCGCGCACGCTCATCGCCCGGTCGACCCGCACCACGTCGACACGCCCGTCGCCGGGATGCGCGCGCGGCGCGACGTCCCAGGTCGCGCCGCCCCGTGTGGAGAGGTACTGACCGTTCATCACCGCTGTCAGTTCCCCCCGCCACCAGCCTCGGCGGGCCAGCAGGTGGGCCACGAACCAACCGGTCGCGTCAGGCGTGTCGACGCGCACCACATCCACCGGCAGCAGCGCCACCTCACCAGCGAACCGGATGGGGTCGCCCGAGCCGCCCACGCAGCGCATC
>JBIKLX010000314.1:0-4643 GCA_044359565.1 Ilumatobacteraceae bacterium
CACCGCGCCCACACCCGACAGACCCGGACACCCATCCGCCGACACCGACGGCACCGATACCGGACCCGACTGACCGAACGGCACCACACACGCCGCCACCACCAACCCGACAGCCAACAACGACCGCCACGACCCCAACCCACGCCCCTCAGCCATCCGAGCAGTAGACGCCAACAATCAAGACCCCGTCAACCAACAGAAGATGAACAAACACCAGAACGAATCCACCCAGCGCATCGATACTGTCGCGCCCTCGACACGCCACCAGTGTTGCTGGTTGCGCAGCCTCACACCGCGTTGTGAGGGGCTCAGGCCACTATGACGAAGCCGACACTTTGCGGATCCGGTTGTTGTAGGTGTCGGCGACGTACAGATTCCCAGCCATGTCGACCGCCACCCCGTACGGGGAGTAGAGGGTGGCGATGGTGGCCCGGCCGCCATCACCCGACAACCCGAAGCTCCCAGTGCCGGCAATGGTGGTGATCGTCCCCAGCGTGCTCACCTCGCGCACCCGGCTGTTGTCGGTGTCGGCGATGTACACGTTCCCGGCCGCATCGACCGCCACCCCATACGGGTTGAAGAGGCGGGCACTGGTGGCCGGACCGCCATCACCGGAGTAGCCGCCACCGGAGTATCCGGTGGTGCCTGAGCCGGCAATCGTGGTGATCGTCCCCGACGTACTCACCTTGCGCACCCGATGGTTGTCGGTATCGGCGATGTACACGTTCCCGGCCGAGTCCACCGCCACCCCGTACGGGAATGCGAGGCCGGCGTCGGTGGCCGGGCCACCATCACCCGACAACCCTTGTGTGGTGCTGCCAGCGATCGTGGTGATCGTCCCCGACGTACTCACCTTGCGCACCCGGCTGTTGTAGGTGTCGGCGATGTACAGGCTCCCGGAAGTATCGACCGCCACCCCGTACGGATTGTTGAGCGTGGCGCCGGTGGCAGGGCCGCCATCACCGGAGTAACCGCCACCGGAGTATCCGGTGGTACCAGAGCCGGCGACGGTAGTGATCGTCCCCGACATGCTTACCTTGCGGACCCGATGATTGTCGGAGTCGGCGATGTACACGTTCCCGGCCGCGTCGACCGCCACCCCGGTCGGGAATGCGAGGCTGGCATTGGTGGCCGGGCCGCCATCACCTGAGAAGCCGTAACTGCCGGTGCCGGCGATGGTGGTGATCGTCCCCGACATGCTTACCTTGCGGACCCGATGATTGTCGGAGTCGGCGATGTAGAGGTTCCCGGCCGCGTCGACCGCCACCCCCCACGGGGATGCGAGGCCGGCGTTGGTGGCCGTGCCGCCATCACCTGAGAAGCCATAACTGCCGTTGCCGGCAACCGTGGTGATCGTCCCCGACGTACTCACCTTGCGCACCCGATTGTTGCTGCTGTCAGCGATGTACAGGTTCCCGGCAGTATCGACCGCCACCCCGGACGGGCCGTAGAGGAAAGCCCTGGTGCCCGGAAGACCATTGCCGAAAAATCCGGGGCTACCGGTTCCGGCGATGGTGGTGATCGTCCCTGAGGCGCTCACCTTACGCACCCGGTTGTTGGAGGAGTCGGCGATGTACAGGTTCCCGGCCGCATCGACCGCCACCCCTTGCGGGTCTCTGAGGCGGGCACTGGTGGCCGGGCCACCATCACCCGAAAACCCGGAGGTGCCGTTCCCGGCGACCGTGGTGATCGTCCCCGACGAACTCACCTTGCGCACCCGGCTGTTGTAGGTGTCGGCGATGTACACGTTCCCGGCCGCGTCGACCGCCACACTCGACGGGTAGGAGAGGCTGGCGCTGGTGGCCGGGCCGCCATCACCCGAAGAGCCAAAGAAGCCGTTCCCAGCGACCGTGGTGATCATCCCCGACGTACTCACCTTACGCACCCGGCTGTTGAAGTAATCGGCGATGTACAGGTTCCCGGCCGTATCGACCGCCACCCCATACGGGTTGTGGAGCATGGCGCCGGTGGCCGGGCCACCGTCACCCGAGAATCCGAACATGCCGGTGCCGGCAAAGGTCGTGATCGTCCCCGACGTACTCACCCTGCGCACCCGGCTGTTGTTGCGGTCGGCGATGTACAGGTTCCCGGCCGCGTCGACCGCCACGCCGGTCGGGTACGAGAGGCTGGCATTGGTGGCCGGGCCACCATCACCCGAAAACCCGTAGCTGCCGTTGCCAGCGACCGTGGTGATCGTCCCCGACGTACTCACCTTGCGCACCCGGTTGTTGTATTTGTCGGCGATGTACAGGTTCCCGGCCGCGTCGACCGCCACCCCTTCCGGGGCGTCTACGGGAGCGTTGACGGCTGGGCCACCATCACCAACACCGCCACCCGCCAGCGTCGAAATCGTCGGCGGTGGCGGCACACACCCGGCCACCTCGGCAGCCGCAATCGCCCGATTGAACACCATCACCTCATCGATCGAACCGGTGAACCCGAACGATGTGCCCTGCTCACCGCCAATCATGAACGCAGTCGACGCAGCCGCATTGATCGACGCGCTCCGCGACACCTGACGCCCCACCTCCACCCCGTCGACAAAGATCGCCATCGACCCTGGCTGCCAGGTCGCCGCAACGTGATGCCAACCAACGTCGAACAACCCTGACACCCCCACCGTCAACACCTCAGGCACCATCGACGACGGATCATCCACCTCCCACGACACATCACCACCCGGCCCCAACCGCAACGCATACCCACGCGACGCATCATTCCCGCCACGAAACCCGGGCACCGTCGAACGCGACACCAACGTCTGCAGCACACCCGTCGACACCGGCCTCACCCACGCCATCACCGACACCCCAGCCGTCATTGTCGCCACTGCAGTCGACGACAACCCCGACCCCGACAACACGAACGCCTGCCCCGACACCCCAGCCCCAAACGCAGGAGAGCCAGACAACGCCGGGCCCGTCGAGCCGCCCATCGAGCCGTTACCCGACCAGGCACCGACCGCGCCCACACCTGACAGACTCGGACACCCGTCCGCCGACACCGACGGCACCACCATCGGCCCCAGACCTGGACCCGATGTACCAAACGGCACCAGACACGCCGCCACCACCAGCCCAACAGCCAACAACGACCGCCACGACACCGACTTACGCCCCCCAGCCATCCGAGCAGTAGACGCCAACAATCAAGAACCCGTCAACCAACAGAACATGAACAAACATCACCCGACCGGCTCAGGCTGTTCGTATTCTCACACCAGGCGGCCGGCTGCGGTCAGCGGCGCATCAACGCCTGCGCGGCGGCGACGATGTCGCCCTCGCCCACGAGCACCAGGTTCGCCGCGTCGCCGAGCGGTACGAAGCTGTCGGCCGCTGCCACCCGGGCCACCGCACCGCTGTAGCCGCCCTCGGCCAGGCCGGCGAGCACGGCTTCGCCCACGCCACCGCTGTGGCGGGTCTCGTCGACCACCAGCACCCGGCCCAGCGCGCGGGCATGGGCCAGCACCTCGTCGATGGGCAGCGGTGCGAGCCAGCGCAGGTCGAACACGCGGCACGACACACCCAACTCGGCCAGGCGCCGCGCCGCGCGCAACGACAGATACAACCCATTGGCCCACGACACGATGAGCACATCGCTGCCGTCGCGATGCACCCGGCCCGACCCGATGGCGACGTGCTCGGCCGCCCATTCACCGGGCGACGCGTAGCGGGCGGTCCACCCGTCGTCGCCCGTCGTGTGGAGTTCGCGGGTGTGATACAGCGCGATGGGTTCCAGGAACACGCTCACCGTGCCGTCGACATCGGCCGCGGCCACGCAGGTGCGCAGCATCGCTGCCGCATCACGCGGATGGCCCGGACAGGCGACCACCAGTCCGGGGATGTCGCGCAACACGGCGACGGCGTTGTCGTTGTGGAAGTGCCCGCCGAAGCCGCGCTGATAGGCGAGGCCGGCAATACGCACTACGAGCGGGTTGCGGTACGCCCCCTGCGAGAAGAACGACAGGCTGGCCGCTTCGCCGCGCAGCTGGTCTTCGGCGTTGTGCAGATAGGCGAGGTACTGGATCTCGGAGATGGGCAGCAGGCCCGACACACCGGCGCCGAGGGCGAGGCCGAGGATCGACTGCTCGTCGAGCAGGCTGTCGAACACCCGAGCCGCACCAGCCTTGCGCTGCAGGCCGCGGGTGACGCCGTACACGCCACCCTTCACACCCACGTCTTCGCCGAACACCAGCACCTCCGGCCGGGCGACCAACTGGTCGCCCAGGGTGCGGTTGATCGACTCGGCCAGGGTGAGCGCCGCCTCGTGCTCGGGCAGTGTGGTGCCGAAGAACGCAGCGCGGGCCTCGGGCGCGCCGGCGCGGGTGGCGGCGACGGCCACCCGATCGGGACGTCGCGGCGACAGTGGTGCCATCACCTCGTCGGCCGTCTGCAACGTGGCCTGGCCCACCATCGACCCGGCGAGCGCCCGCACGGCAGCCCGCTCGCCCAATACCCGGTCGACCAGGTCGGCGCCGCGGGCGGCACCGCTGGCCACGAGGAACCGGGCGAGGGCGACGATCGGGTCGCGGGCCAGGTCGGCTCGCATCGCCGCCGGTGACCGGTAGGCGCTCTCCACATCGGTGCCGGCGTGGGCGAGGAAGCGCACCGTGCGCAGGTGCAGTACAGCCGGACGTCGTTCTG
>JBIKLX010000057.1:0-16523 GCA_044359565.1 Ilumatobacteraceae bacterium
GTCTGATGCGGTGGGGAGTGGAGCTGAGGGGAATTGAACCCCTGACCTCTTCATTGCGAACGAAGCGCTCTGCCAACTGAGCTACAGCCCCGATGTACGGACTGCGAGCGTAGCGTCAGCACCGACGCTCGCCACATCTCGCCAGCCGATTGCCGGCCGAGCGTCCGCCGAACTCAGGCGGCGTTGAACCAGCGGACGTCGCTGTACTGGCTGTCGCGCTCGTACTGACGCATCTGGGCGAGCTTGTAGCAGTAGCCGCACAGCGACACGAACGACAGAGCGAACGCGTACACCATGCCCGACGACTTGGTGGTAGCTGCCAGGAACAGCGTGAGCACCGTGGCCATCGCCAGGACGAACAGCACGTTGGCACGGCGACGACGCATGGCCTCGCGGCGGCTGACGTGACGGGCGGGGGTGCGGCGCTGGCCGGCCACCATTGCGTCGCGATCGTTACGACGCTGCAACTCACCGGTGTAGGCGGGTTCGCGGTCGTAGCCGGCCGCCACCGCGTGCGACCGCTGGCCGGCGGTGCGTTGTGCGGGGGCCTGAGCCAATGGGCGGGCCATCGAGCGCATCGGCGCCATCGAACGAGTGGGCACTGTCTTTTGCAGGGTCGACAGCTGACGGCGGAAGTCGGTGACCGACGAACCGGGCCGGTTGTCGAGTCGCGACCGCAGGAGCGGCGGGATGAGTACCGCCGCCCACGCAGCGGCACAGGCGAGAAGAACGATCTTGGTCATGATCAGCGAGTCCCCTGCTGGTGTGCGGTGGGCCGGATGGTGACAGTACGGGTCATGTGGAGCATCTGCCTGGGTGTCGGCCGGTTGAACGGAACGTGACCGGTCGGATCGGAGAACGTTACGATTCTACTACATTCGTAACGGGGTTCGACACATCCTGCGCCGGATCGTTGTGACCCGGGTCACCAACTCGGCGGTACACCCCCGAGCGCCCACCGGTTTTCTCCCACAGCGCCAGGTCGCCGATCACCATGCCGCGGTCGGCCGACTTGCACATGTCGTAGATGGTGAGGGCAGCGACGGCGCAGGCATGGAGGGCTTCCATCTCGACACCGGTGCGGTCGACGCAGTCGACGTTGGCCTCGATGGCGATGAAGTCGTCGCCGATCTCGAAGTTGATGTTCACCGCACCCACGAGCAGTGGGTGGCACAGCGGGATGACATCGCTGGTCCGCTTCGCGGCCTGGATGCCGGCCACCCGCGCCACGGCCAGCACATCACCCTTTTTCACCTCGCGGTTGGCGATGGCAGCGGTGGTGGCGGGCTGCATGAACACTTTGCAGCGAGCGACCGCACGACGATGCGTGGGTTCTTTCGGGGTCACGTCGACCATTCGGGCCCGACCCATCGGATCGAGGTGGGTGAACTCGAGGTCGCTCATCGGTGAAAAGCGTACTCGCCCATCCGCTTCTGTCCCAGGTATGGCGGCCCAGCGATGGCGGCCCAGGCAGCTCAGCGCGTCAGCACGTCGCCGATGGTGTCGCGCCACCGGCCGAGGTCGACGTAGTCGCGGAAGGCCGTGATGACCCCTGCCTCCTCGTCGACCTCCGCGACGCAATGACACGGCACCGAGTACAGCGTGCCGTCGATCCAGAAGCAGTCGAGGCGTTCGACGTGGGCACGGCCCGGTACGTAGGCGGCGCTGCGTACCTGCCACTCCACCCGTTCGCTTCGACCGAGAATGCGGGCGAACATCGCCCCGATCGCGTCGTGCCCGACGGCGGCCGGATACGGCACGTTCTGGTACGTCGCGTCGGGGGCAAAGCAGGCCAACAGAGACGGAAGGTCGCGCGACTCGATGGCCGCAAAGCACCGTTCGACGACGGCCTGAGCGTGAATGACTCAGCCGCCGATCTGGCTCATCGTGCGCTTCGGACGCACGAAGGTGACCTGATTGATCTGGTGGCCGGCCCACTTCGTGCCCACGGCCCGCTGGATCTCGGCGGCCAGATCGTCATCGCTCGCACCGCTGCGCAGCAGGGCGCGGAGGTCGAACTCGGTGGTGGCGAACAGGCAGGTACGGAACTGGCCCTCGGCGGTGAGGCGAACCCGGTCGCAGTCGCCGCAGAACGGTTTGGTGACCGTGGGGATGACGCCAACCGTGCCCCGTCCGTCGAGGTACCGCCACCGGTCGGCAGGGGCGGCGCCACGGGCCGGCATCTGCTCGAGCGGGTAGACCGCACCGATGGCGGCGACGATCTCGTCCTGGCTGACCACCTTGTCGTGCATCCAGTGCCCGGTGGCGTCGAGCGGCATGAACTCGATGTAGCGCACCTCCACGTCGTGCTCGCGTCCGTAGGTGGCGAGCGCGACGATCTCATCGTCGTTCACCCCGCGCTCGATGACGGCGTTGATCTTCACCGGGGCGAAGCCGGCGTCCTTCGCGGCCTCGATGCCGTCGAGCACGCGCACCAGTTCATCGCGTCGGGTCATCTGCAGGAACCGGTCGCGCTGCAGCGTGTCGAGGCTGATGTTCACCCGGTCGAGACCGGCCTGGCGCAACTCGTCGGCGAGCAGCCGGAACGTCGCGCCGTTGGTGGTGATCGACAGATCGGGCTTCTTGCCGGCGAGCGGCGACGACGAGTGCTCGGGCACCCGCAACTGCGCCAACTTGTCGACCAGCACGGGCAGGTGGGCGCGCACGGTGGGCTCGCCACCGGTGAGCCGCAGGCCGTCGACCTCGAAGCGCTCGACGAACACTCGAGCCAGCCGTTCGAACTCCTCGAATGTGAGCACGTCGGCGCGGGGCAGCCACTGCATCCCTTCCTCGGGCATGCAGTAGGTGCAGCGGAAATTGCACCGGTCGGTGACCGAGAGGCGCAGATCGCGAATGGTGCGTCCGAACGGATCGACGAGATCCATAGTGGGTCAGCCTAGAGCCACAGGGCGATCACGTCGACCGGGCCACCGGAGGCGATGCCGTCGCCGTCGGGCACCACGGCCAGGGCTGTGGCCGCCGCCGTGGCCACCAACTGATGACTGCCCTGGCCACCCACGGGTCGGACGTGGTACCGACCGTCGGCCCCGAACGCGCCGTGCACACGGGCGTAGTGGGTCTTGCCGTCGGGCTTGCGGCGGATGGCTTCGTCGGCCACGGCCAGCAGTCGCGCCCGCCCGTTGTCGGCGTGGCCCATCATCTGCCGCAGCCCCGGTCGGGCGAACAGCTCGAAGCTCACCATCGAGCTGACCGGATTGCCGGGCAGCCCGAACACCGGCACCCCCCGGCCGTCGGAGGCAGCGAGCACACCGAACGCGAACGGCTTGGCCGGCTTGATGGCGATCTGCATCCAGCGCATCTCGGCGATGCGGCCGAGCACGGCCTTCACCACGTCGTAGTCGCCCATGCTGACGCCGCCGCTGGTGACGATGGCGTCGCACTGGTCGGCCGCCCGGCGCAGGGTGGCCTCGAGCACCGCTTCGTCGTCGCGCACCACGCCGTAGTCGACGGCCTCTGCGCCCACAGCGGCGATCATGCCCAACAGCATCGTCTTGTTGCTCTCGCGGATCTGCCCGGGCCCCAGCGGTGCACCGTCGTCGACGAGTTCGTCGCCGGTGGACATGACGGCCACCCGTGCCCGCGGCACCACTGCGAGGGTGCGCACGTTCACACTGGCCAGCACACCGGCCACCGGCGGCGTGACGACGGCACCCGGAGCGAACAGCGGCGTACCGGCGAGCACGTCGTCGCCCACCGTCCGCACGGCATCACCGCGCTGGACGCTGCGTCGCACGAGCACCCGGGCACCCCCCTCGAGTCGTTCGGTGTCTTCCACCATCACCATCGCGTCGGCCCCGGCCGGCACCGGGGCGCCGGTCATGATGCGGATGGCCTCGCCGGCCGCCAACACCCGGTCGGTGTGCGCCCCGGCGGCCACCTCACCCACCACCGTCAACTCCACCGGCGCAGTGGCCACGTCGGCGGCGATGACGGCGTAGCCGTCGACGGCCGAGTTGGCGAACGGCGGCACGTCCTCACCCGCCACCACGGGTTCGGCGACGACGAGCCAGGTGGCATCGGCCAGGGCGAGGCGCCGCGTGGGCAGCACCGGACACTGCCCGAGCACGAACTGGAGGGCCTCGCTCTCGTGAATCACATCGGGCACGGTAGCCAACCGCCGAACCGGTGGCACACTGGGCCGGTGAGCACGTCGCCCGCCTACACCGCGTTTCCCGCCGACGGGCACACGGCGCGGTGGACCACATGGAACGGCGATGGTGACGAGACGCTCACCATGGCGTGGGAGAACGAGGCCTGGACCGTGTCGGGCGTCGTGAGCCGCGAGCGGGTGCAGTACGTGCTGCGCCTGTCACCCACATGGCAGGTGCGCCAGTTCATTCTGTTCCGCGACCTCGACGAGCCCGATCTGTGGCTGGTCACCGATGGCGGCGGCCGCTGGGGCGAGATGAACGGCGCCCATCGTGTGGAACTCGACGGCTGCTACGACATCGACCTCGACTGCACACCCTTCACTCGCACCCTGCCCATCCGCCGTCTCCCGCTCCACGTGGGGCACACGGCCGACATCTCGGTTATCCGCGTCGATGTCGAGACGCTCGAGGTGGTGGTCGAACCGCAGCGCTTCACGCGCCTCGCGTCGCACCGCTGGGCGGTCACCCGCGGCGACAGCGGCTGGTCACAGGAGTTCGATGTCGACGAGCACGGACTGGTGCTCGACTACCCGGCGTCGTTCCGTCGGGCCTGAACCGCATCGGCCAGATAGGGCAGCAGCCGCGGGCCGATGACCGGGTCGGCGAGACCGATCTCGATGACAGCGGTGAGCCAGCCGAACGGATTGCCGGTGTCGTAGCGCAACACGTCGCTGACGATGCCGTGGAACGGGCTGCGCGCCGCCTGGGCGCGCATCGCGTCGGTGAGCTGGATCTCGCCACCGCTGCCGGGCTGCACCCGCTCGATCTCGTCGAACACGTCGGGCGTGAGCACGTAGCGGCCGATGATGATGAAGTCGCTCGGCGCATCGGCGGGCTTGGGTTTCTCGACCATCGAGCGAACAGCGATGACGCCGTCGTCGCCCAGCGGGCCACCGGGCTCGATGACGCCGAAACTGCCGACCTGGTCGTGCGGTACCTCTTTCAGGCCCACCACACCACCGCCGGTGCGTTCGCACAGCCTGGCCATCTGGTGCAGCAGGTCGGACGACCCCATCAACTCGTCGGGCAGCAGCACGGCGAACGGCTCGTCGCCCACGGCCTCGCGGGCGCAACCGACCGCGTGGCCGAGGCCGAGCGCCTGATCCTGGTAGGCGAAGCTCACCCGCACGTCGCGGCCGATGGCTTCGAGATGGTCGGCCATCTGGTCGCGGCCCGAACTGCGCAGTTTGGCGATCACCTCGGGCTGGGGCTGGAAGTAGGCCTCGATCGCCGGCTTGGCGTGGCTGGTGACGATGACCATGTGGTCGACGCCGGCACCGACCGCTTCGTCGATGATGAGCTGCAGCGCCGGGGTGTCGATGATGGGCAGCAACTCCTTCGGCACCGCCTTGGTGGCGGGGAGGAAGCGGGTACCCATACCAGCGGCGGGGACGACAGCGGTTCTGACGCGCATGGCGATCACTCTACGGAGTGCCGCTCGCCGTGCGGGGCGATACCCTGACGACCCAATTGGCACTCGCCCCGTGCGAGTGCCAAACCCGTTCCTGTCAGCCGCCCAGCGGAGCGCCCATGCCCACCTACGTGTACAAATTCATCGACACCGGCGAGACCATCGAGGTGCAGCAGGCCTTCACCGACGACGCGCTCACCGAGGCGGTGCACCCGACGACCGGCGCCACCATGTCGGTGAAGAAGGTGTTCACACCGGTCGGCGTCACCTTCAAAGGCGGCGGCTTCTACAAGACCGACAGTCGCGGCGGGAAGAGCTCCACCTCGAGCAGCTCGTCGACGAGCACCAGCACCGACTCGAGCACCGCATCCACGCCCCCCGCCTCGTCGGGCGGCGACGGCGGCTCCACGGCAGCGCCGGCCGCAGCCGCGCCTGCGGCCCCCTCGTCCAGCGCCAGCTGACCTCTCGCTGCGTCTGCAGCACCCGACTTCCCCCACGCCCCGCTGCCCGAGCCCGGGAGGTCGTATGACCCTGCTCGCCCATGTCCGTTCGTGGGTTGCCCGCCATCCGCGTGTCTACTGGACCGTCGTCGTCGGGCTCGCCCTCGTGGCCGGGTGCCAACTGCACACGCGCGCCCAGCAGCTCGACGCCGCCACCCGAGCGTGGGGCGAGTCGGTGACGGTGTGGGTGGCCACGGCCGATCTGGCCCCGGGCGACCCGGTCGTCGCGCAGGCCACTGCGTTCCCGTCGGCGCTGGCGGCCACCGGACGCCTCGACCGCGACCCCACCGGTCTGGTCGCCGTGCAGCACATCGGCGCCGGTGATGTCGTGAGGATGGTCGACGTCGGCCGCGCCGGCCTCGACCTGTTGCCACGCGAGTGGCGCGGGGTGTCGATCGCTGTCGACAGCGCTGCGCTGACGCTCGCACCCGGCACCCGTGTCGACGTGGTGGCCGTCGGCGCGCTCGTGGTCGGCGATGCCGTCGTGGTGGCAGTGGCCGATGGCACCGTCACCGTCGGGGTTCCGGCCGCCGCGGCGCCGGCGGTGGCCGACGCTGCCCAGCACGGCGAGGCGAGCCTGGTGGTGCGCTCCGACTGACCCGGCAGCGGGTCAGCGCCAGGGCGTTGCCAGCAGCACCAGCACGGCCACACCCAGCGCGCAGCGGTACACGACGAACGGCATGAAACTGCGAGTGCGCACCAACCGGATCGTGCCCCACACCGCCAACCAGCCCGAGAGGCCCGCCGTGACGATGCCCACCACCATGGGCACACCGAGGCCTTCGGGCACACCGTCGGCGATCAGGCTGCCGAGCTTGAACACCACGGCGCCCGCGATGACCGGAATGCTCATCAAGAAGCTGAGCCGGGCGGCGGCGTCGCGGGTGAACCCCTTCATGCGGGCCGCGGTCATGGTGATGCCCGAGCGCGATGTGCCCGGGTTCAGCGCCAGCACCTGCGCCGCACCCACGGCAAGTGCGTCGGCAGTGCGGTAGCCCTCGGCGGGCCGCTCACCGGGCAGACGGTCGGCCCAGCCGAGCACCAGGCCGAACACGATGAGCGAGATGGCGATGAAGAACGGCGTGCCGAGGTGCTCGTCGATGACGCTCTCGAACAACGCCCCCACGATGCCTGCCGGTACCGCCGACAGCACCAGCAGCCAGGCCAAGCGCCCCTCGGTGGTGGTGGGGCGGCGGCGGTTCACGACCAGCAGCACCCCTTCACGCACGTACACGACGAGGTCGCGCCAGAAATACGCCACCACGGCGATGAGCGTGCCCAGGTGCAGCGCCACGTCGAAGGCCTTGGCAACGGACTCGGGCTGCAGTTCGTCCCAGCCGAACAGCCAGCGCACGAGGATGAGGTGACCGCTCGACGAGATGGGCAGGAACTCCGACAGGCCCTGGGTGATACCGAGGACGATCGCTTGGATGATGGGCACCGGACTGTTCTAGTCGGTCGTCACCCGCCGGAGGTGCTGGGCACGATGCGCGGGCTCCAGGGTCGGGGCCGGTCCCAGTGGTGCCCGACCACCCGGCCCTCACGCAGTTTGGTGAGGAAGTCGGCCGGGCCGTCGAAGTCGGGCATCTCGACATACGCAGCACCGATGGCGTCGGGCACATGGGCGTCGCTGCCGGCACCGGGCGCAAGATCGAACCGCTCGGCGTACTCCGCGGCGCGGCGGTTCAGGCTGTGCAGCGAGGTCTTCGCGTTGATGGTCTCGATGGCATCGACGAGGTGCTCGGCCACCAGCGCGTCGAGGGCCGCCTCGGCCAGGTTGCGCCGCATGGGGTCGAACGGGTGCGGCACGTACACGATGCCGCCCTGGGCGCGGATGGCTCTGGCGGCCTCGGCGGGCGGCGTTCCAAAGGGGATGCGCTCGGTGAGGAACAGTCCGATGATCTCGCCCGCGTGCGTGCGGAGTTCCTCACCCACCACCACCCGACAGGGCAGGCGCTCGGCGAGTTCCTCGGCGCCCTTCACTGCGTTGTGGTCGGTGATGCACAGCACGTCGATGCCGGCCTCCACCACGGCTCGTTCCACCTCGTCGGGGGTGGTGGTGCTGTCGCCGCTCCACATCGTGTGGCTGTGCAGGTCGACACGCACCCAGCCCGCCGGCAACGGGTCGGCCAGGTGCGGGTGGCGCTCGAGGGCTGCGGCGAAGGGAATCGGCACGAGGACAGACAGTACCGGCGCACGCTGCTGCCTACGCTGTCGCGATGCGCTGGAACCGTCGGCAGAAACTGCTCTTCGTCACCGGTTCGAGCGGACTGCTGGGCCGGCACCTCGGTGCCGTCGTGGGGGCGCAGCAGTGGGAGACCATCGCCCCCACGTCGCGGATGCTCGACGTACGCGACGCAGCCCGGGTCGACGAACAGATCCGCGAGTGGAAGCCGCGAGCGGTCGTGCACCTCGCCTACCGCGGCGACGACCCGAACGTGATCGTCGATGGCAGTGCCAACGTGGCACGCGCCGCGGCCGCGGTGGGGGCACGGTTGGTCCACCTGTCGACCGACGTGGTGTTCGGCGGCCGACCGACGCCGTATACCGAAACCGACACGCCCCACCCGATCACCGACTACGGGCGATGGAAGGCCGAGGCCGAGCAGGCGGTCGCCACTGCCTGCCCGCAGGCAGTGCTGGTGCGCACCTCGCTGATCTACGCCACCGACGGGCCGTGCGCCCTGGTCGACGATGTGGCTGCGGCACTGGCCGGCCGGTCGAGCATGCGCTTCTTCACCGACGAGGTGCGTTGCCCGGTGCACGCCGCCGACCTCGCTCGCGCCGTGGCCGCCCTGGCCGACCGCCCCGACATCACCGGCCCGTTGCACATTGCCGGTCCCGAAGCCCTCAGCCGCGCCGACATCGCTGCCCGTGTGGCCCGCTGGTTGCGGCTCGACCCGTTCCAGGTGCCCCGCGCCAGCCTTGCCGATTCGGGCCTGGTGCGGCCGGGCGTGGTAGTGCTCGATTCAGGGCGTGCGGCAACCCTCGGGTTCAGATGCCGCACGATGGACGAGGCACTCACCCGCTGAGCGACCGATCGAGTAGCCGGTCAGGCGCCGCTCATGGTCATATCGGCGATGACCAGGCTGACACCCGCGGCCCGCATGGGCAGCCAGTCGACGTCGTTACCCACCTCGACCACGTCGAGCAGCATCTTCTGCAGCGTCGAGGCGATGGTGAACTCGCGCACCGGTGCGCCGACCTTGCCGTCGGTGATGAGCAGACCTGCCGCACCCGACGAGAAGTCGCCGCTGACCGGGTTGACGCCGCTGTGCAAGCCGAACACCTGCTGCACCAGCACACCGTCGGTGATGTCGGCGATCATCTCGGCCTGCGAACGCGCGCCCGGCTGCAACTGCAGCGCCAGGCAACCGACACCGGGTGTGCTCTTGAACCCCCCGCGCACGGCGTTGCCGGTGCTGACGGTGCCCGCCCGACGGGCGCTGTAGCTGGAGTGCACGAAGCCCTGCAGCACACCGCTGTCGATGAGCACGTTGCGGCGGGCCGCGAGGCCTTCACCGTCGACGTCGGTGGCGGTGTAGGCGAGCGGGTTGGTGGGGTCGTCGACCAGGGTGAACACCGGGCTGGCGACGGTTTCGCCGACGCGGTCCTTGAACAGACTGCGACCCTTGATGACCGCCTCGCCATTGAGCGTGCTGCTGATGACACCGAGGAACTGGGCCGTGACGTACGGGTCGAGCACCACGGTGAGTCGGCGGCTGGTCGGCTTGGTGGCGCCGAGCAGGCCGGTGGCGCGGTCGGCGGCTTCGCGGGCAGCCTTGGCCAGATCGAACTCGTCGGGCGACCGGCCGACGCTGAAGCCGAACCCGGTCTGCGTCTCGTCGCCGTCGTCGGCGAGGGTGCTGATGCTGACGTAGCAGCCGTTCTCGCGGCTGGCCCGCCGGATACCGGTGGTGGTGGCCACCGCCGACTCGGAGGCGGCGTCGGCGTAGTTCGACTCCTCGACCCGCACCCGGCTGTCGGCGGCCGATGTGAGCCGCTCGAGTTCCTTGGCGAGTTCGATCTTGCGCTCGGTGGCGTATGCGGCGAGGGCCTCGTTCCACAGCGGCTGCGGCACCACCTCCACCCCGTCGGGCTCGGCGAGCGCCGCCCACTCGTCGCTGCTGCCGAACTCGACGTTGTCGCGCGCCTCGGCCAGCACCTCGGCCACCGCCGTGGCATCGAGCACGCCGGCGTAGGCGAACCCGGTTCGACCATCGCGAATCACACGAATGCCGATGCCTTCGCTCTGCGCACTGACGAAGTGCTCGACCTCGCCCTGGTACACGCGGATGTCGGTCTCGCTGCCTCGCGCTGCGTACGCCTCGATCGCTTCGCCGGGCTGTGCCTGGGCGACGACCGCATCGACGATCGACTGCAGATCACTCATGCCGCCGTGCCGCCAATGGTCATCGACGACACGCGGAGGGTCGGCTGGCCGTCGCCCACCGGCACGCCCTGGCCGTCTTTGCCGCACGTGCCGGGGTTGCCCATCGCGAAGTCGTTGCCCAGCAGATCGATGTCGCGCAGCACCTGCGGGCCGTTGCCGATGAGGTTGCCCTCGCGCAGCGGTTCGGTGATCTCGCCGTGCTCGATGAGGTACGCCTCGGTCATGCCGAACACGAAGTCGCCGGTGGCCGTGTTCACGCTGCCGCCGCCCAACTGGGCGATGTACACGCCGTGGTCGGTGGCCCGCACGATCTCGTCGGGCTCTTCGGTGCCGTTCAGCACGTAGGTGTTCGTCATGCGCACCATCGGCAGGTGCATGTAGCTCTGGCGGCGGCCATTGCCCGTCTGGGCACGGCCTTCCTTGCGTGCCCGCAGGTAGTCCCACATGAAGTCGGTGAGCACACCGTTCTCGATGAGCACGTTGTACTGGCTGGGATGGCCCTCGTCGTCGATGCCGATGGCACCCCACTCGCGGCTCATCGTGCCGTCGTCGACGAGCGTGACGAGCGGTGAAGCGACGAGTTCGCCGGTGCGACCGCGGTAGACGCTGGCGCCCTTCGACACGAGATCGGCCTCGAGGCCGTGCCCGCACGCCTCATGGAACAGCACGCCACCACTGCCCTGCTTGATGACGACAGGCAGCGCCCCACTGGGCGCCGGGCGGGCCTTCAACTTGGTGAGCGCCATGCGCGCGGCATCGCGGGCGAGTGCCTCCACATCGACGGCGTCGAACATCTCGAAGCCCACCGTCTGGCCTGCGCTCTGGAAGCCGGTCTGCATACCCGTGTCGGCCGAGGCCACCACGCTCATGCGCACCAGCGCCCGCACCTGTTCGTCTTCGGCCAGCACACCGTCGGTGTTCGCGACGAGGATGCGGCGGTGGCTGTCGCCGTAGCCGGCCGACACCTGCACGATCGACGCACCGGCGCTGCGTGCGGCGTCGTCGATACGGCGCAGCAAGTCGACCTTGGCGGCCTTCGGGATGCTGTCGGGGTACTGCTCGACGGTGTTCACCTGCGTGGGCGCCACACGGGTGAGCGCCACGGTGCGCACCCCGCCGCCACCCTGGCTGGCGGCGGCTGCGGCAGCCTCGGCCGCGGCACGCAGACCCGCTTCGCTGAGGTCGGCCGTATGGGCGAAGCCAGTGGTGTCGCCCTTCACCACCCGGATGCCGGCGCCGCGGTCGCGGCCGCTGGTGACCTGTTCGATGCGGCCGTCGTCGAGGCCCGCCGAGGTGGAGCGCTTGTCCTCCACGAACACTTCCGCGAAGTCGGCCCCGGTGCGAGTTGCGGCACCCAGAACCCGGGTGAGCGTGTCCTGATCGATCATGGCGAGAGCGTACCGGTGCCGCGGCCGGGTCGGCAGCCGTCGTAAGGTGACCAATCGTGCAGATCGAACCAGGTCTTCGAGGTGACGCAACCCTCGTCGTCGCCGATGCCGACACCGCTCGGGCGATGCGCTCGGGAACCGTCGACGTGCTCGCCACACCGCGCGTGGTGGCGCTGTGCGAGGAAGCCGCCGTCGCCGCGCTCGAGGGCCACCTACCCGCTGGGCACACGACGGTGGGCATGCGGGTGCAGCTCGATCATCTGCAGCCCACCCCGGTGGGCGCCACGGTCGAGGCCGAGGCCGTGCTCGAGAAGGTCGAGGGCCGCCGGCTCACCTTCACCGTGTCAGCGAGCGACGCCCGCGGTCTGGTCGCCGCCGGCAAGGTCACCCGCGTGCTGGTCGAGCTCGACCGGTTCATGGCCAAGACCGTCTGAGCCACTGCGGATCCGCAGCACCCCGACCGCGGCGACGAGGCAGCACACCCCGGCCACCAGGAACGCCAGGCGGTAGCTGCCGCTCACATCGTGCAGTTCGCCGGCACCCCATGCCGCCAGTGCCCCGCCCACCTGGTGCCCGGCGAACACCCATCCGTACACCAGCGGGCCGCTGTTGCGGCCGAAGTGGGCGATGCACAGAGCGATGGTGGGCGGCACCGTGGCCACCCAGTCGAGGCCGTAGAACACCATGAACCCGAATAATCCGCCGCCACCGTTGGCGAGTGCCGGATCGAGCACGAACAGGCTGAGGCCGCGCAGCAGGTAGTACGCGAACAGCAGCTTGCGCGGATCGAAGCGGTCGGTGAGCACACCACTCGCAATGGTGCCCACCACGTCGAAGATGCCGATCATCGCCAGGTAGGTGCCGGCACTCGGCCCGCTGATGCCGTGGTCGTGCGCGGCCGAGATGAAGTGGGTCTGTACCAGGCCGGTGGTGCTGAGCCCGCACACCGCGAAGCTGCCCCACAACAGCCAGAACGTGCCCGACCGCCGCGCCAGGCGCAGGGCATCGAACGCAGCAGTGATCGGGTTACCGGTCAGCGGTGCGGTGGTGTCGGCCTCGGTGGCGCCGTAGGCGCGCAGCCCGATGTCTTCGGGCCGGTCGCGCAGGAACAGCAGCACCACCGGCACCGCCACGAGCGCACCGATCGCCACCGACACCCCCACCCACTGCCAACCCGCGCCATCGGCCAGCCGGGTGAGCAGCGGCAGGAACACCAGTTGCCCACTGGCCGACGCAGCGGTGAGCACACCCACCACCAGGCCGCGTCGGGCCACGAACCAGCGCGTGGCCACGGTGCTGGCGAACACGGTGGCCATGCACCCACTGCCCGTGCCCACGACCAGACCCCACAGCAGGAACAGGTGCCAGGGCTGGCTCATCTGCGTGGTGAGCGCGGCCCCGGCGGCGATGACCACCAGAGCGATGGTGGTGACCCGGCGCAGGCCGTACCGCTGCTGCAGCGCGGCTGCGAACGGGCCGATGAACCCGAACAGCAGCACGTTGATGCTGACGGCGAGCCCCACCGTGGCGCGACTCCAGCCGAACTCGTCGCGGAGCGGGTCGATGAGCACGCTGGGCGCGCTGCGCGTGCCGGCCGCGCACAGCAGCACGACGAAGGCCGCACCGAAGACCACCCAGTGGTACGAGAGTCGACGAGGCCGAACCTCGGCTCCGACCACCGCTTCAGGCAAGGTTCGACGAGCGCGGGTAGATGTCGGCAGGGTCGGTGACGATGTTCACCAGGTACGGCACACCCGACGCGAACGCACGGTCGAGCGCGGGGCCGATCTCGTCGGGCGACGTGACCATCTCGCCGCCACCGCCCAGCGCGGTGACCACCTGGTCGTACCGGCAGCCGGGCTGCAGGTCGCATGCCATGTCCCAGCCGTAGATGGCCTGCATCGGATGCTTCTCGAGGCCCCACATGCCGTTGTTGCCCACCACCATCACCACCGGCAGTTGGTGGCGCACGAGCGAGTCGACGTCCATCAGGCTGAACCCGGCAGCACCGTCGCCGAGCAACGCCACCACCTGGCTACTCGGGCGCACCACACGCGAGGCGATGGCGTAGCCGAGGCCGTTGCCCAGGCATCCGTACGGGCCGGTGTCGAGCCAGCAGCCCGGCTGTTGCACCTCGACGAACTTGCCGGCGTACGAGGCGAAGTCGCCACCGTCGCAGATGACGACCGCATCGTCGGCCAGCCGCTTGCCCAGTTCGCCGTAGATGCGGCTGGGCTTGATGGGCGCCGTGTCGGCGGCGAGCAGTGCGGCGTCGGCCGCGGCCGCTGCCTGTTCGGCGGCGCGGAGTTCGGCGATCCAGCCGTCGTGATCGACTCGCGCACCGCTGTACTCGGCCAGCGCGGCCAGCACCAGGCGGGCATCGCCGGCCACGGTGGGCACGTCGATGTGCCCGGCGCGCTGGCCCTCGCTGTCGACCACATGGGCCACCTGGGCGTTGCCGAACCGACCGAAGCCGAGACGGAAGTCGAGCGGGGTACCCAGCACCACCACCAGATCGGCCCGCTGCTTCAGCAACCCGCGGGTGCGCAGGAAGCTCAGCTCGTGCCGGGCCGGCAGCGTGCCTCGACCCAGGCCGTTGAAGAAACAGGGCACGCGCAGGTGCTCGACCGCGGCGCGCAGTTCGACCCACGCGCCGTCCCAGTACACGTCGCTGCCCACGATGAACGCCGGGCGTTCGGCGGCGGCGATGAGACCCGCCAGGCGGCTCACCTCTGCGGGGTCGGGTGCTGGGCCGGTGCCCGTGCACACGTCGACCGCCGGCACCTCGCCGCTCGACGGGCCGAACACGTCGAGCGGGAAGTCGAGGAACGTGGGCCCGCGGTGCGGGGTGCGGCTCAGCGTGGCCGCCTCGTGCACCAGCGCACCGGCCCGGGTGGCGTCTTTCACGGTGAGGGCGCTCTTGGTGATGCTCTGCACCACGGGCACATGGTCCATCTCCTGCAACGACCCGGCACCCCACCGGCCCTCGGGCGCACGACCACCCATCACCACCACCGGCGAGCCGTTGAACCACGCACTGGTGATGGCCGACACGCCGTTGGTGATGCCCGGACCCGCAGTGAGCGCAGCGAAGCCCGGGTTGCGGGTGAGCTTGGCGTAGGCCTCGGCGGCAAACGTGGCCGTCTGCTCGTGGCGGGTGTCGATCACCCGCATCCCGCGCACACGGGCCGCGTCGTACAGCGGCCAGATGTGCCCGCCATTGAGGGTGAACATCACATCGGTGCCGTGCTGCAGCATCGCTGCCACGGCCTGGTGTCCAGCGTGTCCGTCGATCGTCGTCATGCATCGAGTCTCGCACGCCGACGCAGGCACCTCTAGGGCTCCATCACCACCCAGCCGCGGCGCTGCAACTCGGCGGCGAGCTGCTGCGAGGTGAACCGGCGCAACACCTGTTCGGCGCTCGATGGGCGGGCCGGACGAGTTGCCGGGCGAACCGGCTCGGGAGGAGCCGCCTCCACCTCGGCGACGCCACCGGAATTGCCCTCGGTTTCACCCTCGGCGGCCTCGAGTTCGGCGCGTACCTGCTCGATCACCGCATCGGCCTCGTCGCGGGTGAACTTGCCGCCACCCTGACGCTGGGTGAAGCCGAGCGGCCCGCGGGCGCTACGGAACCCGTCGTACCCGGCCTGCTCGAGCAGCGTGAGCAACTCGCGCATCTGCTTGGCGGACGCGGGTGGTCCTGATGGTTGGCCGAACGACATGCCCGCAGTCTCGCAGCGGGGTGCGCGGTTCCTCGGGACCCACGCTCGCCCCGACTGTCGGACCTAGAACGAGTGATAACCGCCGTCGATGGTGATGACGTCGCCCGTGTGGTACCCGCTGGCCGAGCTGGCCAGGTACACGGCGAGGGCACCGAAATCGGCGGGTGTGCCCCACCGGCGCAGCGGCACCCGGGGCAGCACGTTGTCGACGAACTTGTCCCAGCTCAGCGCTGGGGCGGTCATCTCGCTCTCGATCCATCCGGGCAGGATGGCGTTGCAGCGGATGCCGTGGCGGGCGTGTTCGACGGCGATGCCCTTCATCATCGAGATCACCGCCCCCTTCGACCCGCCGTAGTGCTGGCCCTTCTGCTGGCCGAAGTAGGCCGACCCCGAGGTGGTGAACACCACCGATCCGCCTGTGCCCTGGCCCACCATGCGCTTCACCGCTTCCTGTGCCGTGTAGAACGCGCCGTCGAGGTTCACCCGCAGCACCCGGTGCCACTCGTCGTCGGTCATGCCCACGAAGCTGGGTGCCTTGCCGCCGACACCTGCGTTGACGAAGCACGAGTCGACCCGGCCCAGTGCGTCGACGGTGGCGGCCATCGAGTCGATCACCGTTTGGTGATCACCCACGTCGCACAGCAGGTCGAGCACGGCCCCGCCGTGAGCCCGTAGCTCTTCGGCCGCCGCGGCGTTCTTGGCGGGGTTGGTGCCCCAGATGGCGACGCTGGCGCCGTGGGCCGCCAGGCCGTGCGCCATGCCGAGGCCGATGCCGCTGTTGCCGCCCGTGACGAGGGCGACGTGGCCAGTGAGGTCGAACAGAGATGTGGTGATGGGCACGTCCGGAACCTAGCCACCTGATCACGATGCGCCAGACACCCAGCGGTAGCGTGTGATCTGCCATGGCCATCTCCGACATCCGCGAGCCCGCCGACCT
>JBIKLX010000225.1:0-4608 GCA_044359565.1 Ilumatobacteraceae bacterium
GCTGGGGCCCGCGCCGACCGGGTGTTGGTGATGGACGCCGACAACCAGGTGTACCCCACCTGCCTGGCGCGGCTGTCGGCCGCGCTCGACGCCGATCCCGGCGCGGCTGCCGCCTACGCCATCCTCGAAGACTTCGGCGACCAGCGCGGCCTGCGCAGTGCGCTGGCGTGGGAGCCACGGCGGCTCGCCGAGGCCAACTACATCGATGCCCAGGCGATGTGGCGGCTCGATGCGTGGCGCGATCTCGGCGGGTACCGGGGCGACGACGACTCTGTGTTCGGGTGGGAGGACTGGGACCTGTGGTTGCGCCTGGCCGACCGGGGCGGGCACGCCGTGCTGGTGCCCCAGGCGCTCGGCCGCTACCGGGTGCAGCAGGGCTCGATGATCGCGCTCACCAACCTCGCCGCCGACGACGCGATCGAGGCCATGCGCAGGCGCTATCCGCGGCTGCCCTGGCCCGAACGCGGGTGATCGCTACACTCCGGTCGCCATGTCTTTGCGTACTGCGGCCGCCCACCGCAACCTCCTGTATCTGTTGTCGCTGAAGGAGTTGCGCACGCGGTACAAGAAGTCGGTGCTGGGCTGGGCGTGGAGCCTGCTCAACCCGCTCACCCAGATGGCGATCTTCAGCGTCATCTTCCTGTACGTGTTCAAGGCCGCTCCGCCGGTGGGCGATCCGAGCGGGCTCAGCAACTTCCCGCTCTACTTCCTCAGCGGCGCGTTGCCGTTCAACTTCTTCTCGATCAGCGTCGGTGTGGCGATCGGTTCGGTGCAGGGCGGTGCGGGCCTCATCAAGAAGGTGCAGTTCCCCCACGAGCACCTCGTGTTCTCGGTGATCGTGGCCCAGTTCGTCACGCTGATGATCGAGTTGGGTGTGCTCCTGGTGGCGCTGCTCATCGCCGGCAACATGGTGCTGCCGTGGATCCCGGTGCTGTTGCTCATCCTCGGGCTGCTGGCGTTGTTCACCACGGGGGTCGCCCTGGCGCTGTCGGCGGCCAACGTGTTCTTCCACGACGTCAACTACCTGTGGGGCATTGCCGCGCAGATCCTGTTCTACGCCACGCCCATCATCTACAACCCGGCCACGATCGACGTCGCTGCCCTGCGCTGGGTGGCCAACTACGGCCCGACGGGCAGTTTCATCACTGCCATCCACAACGTGGTCTACGACCTGCGCATGCCCGGCTTCGGCCGGCTGGCCCAACTGGCAGGCCTCGGGTTCGGGGTGTTCTTCGCCGGTGCCTGGGTGTTCAACCGGTTGTCGCCACGGTTCGCGGAGGAGATGTGAACCATGGCTGAACTGGCGCTCGAGGTCGATCACGTCACCAAGACGTTCCGCCTGCATCACGAGAAGACCAACTCGATCAAGCAACTCGTCGCGGGCCGCGGCCGGTCGCGTTACAACGATTTCGTCGCCCTGAACGACGTGTCGTTCGACGTGAAAGAGGGCGAGGTCTTCGGGGTCATCGGCCAGAACGGTTCGGGCAAGTCGACGCTGCTGAAGTGCATGGCCGGCATCCTGCAGCCCAACTCGGGCTCGGTGCGGGTGCACAAGCGCATGTCGGCGCTGCTCGAACTGGGCGCCGGGTTCCACCCCGAGCTGTCGGGGCGCGACAACGTGTTCCTCAACGCCGCCATCCTCGGCATGTCGCGCAAGGACATCGCATCCCGCTTCGACGACATCGTCGAGTTCTCGGGCCTCGAGAGCTTCATCGACTCGCCGGTGAAGACCTACTCGTCGGGCATGTACGTGCGCCTGGCGTTCGCAGTGGCCATCAACGTCGACCCGAGCCTGTTGATCATCGACGAGATCCTGGCGGTGGGCGATGTCACCTTCCAGCAGCGCTGTCTCGAGAAGTTCGTCGAGTTCCGCAACGAGGGCCGCACGATCGTGCTCGTCACCCATGCGATGAACACGGTGAAGGACATGTGCGACCGGGCCATCTGGCTCACCCACGGGGTGATCACGGGCGAGGGCGACCCGACCGATCTGGTCGACGCGTACACCGAGGCGATGTTGGGCATGCGCGACCGCAGCGCCGATGGCAGCATCCGCCGCGGCAGTGGTGAGGCGCGGATCGAACGGGTCGAACTGCTGGTGAACGACAACCCGGTGCCGGTGAAGCGGTTCCGTACGGGCGACTCGGTGCGGCTGCGCCTGCACTACCACAGCGAGAAAGGGGTGCCGCGGCCGGTGGTGGGGTTCGAGATCGAGCATCTCGGCGGCTCCACCGTCACCGCGCCCTGCACCCGCGATGTGGGGCAGATCCCCGAGGTGCTGTCGGGCGACGGGGTGATCGAGGTGGCCCTCACCGATGTGCCGCTGTTGCCGGGCACCTACGACCTGCACACCGAGATCACCGATTTCAACCGCACCCACGTGTACGACCGCCTGACGCTGGCGATGCGGTTCGATGTGATGACGGGCAAGCCGTACGAGACCGGTGGCGTGGTCACGCTGCGGCCGCAGTGGACGTTCGGATGAGGCCCCGGCCGTGTTCGTAGAATCGCCGACGTGAGGGAGGTGCCCCGATGAGCAGCCTGAGAGGCGCGTTGCGCAGGATCGCCCGGGTGCCCGGTGTGCGTCAGACGCGGACTGTCACCGAACGGGCCGTCACCCCGCACGTGCGGGCCGATGTGCACCAGTTCGGCCTGCAGGTGGCCGAATTGCGTGCCCAGCTCGATGCGGTCACGGCCGGGATGAAGGCGCTCGAGGCGTTCCAGCCCGCGGTGTTCAATGCGATCGTGTCGACCAACGGCATCGCCCGCACCCTCACCCGCGAGACCGCGTCGTTCCGCCGCCAGCTCACCGAACTCGACGAGCACGGCGGCAACATCATCGACGACACCATCGAGCGCACGATGCGGCCACACATCGACACGATCGCCTGGCTGCTCACCCGCGTCGAGACGATCCGCGCCGAGATGATGCACGAACTGCGCTACGGCAGCGGGGGCTCCGGCGGCGCGCCGAGCGGTGGCGCTGTGCCGGTCGAGCCGCGGGTGATCACCGCGGGCTGTCTCGATGCCGACGAGGTGCGTCTCAACCTCGGTGCGGGCCACATCGCCCTGCCCGGTTTCGTCAACGTCGACCTGCGCGAACTGCCGGGCATCGACGTGGTGGCGCCGATCGACCGGCTGCCGGTGGCGCCCGCATCGGTCACCGAGATCTTCAGCAGCCACACGCTCGAGCACTTCCCCGAACTGCAGCTCAGCCGCACCCTGCTGCCCTACTGGCACAGCCTGCTGAAGCCGGGCGGCACGTTCCGTGCGGTGGTGCCCGATCTCGAGGCGATGTCGAAGGCGTACGTGGGCGGGATGATGCCGTTCGAGCAACTGCGCGCCGTCGCCTATGGCGGCCAGGAGTACGAGGGCGACTTCCACTTCACGGGCTTCACCCCCGAGTCGCTGGCGGCGCTGCTGCGTGGTGCCGGCTTCGACGATCCGGCCGTCATCGCCCGCGGCCGCCCCAACGGTGACTGCCTCGAGTTCGAGATCGCAGCCACCCGACCGGCGGGCTGATGCGCGTCTCGGTCGTCATCTGCACCTACAACCGTGCCGACAGCCTCGGGGCAACGCTCGAGAGCCTCACCCATCAGCGCCACGCCGACCTCGAAGTGGTGGTGGTCAATGGCCCGTCCACCGATCACACCCTCGATGTGCTGCTGCCCTGGGTCGACCGGGTGAAGGTGCAGCACTGCCCCGCCGCCAACCTGTCGATGTCGCGCAACATCGGCATCCGCGCCGCGGCGGGCGAGATCGTCGCGTTCATCGACGACGATGCGCTACCCGATTTCGAGTGGCTCACCCAGGCGCTGCCGGCGTTCGACGATCCGGGTGTGGGCGGTGTGGGCGGCATCGTGTTCGACCACACGGGCATGGACCTGCAGTACCGCTACAGCGCGGCGAACCGCTTCGGCGAGACCGAGTCGAGCACCGACCAGCCCTACGACGTGCAGTGCGCGCCCGGCTCGTTCCAGTTCCCCTACCTGCAGGGCACCAACGCCCTGTTCCGGCGCAGCGCGCTCGAGGAGGTGGGCGGGTTCGACGAGGTGTTCGAGTACTTCCACGACGAGACCGACCTGTGCTGCCGGCTGGTCGATGCCGGTTTCCTGCTGCGCCAACTGCCCGATGCCGCGGTGCACCACAAGTTCCTCCCCTCAGGGATCCGCAACCACCACCGTGTGGTCACCAACTGGTTCCCGATCGTGAAGAACCAGACCTACTTCGCCTACCGCCACGCCTGGGACGACTTCCCCGAGGTCGAGATCCACGAGCGCACCCGCCGGTTCATCCAGAGCCGCATCGACGACGCGCAGGCGCACGAAGACGCCGGCCGCCTACCGGCGGGCTCGGCCCGGCGCTGTGCCGAACGGTGCGCCGAGGCGTTCTCGGCGGGGTTGAAGCTGGGCCACGAACGGCACCGGGTGCGCCTCGGGCCGGTCACCTGGCCCGCACCCGACTGGAAGCCGTTCCCCACGGTCGACGCGTCGCAGCGGCGCGCGATCACGTTCGTGTCGAGTGGCTACACGAACAACATGACCGGTGGCATCGCCCGGTTCATCAGCGATCTCGCGCCCGCGCTGGCGCGTCGTGGGCACGAGGTGC
>JBIKLX010000058.1:0-16448 GCA_044359565.1 Ilumatobacteraceae bacterium
CGTGGCCATCGGCGTGAGCGCCGCGCAACAGCGCGTCGGTGAGTGCTGCCGCCACCCCTCGCCCCCGCGCGGCCGGGGCCACGAACATGCTGGCGAGCCACGGGGTGAGGTGTCCGAAGCCGGCCAGGTCGTCGGTGGCGATGAGCGACACCGACCCGAGCACGGCGTCGGCATCACGCGAGTCGCCGTCGAAGGCCACCCACGTGCGGTCGGTCGAGCCGGGCGTCGCCATCGTCTCGAACTCGCGCACGGCGATGGCGTGGTTCCACACGTCGTCGGCGTAGAGATGACCCCACTCGGCGTGATGCCAGGCTGCAAGCACCGGTGCCAGGTGATGCAGGCCGGTGAGCAGCTCGATCTGCACGGACTGCGTCATGGTGCCACTCCGGCCCGGCCACAGCGGATCGTTGCCTCGAGACCGGCGGTCATGCGGTCGACTCTATTCGGCGCCGGTGGCACCCGTGGGGCCGCCGTCGACGGGCTCATCCGTCCGTCGCAACAGCTCGTCGATGGTGTGGGAATCCACGCCCCACCGAGTTCGCTACAGTCGGGAGACGGCGCTGTGGGGACAGCGATCGGCTCGAAGCAGGAGAGAAACCATGCGCACGACACCGCCTCTGAACCATCGCCGCCGCAGGAACCACGGCTGCAACGCGCTCGTCGGTGGCGCGCTGGTCGCCAGCCTGTTCGCTGCGGCCTGTAGTGGAGGTGACGACAGCTCCGCCACGACGGCCGCACCCGGCACGACGGCCGCAGCGGTCACCAGCGCGGCACCCGACACCGCGGCACCCGACACGGTTGCGCCTGACACGAGCGCAGCACCCGAGACCACGCTGTACCAGCGCGACCCGCTGACGCTCACGCTGTGGTCGTCGTTCAGCGACACCGAGGGCACGGCGGCCTTCCAGCCGATGATCGACCGCTGCGAGTCGATGTACCCCTGGATGACCATCGAGTACGTGGGCAAAGACGGCATCTCCGATTCCATCCAGGCCGCCGTCGAGGCTGGAAGTCCGCCCGACCTCATCCAGGCCGACTTCAGCGGTGGGCTCGCGTATCTCGAGGCTGGAGGCATCGTCGAGCCGATCGACGACCTGTTCGCCCGCGACGGCCTGAGCTGGGACTCGTTCGTGCCCGGCGGCAAGCGGCTGGTCGAGTTCAAGGACCAGCACTGGGGCCTGCCGCTGTCGCTCGACCCGGTGGGCCTGTTCTACAACGGCGACGCCCTGGCCGAGGCAGGCATCACCGAGCCGCCCTCGAACTACGACGAACTGCTCGACGCCGCGAAGAAACTGCTGAAGGTGGGTGCCGATGGCTCGGTCGAGCGGGTGGGCTTCGTGCCCGACGTGGGTGACGGCTCGTATGTGTCGTTCATCGCCTACCTGTTCGGTGGCCAGCGCTTCAACGATGACGGAAGCGAGGTGACGATCGCGACCCCCGAGTGGGCCGAGAGCCTGCGTTGGCAGCAGCAGTACTACGACCTGATGGACCCCGAGGCGTTCCAGCGCTGGGGCGACGGTCTGGGCTCGTACGACTCGGCCGACAACTTCTTCATCAAGGGTGACCTGGCGATGTACCTCGAGGCCTCGTACTTCATCACCTGGCCCGACCGGTTCGGCAACGGCAAGCCCGAGAACTGGGGCGTCGTGCCGTTCCCCACCCCCGACGGCGTGGCCGACCCGAACGACCTGGCACCGATGGCCGGCGGCAACGGCTTCTTCATCCCCACCGGAGTGCAGGACCGTGAAGCGTCGTGGGCGGCGTTGTCGTGCCTCGCCCTCGGCGGTGAGCAGATCGCGGCGTTCGAGAACGTGATCGGCAACATCCCCACCAACGTCGATGCGCTCGCGCTGTTCGAGCAGGAACAGGTGGCGAAGATCCCCGAGTACCAGGCGTTCATCGACCTGGTCCGTTCGCCCAACGCTGAGGTGAGCCAGTCGTCGCTGGTGTCGAACTCGATCGGCGACCGCTACACGGCACTCGCCCTCGACTACCGCCGCGGCGACATCGCCGACGACGAGTTGGAGAACGCGCTCGCCGACCTGCAGGCCAGCCTGCAGGAGGAACTCGACCTCGAACTGGGTTCGTGAGCCCGGAGCGCCGCGCGGCGCGCCGTCGGGCCGATCGGCGACGGCGGCTCACGGTGCTGGCCCTGCTGTCGCCCTGGCTGATCGGGTTCTGCGTGTTCGTGCTGTACCCGATCATCAACTCGCTCTACTGGTCGTTCACCGTGAAGCGCTACGGCAAGCCGGCGCGCTGGGTGGGCCTCGGCAACTACCGCCTGTTGCTCGACAACGACGAGTTGCTGCTGGCGCTGAAGAACACCGCCTACCTGGCCCTGATCGGCTTGCCGATCCGGCTGTTCATCTCGTTGCTGGTGGCCACGCTGCTGGCTCGGCCGCGGCGGGGTAACGGCGCGTACCGGCTGCTGTTCTATGTGCCCAGCCTGGTGCCCGCGGTGGCCAGTGGCGCGCTGTTCTTCTTCCTGCTGCGCCAGGGCGGGCCGGTGGCCAGCCTGCTCGACCTGTTCGGGATCGAGGCGCCGCTGTGGTTCCGCGACCCGGCGTGGACCAAACCGGCGCTCATCATGCTGGGCACCTGGGCGATCGGCGACACGATGCTGGTGTTCATGGCGGGCCTGGTCGACATCCCGCGTTCGCTGTACGAGGCGGTGGAACTCGACGGCGCGGGCCGCTGGGCGCGCTTCCGCTACGTCACGTTGCCGATGATCAGCCCGGTCACGTTCTTCACGTTGCTCACCGGCCTGATCGGCGTGCTGCAGGCGTTCGACGCGGCCTATGTGTTCAGCCAGGGCGTGCGGCCGGGCCGACTGACCGGCGAACCCGACGGCAGCCTGCTCACGTACGCCATGTTGCAGCTGCGCTACTTCAGCGACGGCCGCATCGGCTTCGCCTCGGCGATGGCGTGGGTGATGTTCGTGCTCACGCTGGTGATCACGATGGTGATGATGGCCACGCGGCGACGCTGGGTGCACACCACGAACGACGGTGCCGCATGACCTCCACGCTGGTGGCCCCCGCGCAACCGACCCGCCGCAGTGCACCGCAGGGCGCGTCGCGTACGCGCCGGGTGCTGTTCGTCATCGGCCGTCATGCCGTGCTGGTGGCGCTGGCGCTGATGTTCGCCCTGCCGTTCCTGTTCATGCTGCTGCAGTCGGTGATGCCGATCACCCAGTCGAAGACCTCGGCGCTGTGGCCCGACCAGTTCGCGTGGAGCAACTACCGCGAGGTGTTCGACCGGGTGCCGTTGGCCACCTACTTCCTGAACACGCTGAAGGTGTGCGCCCTCGCCACCATCGGCACCGTGGTCAGCTGCGTGCCGGTGGCGTATGCCTTCAGCCACGTGCGCTGGCGGGGCCGCACGACGGTGTTCGTGCTGGTGCTGGCCACGATGATGCTGCCGTACCAGGTGCTGTTCGTGTCGCAGTACCAGATCTTCACCGAGCTGGGCTGGATCAACTCGATCCTGCCGCTCACCGTGCCGGCGTTCTTCGCCGACGCGTTCAGCATCTTCCTGCTACGCCAGTTCTTCCTCACCCTGCCCACCGAGGTGATGGACGCAGCGCGTATCGACGGCGCGTCGGAGTTGGGGGTGCTGGCGCGTGTGGTGGTGCCGCTGGCGAAGCCGGGCATCATGGCCGTGGCCATCTTCCAGTTCCTGTTCTCGTGGAGCGACTTCTTCGGGCCGAACCTCTACCTCGACAGCGACGAGAGCCTCACCTTGGCCGTGGGCCTGGTGCGGTTGAACACGGCGTTGGTGAAGACGGGCGAGTCGAACCTCACCATGGCGGCGGCGGTGTTGTTCGTGCTGCCCATCTTGGCGGTGTTCTTCTTCGCCCAGAAAGTGTTCATCGAAGGCGTCACCCTCACCGGGACGAAAGGCTGACATGCGCCATCCGTCGCTGCCCACCGACACGCTGCGCGCCGTCGAGATCCACTACTACCGCGTGCCGCCCGAGCGGTGGGAGCTGATGCTGCTTCGGGCTCGGCAGTCGGGTGCCAATGCCGTGTCGAGCTACATCCCGTGGCTGCACCACGAACCCGTCGACGGGCTGGTCGACCTCGACGGCCGCACCCACCCGGGGCGCGACCTGGTGGGGTTCGTCGAACGCTGCCGGCGGGCAGGGCTGGGGTTCATCGCCAAGCCGGGCCCGTTCTGCGATGCCGAGATGCTGGGCGGTGGCGTGCCCACCTGGCTCATCGACGCGCATCCCGAGTGGTGGGCGAAGGGCTTCCACGGCCGCACCATGCGCCACAGCGACTCGAACGATGCGCGCCTGTCGTACGACTCGCCCGAGGCGCAGGCCCGTGCCGCGCAGTGGCTTCGCGCCGTGGCCGTGGCGCTCGAGCCGTTCGCGGGCGACACGCTGTGGGCCTGGCAGATCGACAACGAGACACCGGGTGACGGGATGCTGGTGCACGAGGACGACCGCTCGCCCACGCCGGTGCGCGCCGACGTGGCCGATGTGGGTCGGTGGCAGGCATGGCTGGCCGGGCAGTACGGCACGATCGATGCGCTGAACACGGCGTGGGGCAGCGGCCACTGTTCGTTCGGCGACGTGGCGTTCCCCGCCGAGTGGGACGCCCCAGGTGACGCGACGGCCGTTCGCCGGTGGCTCGACCTCGACGACTTCGCCGACGCGCAGATGGCCTTGGGCCTCGCCGCCTCCGCGGCGGCGGTGGACGAGGTGCTGGCGGGCCGGGTGGCGCTGTTCCACGACTTGTTGTGCATGCCGTGGCAACTGGCAGGGATGATGGTCGACCCTGGCGTGCTTGCCGACACCTGCACCTGGGTGGGCCAGAACGTGTACGCCGAGGACGTCGACCCCGACGACATGATCGCCGGCACCGAGTGGTACCGGATGAACGACGTCGAGTACGTGCACCATGCGTGGTGGCGTACCCGGCTGTGCGAGTCGTTGTCGCCCGAGGGCATGCCTCACCTGGTGCCCGAGGTGTCGGCCCGCCAGGCGTTCTACCTGCAGTGCTCGCTCGCTGGTGGCATGGATGCGCCGTGCATCTACATGCTCCACTCGTCGGACCCCGAGCCGGTGGCCATCGGTGCGTTCCAGCGTTGGGCCGAGGAGGCGCCGGTGCTGCCCGACGGCACGGTGATGGCGTGGTGGTGGAACCTGCGCACGCTGTTCGCCTGCCTCGCCCACGGCGGCGCCGACCTGGCGGCCGCGCCGGTGCAGCAACCGGTGGTGATCGCCTGGGACCATGCGGGCGAACGACTGGCGCGATACGGCGGGGTGATCGCAGGCGGTGGCCTGGCGCCGAGCAGCGAGCTTGCCGCGTTGGCCGACCGGGCCAACACCAGCGCGGCGGGCATGCGCATCGGCGCGGTGCTGCTTGACGCGGGCGTGGAGTTCGGGGTGATCGACGCCACCCGCAGCGAGGCACCCGCCGATGCACTGGTGGTGGTGCCCGATGTGGCCGTGATGAGCCGCGCGGCCCAGCAGCGGTTGGCCGCCGTGGCTGCCGAGCGGCCGGGCAGCGTGATGCTGGCCGGCGAGGCGCCGAGCCTCGACGAGCACCTGCAACCGTTCGCCCTGCTGGCCGATCTGCCGCACTGGGACGCACCGGCTGCGGGGCCCCACGTCGGGGTCGACGTGGCGGTGCGGGTGGGTGCGTCGGGCACCCGCTACGTGACCGTCGTGAACCGGACCGCTGCACCGTGGACGGGTTCGGCCGACGGGGTGGCGGCGACGGTGAACGGTGCGTCGGTGGGCTGGTTCGCCCACCACGACGGCGAGGTGAGCGCGGCACTGCTGCACGGCCGCGACGCGCGTGCGGGGTCGCTCGCCTCGGGCCACGGCCAGGTGGCAGTCACCCGCACCGGCGATGGGTGGCAGGTGCTGGCCGAGGAACGTAGCGAGGTCACCGTGCCCGCCGCCGCCGGCCTGCTGCTGTGGCGGGTCACCCTGGCCGGCGACGTGATCGAATGCGGCCCGGTGCCCGCCTCGGGGCGGTTCGAGGTGGTGCGCCTCGACGACCGCGGCGAGACCGACCGCTTTGTGCTCGGCCCGCGTGAGTTGGCCGACGCGGTGGCCGCAGCGGTCACCCACTTCCGGCTCACCACCCTGGCCGATGTGCAGGTCGAGTGCGAGCGCCTGGGTGTGGAGCCCGGCGAGGTGGTGCACCGCGCGCGCCGCCTGCGCAGCGCACGTGCCGCTGGCCGCGAGGTCGACACCGATCTGCTCGACGCGCTCACCCGGCTCACGGTGCGGATGGGCGATCTGCGGCTGGGGATGTCGTGAGCCGCGGGTCGGACACGTCGGGCGACGACGCCCTGGCGCTGAGCACCGGGTGGGAGTCGGCGCGCACCCCCGACGGGCCGTGGGGCGCAGCGTCGGTGCCCGGCCACTGGTACCTCGACGAGGTCGACGACCCCGACCACACCGCCGACGTGCGCTGGTACCGGTGTGAGGTGGTCGTGCCTGCGGCCTGGGCCGACCGGGCGCTGACGCTGCGGTTCGACGCCGTCGACTACGAGGCCACGGTGTGGTGGGACGGCACCGAGGTGGCCCACCACGTCGGCGGCTTCGCCCCGTTCGCTGCGGAGGTGCCTGGCGGTGCTGCCGGCGGCACGCACGAGGTGCGCGTGCAGGTGGCGTGCCCGGTTGAAGCCTTTGGCACGGTGTGGCCGCACCGCAAGACGGCGCTGCGCGGCGTACTGGGCCACCACGATGCCCGGCCCGGCAACTGGAGCGAGCGCGGCCAGGAGCGTTCGACCGGTGGCATCTGGGGCCCGGTCACCCTGGGCCCCACGCCTTCGCTGGGCATCGACCACATCGGGGTGACGACAGCCCTGCGCGGTGCCGATGCCGATGTCGACGTGAGCGTGCGTGTGAGCCTGCTGGGTGACGAGCCCAAGCGTGTGGTCGCCCGGGTGCGCCTGATCGAGGACGCGGGTGGGGGCCGGGTGGCCGACGAGTACATCGCCGACACCTGGGTCGACCCGGGTATGGCCGAGGTGCACGTCGGCGGTGTGCTGGCCGATGCCCGCCTGTGGTGGACGTGGGACCACGGCACGCCGCACCGCTACTCACTCGAGGTCGTCGTAGCCGCCGAGGGCGCGGTGCCCGCGCAGGCGACCCGGTTGATCGGCGTGCGCTCGATCGAGGTGGGCAGCGACTGGGTGTGGCGACTGAACGGCCGGCCGGTGTTCGTGCGCGGCTGCAACTACATCGGCGAGCAGTGGCTGGCCACGCTGACACCCGAGCGTGCGGCCGCCGACGTGCAGGCAGCGGTGGGCGCCAACCTGAACGCGCTGCGGGTGCACGCCCACGTGACGGCTCCGGGCTTCTACGACGCGTGCGACGCGGCCGGTGTGCTGGTGTGGCAGGACCTGCCGATGCAGTGGGGGTACGCCGACGACGCCGAGACCTACCGCGTGGCCCGGGCGATGGTGGCCGACACGGTCGATCTGCTGGGCTGGCGGCCGTCGGTGGCGTACTGGTGCGCGCACAACGAGGCACCCTGGAACGAGCCGTGGATGGCCGACGACGCCAACAGCGTGCGGCCCGACCAGAACCAGGTGCTCGACCACGAACTGGCTGCGCTGTTCCGTCGCCTCGACCCCACCCGGCCGGCGCTGGCCAACTCGGGCGCGGGCGACGGGCACACCTACCCCGGCTGGTACTGGGGTCGCTGGACCGATGTGCGCGAACTGCCGGGTGGTGCGTTCGTCACCGAGTACGGCGCGCAGGCCGTGCCCTGCCTCGAGACGCTGCGCACCTTCCTGCCCGAGGGTGCGTCGATCGCCGACTGGACGTTCCACGGCTTCCAACACCACGAGATCCACACCAAGGTGGGCATCACGCTGCTCACCCACTCGGTGGAGGAGGTGATCGAACGCACCCAGCACTACCAGGCTCGTCTGCTGCAGTACGCCACCGAGGTGTACCGCCGCAAGAAGCGCGAGCGGGTGCAGGGCGTGATGCCGTTCATGCTGGTCGACCCGTGGCCGTGCGTCAGCTGGTCGGTCATCGACCACCTGCGCCGACCCAAGGCCGGCTACCACGCGCTGGCCCGGGCGATGCAGCCGGTGCTGCCGTCGATCGAGGCCGACAGCGATCGCTACGCGCCCGACGACGATCCGCCCGCATTCTTCGTGTGGTGGGTGAACGACCACCACCGGTCGTTCGTCGACAGCACGCTGGCGTGGCGGCTGATCGACGCAGAGAGCACACACCTCGACGGGGCGGCCACCACCGTGCACCTGCACGCCGACGGGGCGCGCCGGGTGATGCAGGCGGGGCCGTTCCGGCTGGCACCCGGGTCGTACGGGTTGGAGGCCGACCTGCACGACCGCGAGGGTGTGCTCCTAGGGGCGAACCGATGGGACTTCGAGGTGGTCGACCGATGAGAGCGGGTGCGCGGTGAAGGTGTGCGTGATCGGTGGCGGGTCGACCTACACCCCCGAGTTGATCGAGGGGTTGTTGGCCCGCGGCGAGATGCTGGGGCTGAGCGAGATCCATCTCGTCGATGTCGACGAGACGCGCCTGGCTGTCCTGGGCCCATTGGCCGAGCGGATGAGCATCCGCGACGGTCGCGGGGTGACGGTGCGCTGGGGTTCCGACCGGCGGCCCGGCATCAGCGGCAGCCGGTTCGTGGTGAGCCAGATCCGCGTGGGCGGGATGGCAGCACGCGAGCGCGACGAGCAACTCGGCCGCGAGTTCGGCCTGATCGGCCAGGAGACCGTGGGCGTCGGCGGGTTCGCCAACGCGCTGCGCACCATCCCGGTAGCACTCGACATCGCTGCCGAGATCGCTGAGGAGGCACCCGGCGCCACGCTGCTGAACTTCACCAACCCGGCGGGCCTGGTCACTGAAGCGCTGTGCCGGCACACATCGGTGCCCACCATCGGGCTGTGCAACGTGCCGTGGTCGGTGAAGGCCGAGGTGGCGCGCACGTTCGGTGCCGACCCGGCGGCGGTGACGTTCGACTACGTGGGCCTGAACCACCTCAGCTGGGTGCGGCGGGTGTTCGTCGACGGTGAGGACCGCACGGCCGAGGCGCTGCGCGGGATGCGCCGCCTGGCGGGCAAGCGCACCAGTACCGACGGCGAGCCCGAGTGGACGGCAGAGTCGATCGAGCTGCTCGGTGCCATCCCCAACTACTACCTGCTCTACTACTACGAGACCGAGGCGATGCTGCGCCACCAGAAGAGCAGCCCCACGCGAGCATCAGAGGTGATGGCGATCGAGGAGCGGCTGATGGCGAAGTACGCCGACCCGCACCTCGACACCAAACCACCCGAACTGGCCAAGCGCGGGGGTGCGTACTACTCGGAGGCGGCGGCCGAGTTGATGGCCGACCTCGTTCGCGGTGCGGGCACCGAGCACGTGGTGAACGCGCCGAACCGCGGCGCCATCCCCGGTCTGCCCGACGACGTGGTGGTGGAGGTGTCGGCGCGCGTGGGCAGCGATGGTGTGACCACGCTGCCGATGCCGGCACTGCGGCCCGATGTCGACGCGCTGATGCGCACGATGAAGGACGTCGAGCTGCTCACGGTGGAGGCGGCGGTGAACGGCGATCACGCGGCGGCGATGCGGGCCCTCGCCGCGCATCCGCTGGGGCCGTCGATGTCGCAGGCACCGGCCGTGTGGCAACGCCTGCGCGAGGTGCACGCCGGCTGGCTGGGGCGGCTCGAGCAATGACCGCGCCCGCGCCGCTGCGCATCGCCGTCATCGGCGCCGGAAGTGCCCAGTTCCTGCCCGAACTGGCCGACTTCTGCGCGCTCGCCGGCATCGGCCGGTACGAGGTGGCGCTGGTCGACACGCACCCCACCCGCGCCACCGTGGCCGAGCAGTTCGGCCGTGCCGTGGCCGCCGACGCAGGGGTACCGGCCGAGGTGACGGCGTACACCGATCGGCGCGCCGCCATCGCCGGCGCCCACCTCGTGGTGGTGTCGATCGGTGTGGGCATGCAGCAGTCGATCCGGCCCGACTTCGAGATCCCCGCCCGCTACGGTCTGCGCCAGACCGTGGCCGACACGTTGGGCATCGGCGCGATCGTCCGCATCCTGCGCACCGCGCCGGCGCTGGCCGACATCGCCCGCGACATCGCCGCGTGCAGCCCGGCGGCCATCCTCGCCAACGTCACCAACCCGATGACGATGTGCTGCATGGCGCTCGACCGGCTGGTGCCGGAGGTGCGCACCGTCGGGCTGTGCCACTCCACCTGGCAGACCGCAGCCACCGTGGCAGGGCACCTGGGAGTGCCCGTCGACGAACTCGACTTCGACGGCGCAGGTGTGAACCATCAGGTGTTCCTCACCCGGCTCGAACACCACGGCACCGACCTGTATCCGCGCCTGCGCGAGATGGCCCGCACCGACGAGGCGTTCGGCGCCACCGTGCGCGCCGACCTGCTGCGGCGGTTCGGTTACTTCGTCACCGAGAGCTCGAAGCACAACGCCGAGTACGTCCCGTGGTACCTGCCGTGGGACGACCAGGTCGAGCACTTCGGCCTGCCGGTGAACCCGTACTGGGAGCGTCGCGCGAACAACGCCGAGTGGTTCGCCCAGGCGATGGAGATCGCCGCGGGCCGGGCGCACTACCCGATGCATCTGGTGCCGTCGGGCGAGTACGCGCCGCAGATCGCCCGCTCGCTGGTCGACGGTGTGCCGCGCCGCATGTGGGCGAACGTGCCCAACCGCGTGCCCGGCGGTGGCGGTGCGCGGCTGGTCGACGAGTTGCCCGAGTGGGCGGTGGTGGAGGTGCCGGCCCGGTGCGATGCGAACGGTGTGCACCCCGAGGTGGCCTCGCCGCTGCCGCCGCAGTGCGCGGCCATCAATCGTCGATCGCTCGACGTGTGCGACCTGGCCGTGCGGGCAGTGGTCGAGGGCCGTCGCGACCATGTGCATCACGCGGCGCTGCTCGACCCGAACACATCGGCGACGCTCAGCCCGGTGGCCATCGAGGCGATGGTCGACGAACTGCTCGACGCGCACCAGGCGGCGGGCCGTCTGCCGGAGGGACTGTGCCGCTGACCGCTCCCGCTGCGCACTGGAGCGACGCGCTGTGCCCGCGCCCACAGTGGGTGGCCGGGCGCGACAGCAAGCTGGTGCCCATCGGCTCGTTGGGGCCCGAGGGCTACCGGCTTCGTATCGACGGCGACATCGTCCACATCGAGTCGAGCACTGCTGCCGGGCGTCGGCACGCTGCGGCGACCCTTGCGCAGGTGCGCCGCCTCGCACCCGACGATGTGGTCGACATCGTCGACTGGCCTGCCATAGCGGTGCGCGGGGTGATGCTCGACGTGTCGCGCGACAAGGTGCCCACCGTTGACACCCTCGAGGCGCTCGTCGTGCGACTGGCCGGACTGAAGGTGAACCTGCTCGAGTTGTACCTCGAGCACACCTTCGCCCATCCCGGCCACGAGACGGTGTGGCGCGATGCGTCGCCGTACACCGCCGACGACATCGCCCGGCTCCGTCGCCATGCCACGGCGCACGGCATCGAACTGGTGGGGTTGCAGGCCGCGCTCGGTCATCTCGAACGGTGGTTGCAGCATCCGCCGTACGCGGCGCTCGCTGCCATGCCCGGCGGCTATCGCAGCCCCGACGGCGGGCACGAGCCGGCCGCCTGCGTCGACCCGGCCCGGCCCGGTGCGTTCGAGTTGGTGGCCGAGATGGTGGACAACGTGGCCCGTACGTTCGATGCACCGCGGGTGCACCTCGGCCTCGACGAACCGCTCGACCTGTCGCCTGGGGTGTGGGACGCCATCTTCGACGTACCCGGGGTGGAGGTGCCGTGGGCCCACGTCGACAACGGCGCGTTCTGCGTGCCGCTGCCATCCGACCGCCGGCGTCAGTACGTCGAGTGGGTGCAGCGCTTGGCCGCGCTCGACGCGCTGCGCGACCGCGAGGTGTGGATGTGGGCCGATGTGATGGCACCACATCCGGAGCTGATGCACGAACTGCCCGAGGGCATGGGGCTGGTCGAGTGGGGCTACGAGGCGAATCATCCGTTCGATGCGCGCCTGGGCCGCATCGCCGCCGCCGACCGCCCGCGGTGGGTGGCGCCGGGCACCTCGTCGTGGTCGTCGCTCACCGGCCGCAGCACCAACATGCTCGGCAACGTGCGCTCTGCCGTCGACGCTGCGGTACGCCACGGCGCCACCGGGGTGCTCATGTGCGACTGGGGCAACGAGGGCCACTTCCAGTACCTGCCCATCAGTTGGCCGGGGTTCGTCGCTGCTGCGGCGATGAGCTGGAACCCCACCGACCGTCTCGACGTCGGCGCGGCGGTCGATCGCTGGATCGCCCTCGACGGCAATGCCGGTGGGCTGCCCGGGCTGGGCACCATCACGGTGCAACTCGGCGCGGTAGCCGATGTCATCCGACCGTCGCCGCCCGAGGCCGGCACGCTCGGTGCGCTGCTCTCGTCGCCCGAGGCGGCGGGGTTGCTGACGACCTTCGGTGCCACGGCCGAGATGTTCGCCGCCGCCGATGCCGACCTCGACCGGCTGGATGCATTGCTCGATGCAGCCGCCGAACGGGCCGGGGCGCCCGACGCGTTGTTGTGGCGCGACGAACTGCGCACCACCATCGGCTGGGCGCGCCTCGGCCTCGGCTGGGCTGGGCACCACCTCGGTCCGGGCGACGACGCGCGTGCTGCCCACCTCGTGGCCGAGGGTGCTCGCCTCGTCGAAGAGCACCGACGGCTGTGGCTGGCCCGCAACCGACCGGGTGGCCTGGCCGATTCGGCGGCCAAGCTCGAGACCGCCCTCGCCCGACATCATCACCATCATCAGTCCGTTCGGGGAGGGACCACATGACGGCCATCACGCTCGACCGTGTCACCAAGACCTATCCGAACGGGGTGTGCGCCGTGCGGGCGGTCGACCTCGAGATCGCCGACGGCGAGTTCATGGTGCTCGTCGGCCCGTCGGGCTGCGGCAAGTCGACGCTGCTGCGCATGATCGCCGGGCTCGAGGAGGTGACCGAGGGGGGCGTCATCATCGGCGATCGCGACGTCACCTACGACCCGCCGCGCGACCGCAACCTGGCGATGGTGTTCCAGAACTACGCGCTGTACCCGCACATGACGGTGCGCAAGAACCTGGGCCTCGGCCTGAAGCTGCACAAGGTGCCCAAGCGCGACATCGCCGTGAAGGTGGCCGAGGTGGCACGGATGCTGGGCCTCGAGGATCTGCTCGAACGGCGGCCCGCGCAACTGTCGGGCGGACAGCGCCAGCGTGTGGCGATGGGCCGGGCGCTGGTGCGCGATCCCATGGCGTTCCTGATGGATGAGCCGCTGTCGAACCTCGACGCCAAGTTGCGGGTGTCGATGCGCGAGGAGTTGGCGCGCCTGCACCAGCAGATCGGCACCACCACCGTCTACGTCACCCACGACCAGGTGGAGGCGATGACGCTGGGCAGCCGGGTTGCGGTGATGCGCGACGGCGTGCTGCAGCAGTGCGCGCCGCCCGACGAGCTGTACCGCCGGCCGGCGAACCTGTTCTGCGCCACGTTCATCGGCTCACCCCAGATCAATGTGGTCGAGGCCACGGTGACCGGCGGTGTGGCCCGTTTCGCGGGCATCGAGGTGCCGCTGGCGCACCGCTCGGTCGCCGATGGGCGCTACGTGCTGGCGGTGCGGCCCAACTGCTTGCGCCACGGGCACGACGGCATGCCTGCCGAGGGGATTCGCCTCGAGGCCGAAATCGATCTGGTCGAGAACCTCGGCTCGGTGCGCCACGCCATCTTCGCCATCGAGGCCGACCGGCTGCAGGCCGCCGGCCAGGTGACCGGACAGGCCGCCGGCGATCCTCCCGACGAGGCGAGCCTGCTGGTGCGCCACGACGTGCGCGCCCGCTGGACGGCGGTGCTCGACGACCGGCACGACGTGCGGCCGGGCGAGCGGTTGGAGTTGTGGATCGACCCGGAGCGCGTGCTGTTGTTCGATCCCGACAGCGGCAACCGCGTCGACTGAGCCGTCGCCGCTGCGGGCGGCCCGCCCGGGGCGGCCGGTCAGGGCTTGGGGCGGCCGATGTGCAGCGCGGCCATCGGCCTGACGCGCCATCCCTCGCCGTGGGTGCCGTCGACGGCGTGCGCCGTGGCGAGGGCTCGTTCGTAGCGGTCGAGTCCGATGTGCAGCGCGGCCAGGTCGTCGGGCGTGAACTGCGCCGTGTAGCAGTCGAGCACGGCGTGGCGTTCGGCCTGCACCGCCGAGGTGTCGATCACCACGTTCGGGCTGGCCGTGTCGTACAGCGCGAGATGACTCACCGACCAGGCGCGGTCGCCGGTGCTGCGCCGCACCCGGGGCAGCCCGGCCAGCAGTACGGCTTCGGCCACCGCCAGGCCGGTGCGCACATGGTCTTGGTGCGCTTCGTCGGGCAGCCACGGGTCGACGGTGCAGACGAGGTCGGGCTGGACATCGCGGATCAGGTCGATCACCTGGTCGCGCAAGGCGACGTGCTCGAGGCCGCCGGCGTCGGGCCAGTCGAGGCGCACCTGACGGGCGACGCCCAACAGCGCGCCGGCCCGGGCCTGTTCGGCGCGCAGCACGGTGCGGGCGTCGTCGTCGGCGAGGTGGGGGTCGAGCACGCCCGCAACGTCGTCGGTGACGGACACGTAGGTGACATCGGCGCCGGCGAGCACCCAACGCCGCACCGTGCCCGCCGCACCGATGTCGTTGTCGTCGTAATGCGGTTGCACCAGCAGCGGCCTGCGGGTGCCGAGCAGCACTGCGGCATGGTCCATTGCTTCACCGTACCCGGCCGCGGTGATGGCCTCGGTCGGCTCCTGCCGGGTTGCCGATCGCGAGGGTGACCGACGCCACGCCGGTGGCATGGCAGGCGCGTGGTGTGCGTCGGGTGGGGGCCTTCTCACCCGACGCACAACCTTCGGCCGTGGGCGCCGTCACATCAGGGGCGGGAGCAACCGTTGTAGCCGCAGTGAGCGCGCGGGGCGTTCGCGAGGCGGGAAAGGGTGGTGGACCATGGCGGACGCAGACGAGGTCGATCTCGTGGAGGGGCTGCGGTCGGCGCCGCGGTCGGCGTGGATGGCCCTGTGGAACGCGGTTGACGACCTCGGCGCCACGGGCCTCGAGAGCACCTGGCGCGGCGGCGAGCCGTCGCCCGATAACGAGCGGCTCATCCACATCCCGTGGGTGGAGCACAGCGTCGAGTTCGGCCGGGTGGTCGTGGCGCTGTACGACGTGCAGGCGGTGGCGCCGTTCGACTGGATGGACTGGTACGACGAGGCGCGCTACCCGAACGGTGAGGGCCTCGAGTCGGCGCCGCTCGACGACATCGTGCGGATGATGACGGTCGTCGTCCGCTCGGACCGCTTCAGTGAGGGTTCCCTGAAAGCCGCTGTCGACTCCGGCGTGTTCGGTCTGCTCCTCGGTCGCCTCCGGGACTGGTACGACGCAGGCGGCGCTACGCCGGGTCGCTGACCCGTTCGAGCACGACCCGGATACCGCCCATGTCGGGCCGGGTCCACACCATGTGGCCGTCGGCGTCGAGCTGTCGCCGCACCTCGATACCGGGCAGGCCCACCGGCCGCAGCACGAACGCGCCGTCTTCGTAACTGGCGACCACGTGGATGGGGGTCGTGTAGTCGAACACCGACACGTCGTGCACGCCGTTCTCTTCGGTGCCGTCGGCGCGTGCGTCGGCGATGGTGCCACCACCGCAGTCGACGATGCGGTTACCGCACTGCTCGATCCGTTCGGTGTACGACATCAACCGGTCGTCGGCCGGCACCGGCTCGCCACCGCGGGTGGCGCTGACCGTGCGCCAGATGCCGCGTAGGTCGGGCGCGCCGGCCACCAGTGGCTCGGTGCAGCCCGCCAGCACCAGCGGTGGGAACGACGAGCCGTAGCCGCCGGGAGGAGTGTGCGCCACAGGGATCTCGTCGGCCGTCGTCATGAGGGCCGACCCTACCGAAGCCGCCGACCCGTCGATCACCGGGAACTTGTTCGTGTTTCCGTCGTAGACAACCGAAACTCGAACAAGTTCGACATCGCGGGTGGGCGCAGCGACAAGGAGAGGCCTGGTCAGCGGGCCGCCTGCTCGAGACTGCTGAGCGCCTTGGCGAGCATCGAGCGCATCGTCCGCCGCATCAGCGGCAGCATCGGCTTCATCCAGCCGTGTGGCTCGAGCGCCTGGGTGTAGGTGACCCGACAGCGGTCGTCGCCGAGCGGTTCCACCTGCACCGCCTCGACCATCGCCTTGGCCATCGGCCGCGAGGCATGAGTGATGGTGAACGCGAACAGCCGGTCGGTCTCCCAGGCGATGAACACCTCGTCGACCACCACGCCACCAAGGGTGACCCGCCGCTGCCCGCCCACCCCGGTGGGTGCACCGGTGACCTCCACTCGTTTCAGCTGGGTGAACCACTCGGGCCACCGTTCGTGATCGGCCACCACGGCGAACGCGGCCGCTGCGCTGACGGCCATCTCGCGAGTT
>JBIKLX010000226.1:0-4585 GCA_044359565.1 Ilumatobacteraceae bacterium
GAGGTGTTCCCGCGGTTGCGCGAGCGCCGCGAGCAGAAGGCCGGGAGCCTGAGCGGTGGCGAGCAGCAGATGCTGGCCATCGCCCGGGCGCTGATGAGCCGACCGAAGCTGCTGCTGTGCGACGAGCCGAGCCTCGGGCTCGCCCCGATCATCACCCAGGACCTGTTCCAACGCATTGGCGAGTTGCGCACCGAATACGGGATGTCGGTGCTGCTCGTCGAACAAAACGCCAACCTGGCTCTCAAGCTCGCCGACCGTGGCTACGTGCTCGACACCGGGACGATCGTCGCCAGTGGCTCGGCGACCGAGTTGCAGAGTGACGAAGCCATCCAAGCCGCCTACCTCGGGGTCTGACCGATGATCGCCAGCAGTTTCGAGAAGTTCATCCAGTTCACGGTCGACGGCCTCGCCGCCGGAGCCGTCTACGCGCTCCTGGCGCTCGCCCTGGTGGTGGTGTTCCGTGGCTCGGGGCAGCTCAACTTCGCCCAGGGTGAGATGGGCATGTTCTGCGCGTTCATCGCCTCCACGCTCTACCTGTCCGGTGTGCCGATGTGGTTGGCCGTCATCATCGTGATGATGATCGGGTTCGTGATGGGCGTGGGTATCGAGCGCTTCGTCATCCGACCGCTCGAGCACAAGAACCCCGGTGGCGTGCTGGTGGCCGCCATCGGCCTGTTCCTGCTCATCAACTCGCTCGCCGTGGCCATCTGGGGTGTCGACCCGCGCGGCCTCCCCAGCGTGTTCCCGTCGGCGCCCGACGACTTCTTCCGTCTGTTCGGCGCTGCAGTGCGGTGGGAGGAGGTCGGCGTGTTCCTCGCGATGCTCGGCTTGCTCGGCCTGCTCTGGCTGCTGTTCACCAAGACCAAGGTCGGCCTCGGTATGCGGGCCGTCGCCAACAACCAGGACTCGAGCCGCCTCGTCGGCATCAGGGTCGGCTGGATCCTGGCCATCGGGTGGGGTGTTGCCGGCGCCATCGGCGCGCTCGGCGCATGTCTGCTCGCCCCCCAGGCCGGGCTGTCGCAGACGCTCATGCTGGGGCCATTCATCTTCGCTTCGGCGGCGGCCATCCTCGGTGGCCTCGATTCGCCGCTCGGCGCCGTGGTCGGCGGTCTGGCGATCGGCCTCATCCAGAACTACATCATCGGCTACGCCAACTGGCTCGGCGGCGGCATGGTGCTGAGCGTGGTCTTCCTGATCATCCTGATCGTCCTGCTGGTGAAACCCACCGGCTTGTTCGGCTCGACCCGCGTGGAGCGTGTGTGATGGCGACCAGCTTCCCCATCGACACCCGACGCGGCTCGACCCTCCACCGGGTCGGCCAGGTGATGTTGTTCGGCTTGGTGGCTCTGTTCTTCCTGCGCGCCGGCCTCACCTGGAACCGGTCCGGGCTCGGCCAGCTCACCGATGCGCTGCTGTTCGCCACGGCGGCGATCGGCCTCAACCTCCTCGTGGGTGTCACGGGTCAGGTGTCGATCGGGCACTCAGCGTTCTTCGGCCTGGGCGCCTACACCTCGGCCATCCTCGTGTCGAAGTACGACGTGACCCCCGGCTGGACGTTCCCGGTCGTGGTCGTGCTGTGCTTCGTCGTCGGCATGGTCGTCGGCCTGCCGGCGTTGCGCCTGAAGGGCGTCTATCTCGCGCTCGTCACCATCTCCTTTGCCACGATGTTCACGCAGTTGCTCAACTGGAGTCGCCTGGCCTGGTTGACCGGTGGGCCGATCGGCATCAAGAACATCGGCTACCTGCCGCCCGAGTGGACGCCGTTCGATGGTCGCAAGGACCTGGCCAAGTGGTTCTTCTGGCTCACCCTCGTCGTGTTCCTGATCTGTGCAGCCATCGCCAGCAGCCTCATCCGCAGCAGGTTCGGCCGGGCGATGGTGGCCGTGCGCGACAACGAGACCGCTGCGGCCGTGATGGGCGTCAACCTCGCCGCTGTGAAGACGCTGGTGTTCGGCCTCTCGGCGTCGATGGCCGGCATCGCCGGCAGCTTGTTCGCCTTGAAGCTCACGCTGGTCGAGCCCGTCGTGCAGTTCTTCACGCTCTTCGGGTCGATCTTCCTGCTCGTCATGGTCGTCCTCGGAGGCGCCGGCAGCACATGGGGCCCGCTGGTCGGGGCGATGATCTTCGTCTACGTCCGCGACCGGGCGAACTCGGTCGGCGAAGGCGAGGGCGTCTTCGGCCTGCTCGAGGGCACCCGCATCGGCGGCCTCGGTGGGATCGTGTTCGGCATCGGCCTGATCGTCCTCGTGTTCGTCGCTCCGTTCGGGGTGGTCGGTCTGCTCCGCAAGGGGCGTGCCAAAATCGTGCGCGTGATGCCACGACCACCGATCGCGGCTGGGCACGCGCCATCGGCACCAGCTATCGTCGAGCCAGCAAGTACCGATCCAACAACTCAGCAGGGGGAGACCTGATGAAGTACCGGAGTTCCAAGTTCGCCGCTGTCATGGCAGTCGGCGCTCTCGTGCTCGCCGCGTGCGGCGGCGACGATGGCGCAGCGACCACCACGGCGGCGCCCGAGACCACGATGGGCGCGGAGACCACGATGGCTCCCGAGACCTCGGCTGCCCCCGAGACCTCGGCCGCCCCCGAGACCTCGGCTGCCCCCGAGACCACCGCCCCGGCCGCCTGGTCGGTCAACACCGACGACTGCGAAGACCCCGAGGCGGCCAATGCGGTCATCGAGGGTGACATCAAGATCGGCTCGTCGATCCCGCTCAGCGGCGGTCCGGCAGCCCTGTTCGCCCCGTTCGCCGACGGCTTCCAGGCCCACCTCGACTACATCAATGCGACGGAGGGTGGCGTCAACGGCCAGACCTTGGTGCCGATCATCAAGGACGACCAGTACACGGCCGACATCACCAAGACCAACGTCGACTCGCTGGTGTTCGACGACGAGGTCGCGCTGATCTCGGGCATCATCGGCACGCCGAACAACGCTGCCGTCCAGGCCGACATGAACGCCCTGTGCGTCCCGCAGCTGTGGGCCGCCACCGGCGCACCCGCCTGGGGCGCAGTGAACGACTTCCCGTGGACCACCGGCCTGCTGGTGCCCTATGGAGTCGAGACGCGCGTCTTCCTCGAGTACGCCACGGCGAACCTGCCCGAGGTCGCCACGGCAGCGCTGTTCTTCGTCAACAACGAGTTCGGCCAGGCCTACGCCGACGCCTTCAAGGAACAGGCCGCCGAGTACGGCATCGAGATCGTCGCCGAGGAGACCATCGACGTCGCCGACAGCGGTGCACCGTCGGCGCAGCTGACCAACATCGTCGCCGCCGCACCGGACATCGTGCTGGCCGTGCCGCTGGGCGCCCAGTGCATCGCGTTCATGGGCGAGCTCGGCAACGTCAAGGCGGCCAACCCCGACTTCAACCCTGCGGTGTATCAGACGGCCACCTGCGCCAACCCGATCTTCTTCGGGGCTCCCGGCCAGGGTGCCGACGGGGTGCTCACCTCGTCGAACCTGCTCGACGTGAGCAACCCGGCCAACGCTGAGATCCCCGAAGTGGCCACCTACCTCGAGGCCTTCACGTCGGTGAAGCCCGACGGCAACCCGGCCGGCATCGCTGTGGCCGGTTGGCTCGCCGCCGAGATGACGGTCGCCACGCTGAAGGCCGCCGCTGCGGCATGCCCGGATGGCATCACCCGGGCCTGCATCATCAATGCAGCTCGCACCATCGACTACACCCCGTCGCTGTTCCGTGACGGCCTGTCGGCGGTTATGAACACCGAGGACGGCTACGTCGCCGAAGGCACCCAGATCATCGAGTGGGACTTCGAGGCTGCGACGTTCATCGATCTCGGCGAGGTCATCAACGTCGAGGGCACCACCGGCGTCTACACGCCGGCCGGCTGATCCCCGATCGCAACCCGATGACGGAGCCCGCCCCTTGGGGCGGGCTCCGTCGCGTCTGGGCCTCGCTTCGGGCCGGCACCCGACTCCTGGGTAGATTGCGACTCCTGGGGGCAACGACATGGCGTTGATCGCACGAGACAGAGCGCAGGGGCGTCCCGACGAAGTTGCATTGCGCGACGACCGGGTGGCACTGGGCTGGGCCGAGGTGAGCGCCACGCTCGACCGGGTGATCAACGCCCTGCACGCCACCCCGCTCGGGGCTGCGCGGCGGGTGGCGGTCTGCGCCGAGAACTCGGTCGAGACCGTACTCGCCCATCTCGGCGGCCTGCTCGCCGGGGCGAGCACCGTGCCGGTGAACTTCCACCTCACCGCCGACGAGGTGGCCTACATCCTGCGCGACTCGCAGACCGCCGTGCTGTTCGTCGGGCCCGAGAACCTCGAACGCGGTATCGAGGCCGCCGAGCTGGCGGGCGTGCCGATGGTGGTGGCGTGGCGCAGCCCCGGCGCACCCGTCGAGTGGGAGGCCTGGCTGGCCGCTGCGTCGGCCGCCGAACCGCGCACCGACGTGGCCCCGCGGCCCAACCTGATGTACACCAGCGGCACCACCGGCTTTCCCAAAGCGGTCGAGTTGCCGCCGCAGATGTTCGCCGGCGGGGCCACTGTGGTCGAGCACGTCGAGGCCTTGGCGAAGGGTCGCTTCGCCCTGCTCGGCACCCACCTGGTGGTAGGGCC
>JBIKLX010000059.1:0-16368 GCA_044359565.1 Ilumatobacteraceae bacterium
ACACCCACGGGGCACTCGCCGTCGACGAGTCGAACCCGTACTTCCTGTTCGACCCGGCCAAGTGCATCGTGTGCAGCCGGTGCGTGCGTGCGTGCGAAGAGATCCAGGGCACCTTCGCCCTCACGATCGACGGCCGCGGCTTCGCCTCGAAGGTGTCGCCGAGCCAGAACGAGTCGTTCCTCGCTTCAGAATGCGTGAGTTGTGGCGCCTGCGTGCAGGCGTGCCCGAGTGATGCGCTCATCGAAAAGAGCCTGTTCCCAGAGGGGTACCACCGTGCCGATTCCCTGTAAGCCCGACCAGTCCACCATCACCACCTGCGCCTATTGCGGCGTCGGCTGCGGGTTCAAGGCCGAGACGCTCGAAGGGCGTGTCGTGCGGATGATTCCGTGGAAGGAGGGCAAGGCCAACCACGGGCACAGCTGTGTGAAGGGCCGCTTCGCGTTCGACTACTACCAGCACCCCGACCGCATCACCTCGCCGATGATCCGCAAGAGCGTCGACGACCCGTGGCAGGAGGTCGACTGGGACACCGCCTTCGCCTATGCGGCGGGCGAGTTCAAGCGCATCCAGGGCGAGCACGGCATCACCTCGGTGGGTGCGGTGTCATCGTCGCGTTGCACCAACGAAGAGATCTTCCTGATGCAGAAGTTCGCCCGTGTGGCGCTGCGCAACAACAACATCGACAACTGCTCGCGCATCTGCCATTCGCCCACCCAGTTCGGCCTGTCGGCCACGTTGGGCGCCGGTGCGGCATCGCAGCACTTCGACTCGATCCTCCAGTCCGACGTGGTGCTCGTCGTCGGCGCCAACCCCACCGAGGGCCACCCGGTGTTCGGGTCGATGATGAAGCGCGCCATCCGCCGCGGTGCCCGTCTGCTCGTGATCGACCCGCGGCGCACCGAGACGGTCGACTCGCCGCACTGTCGCGCCGAGGTGCACCTCGCCCTGCGGCCGGGCACCAACGTGCTGGTGCTCAACTCGGTCGCGCACGTCATCGTGCGCGAAAGGCTGTACAACGAGGAGTTCGTGCGGGCGCGCTGCGACTGGGACGACTTCGGTCTGTGGATGAGCATGGTGGGCGACGACCGCTACTCGCCCGAGGTGGTGGGCCCCGAGGCGGGCCTCGACCCCGACGACATCCGCCGCCTGGCCCGCATCTACGCGTCGGGCCCCAACTCGACCATCTACTACGGCCTCGGGGTCACCGAGCACTCGCAGGGCTCCACCGGCGTGATGTGCCTGGGCAACCTCACCATGGCCACCGGCATGGTGGGCCGCGAGGGCGTGGGCGTGAACCCGCTGCGCGGCCAGGGCAACGTGCAGGGCGGCTCGTGCCTCGGGTCGTGGCCGCACATGCTCACCGGCTACCGCTTCGTCACCGACGACGCGGTGCGCGGCTCGTTCGAGGACGAGTGGAAGATCACCCTCGACAGCGAGCCCGGCCTACGCCTCCCGAACATGTTCGACGCCGCGGTCACCGGCTCGTTCAAGGCCATCTACATCCAGGGCGAAGACCCGGTGCAGAGCGATCCGAACCGGCACCACGTCGAGGCAGCGCTGCGCAGTATGGAGTGTGTGGTGGTGCAAGACCTCTACCTCTCCGAGACGGCGAAGTTGGCCCACGTGTTCTTCCCCGGCTCGTCGTCGCTCGAGAAGGACGGCACGTTCACCAACGCCGAGCGCCGTGTGTCGATGGTGCGCAAGGTGGTCGAGCCTCTCGGTGGCCTCGCCGACTGGCAGATCACCGTCGGGTTCATGAACGCCATGGGCTACGAGTGCCACTACGACCACCCCAGTGAGGTGCTCGACGAGATCGCCCGCACCTCGCCGGCGTACTCGGGCATGTCGTTCGACAAGATCGAGAAGCTCGGTTCGGTGCAGTGGCCGTGCAACACCGATGCCCCCGAGGGCACCGAGGTGCTGCACACCGTCGCCTTCCCGCGAGGGAAGGGGTCGTTCATGCTCACCGGTTACCTGCCCACGCAGGAGCGGGCCACCGACCAGTACCCGCTGCTGCTCACCACCGGTCGCATCCTGTCGCAGTACAACGTGGGCACCCAGACCCGGCGCACCGCCAACGTGGTGTGGCACGACGACGACCTGCTCGAGATCTCGGCCGACGATGCCGCCGCCCGCGGGTTGGCCAACGGCGATCGGGCTCGCATCTCCAGCCGCTACGGCGCCACCGAACTCACCGTCCAGATCAGCGAGCGGGTGAACCCGGGCATCGTGTACACGACCTTCCACTTCGCCCACACGATGGTGAACAACCTCACCAGCGACCTCGACGACTGGGCCACCAACTGCCCCGAGTACAAGGTCACCGCCGTCGACGTCGAGCGCGTGACGGTGCCGCAACCGGTGGCGGGCGAATGAGTTTCATCGAGACCGAGCGGTTGGTCACGATGGCCAACCAGATCGGCGACTTCTTCGCGCCGTATCCGCAACAGCGCCGGGTGGAGGGTGTGCGCAACCATCTGCGCAACTACTGGGACCCGCGCATGCGTCAGGCCCTGTTCGACCACATCGACGCCACCGGCGGAGCCGACCTGCGGCCGCACGTGCTCGAGGCCGCCGCCATCGTGCGTGCTGCGGCGGCCGACAAGAAGGCCTACGCCGGCCCACCCCAGCCCTGACGAGCGGATCGTCGCGACACCCCGTGCGACCAACCGGTTGCCCGGCCAGCCGATAGATAGGGTTGTCTACACATCACGAAGGGGTGTGTCGATGACTGGTGAACGGACTCGGAGCAGCAGGGCCGATGCGACGCGCGAGCGACTGCTGGTGGCGACCGAGGAACTGCTCGCCGAGCGAGGATCGCACGGTGCCGGCCTGAACGAGGTGTGTGCACGCAGTGGTGTCGCCTACGGATCGCTGTACCACCAGTTCCCGAAGGGAAAGAGTGATCTGGTGTCGACGTGTGTGCGACGATCCGGCAACGCCATCGGCGAGTTGCTCGAGGCCGTGCTGGCGCAGATGCCGTTGGCCGATGCGGTGGGGGTGATGTTCGCCAACGGCATCGCGACCCTCGAGCGGGCGGCGTTCCAGCGTGGCTGTCCGGTCGGCACCCCGGCGGCGACCAGCGATGACGATGCACTGCGCGCCGCCGCGGCCGACGTGTTCGTCCGGTGGCGAAAGTCCATCGCGAAGAGTGCCCGGCGCGAGGGGCGCAGTGCCCGTGCGGCCGACGACCTGGCCAGTGCACTCGTCTCGCTGTACGAAGGGGCGTTGCTGGTGGCCCGCATCGAACAGTCGATCCGACCGTTGCGATCTGCAGCGGCTGCCGCCGCGGTGTTGGTCGGCGTACCCACCGGGTCAGTTGTTGCTAGATAGAGGTATCTATACAGTGAGCCGGACACCCCACGAAAGGTCTCGTCCTGTGCAACATCTGTTCTTCTCCGGCCCAGGTTCGCTCGAGTGGCGCGAGGCTCCCGATCCGCGGCTGGCCGACGACCGTGACGTGCTCGTGCGCCCGCTGGCGGTGGCCCGCTGCGACCTCGACGGCCCGATCGCGATGGGGCTGTACCCGATGCCCGCGTCGTTCGCCATGGGCCACGAGATGGTTGGTGAAGTGGTCGAGCGTGGCGATGCAGCGGGCGGCGTCGACATCGGCGACCTGGTGATCGTGCCGTTCCAGATCAGTTGCGGCTCGTGCGCGATGTGCCGTCGCGGCTGCACGAACGCTTGTGAGGCCGTGCCGGCAGGCTCGGCGTTCGGGCTCGGGCCACACGGCGGTCTCGACTTCGGTGGCGCACTGGCCGACCTGGTGCGCGTGCCCTACGCCGATCACCTGCTCCTGCCGTTGCCCGCAGGTGTCAGTCCGGTGGCCGCTGCCGGCATCCCCGACAACGTGGCCGACGGCTACCGCTGTGTGGCCGGCCCCATGGCCGACTGGCCAGGTGAGCCGGTGCTGGTGGTCGGTGGGCTCGCCCAGTCGGTGGGGCTCTACGCCGTGGCAGCCGCTGTCGCACTGGGCGCACCACGAGTCGTGTACGTCGACCACGATGTCGAGCGACTGCGGCTTGCCCGACTGCTCGGCGCCGAGGCCGTCGAGTCGCCACTCGAGGCGCTGGTGGCGACCGAGCAGTTCGCCGTGACCGTGGATGCATGTGTGCTCGATCGGGGGCGCGACTTCGCGCTCCGGTCGACCCGGGCGTGCGGCACCTGCACCAGCGTGTCGGGAGGGCCCACCTCGCGGGCATCGTTGCCGCTGCAGGCGATGTACCTGCGGGGCATCCGGTACGAGATCGGCCGTGTGCACGCCCGCTCCACGGCCGAACCGGTGCTCGACCTGGTCAACAGCGGCCGGCTCGACCCGACCGTGCTCGTCACCCGCACCATCGGGTTCAGTGAGGCGGCGGAGGCGATGACCGAGCCCGATGTGAAGATCGTGTTCGTGAACGACCGCTGACCTGTCCCGTCGGCGGGAATGCCACCCTCAGTTCAGTTCGAGCCGCTCGGTCGGTTGGCCGGTGAGTTCGGCGATGAGCTCGAAGTCCTTGTCGAGATGGAGCACGGTGAGGTCGGCGAGTTCGGCAGTTGCGGCGATCAGCAGGTCGGGGATCGACGGTGCCCGGTGGAGGCCGCGTTCGGCGAGCACGAGTTGCAGTTCGACGGCGCGGTCTTCAATCGTCGGCGTCAGGTACTCGACGGGCATGGACGACATCGGCGGTTCAGCGAGCAGCGCGCGATGGTCACTGGCCGTGCGAGCCGAGTAGCCGACTTCGAGTCTGGTGACGGTGGAGATCCGCACGAGTCCACGGTCGATCCGGCTTGCCCACTCGGCGGCAGCGGCTGCGCTTGCGAGGCGAACGAGCGCCGACTTGTCGATGAGCCAGGCGGTCACGACCAGGCGTTCGACATCACGTCGCGGTCGTCGAGATCAGCGGCGAGCGAGGCGAGTCGTTGGAAGTGGTCGAGGTCGACCGGACCAGTACTGCCGGCGCGTTCACGCTCGAGTGTCCGGCGCAGGTACTCGGTGCGCGAGAGGCCTACCCGCTTGGCGCGGGCATCGATCGCGGCGATCACTTCGTCGGGGATGTCTCGGATGAGGATGTCGGTCATGTCGCTTCACCTCCTGATATCTGACGCTATCAAAGGTGCGGCGGCACGCAACGTGGAAACCTGCGGCAGGCAGACGACCGCCGACATGCACCGAGGGGCGGCGGGGCGCTCGCGATTTCTCCGCTGAGAAACGCGGAGGGGGAGAGCTCGGTCGCTCGGACCGACGCGTCAGACGCGCTCGATCTTGAGTGCAGGGGCCATGCCGCCGGCAGCGCACCGGGCCCCTGCCTGATCGTGTCCGCGCATCCGCGAGGAAGCTGTCTTCGTAGACTGACCACATGTCGTTGCAGGCGAGCAGTCCCGAGAGTCGGCGCCTGCTCGAGGCGTGCGAGATGCACGACGTCGGCATGGAGATGCTGCGCCAGCGGTTCCGTCGAGAGCACCCGGCGCTCCCCGACGTCGACATCGAGGCGATGGTGCGAGCGTGGGTGAGTGACCGGCCGTTCGACAGCCCCGGTCGACCGGTGACGCGTCCGATTACATGAGCCTGCTCGACGCAGTACGCAGCGCCGTGGCCATTGCTGCGGCGGAGGGTCGTTCCGCCGTGCTCGTCGGTGGCCTTGCCGTGTCGGCCCGCGCCGAGCCACGGTTCACTCGCGACGCCGACCTCGTCGTCGCCATCGACTCCGACATCGAAGCCGAGGCAGTGGTTCGCTCCTTCCTTGCTCGGGGATATCGGGTGCAGGCGCTGCTCGAGCAGTCGGGTACGGATCGCTTGTCGGGGGCGCGACTGCTCGATCCAGACGGCATCGAGATCGATCTACTCACGGCCTCGTCGGGCATCGAGGCAGAGATTGTGGCTGATGCGAGCAGTCTCGACATCGTCCCGGGTCTGCCGGTGCTGGTCGCAGCGACCGGTCATCTCATCGCCTTGAAGCTGCTCTCGGTGGCGCCCGGTCGTGAGACGGATGCGGCCGACCTCCGATCGCTGGCTCGGGTGGCCGATGAAGCCGAGTGGAGTCGTGCGGCCAGCGCTGTGGCGTTGATCGTGGAACGTGGATTCCACCGTGGGCGCGACCTCGTCGCCGATCTCCAGGCGCTGCGCGCAGAGGGCGACGTACGTCGCTCAGGCTGACGCGTCAGACGCGTTCGATGATGAGCGCTGGGGCCATTGCAGAGAATCCGGCATCGTGAGTACGTTTGCCCGATGGACCTCGCCGACGTCAGGCGCCTTGCTTGTGCACTGCCCGACGCTCACGAAGCACCCCACTTCGACCTCACATCGTTCCGTGTCGGCTCCAAGATCTTCGCCACGGCGCCGCTCGACGGCTCCGTCGTCCGCATATTCGTCGACGAGCCCGAAGCGCGGGCGTGCGTGAACGAAGGGCTTCCCGCCGTCGCTCTGGTGCACTGGGGCGACAGGGTGGCAGGTGTGAGCCTCGTGCTGGCGTCTGCCGATCCGGAGCGAGTGGCTGAGCTGCTCGAGGATTCGTGGCGCCGACGTGCTCCAAAGCGTGTCGTTGCCGCATTCGACGCATCGCATCCGAAACGCACCTGAGCGGTTGCGGGGGCGGCACCGAATGATGATCACTGCGGAGTCCCATGGTCCGCTCGTCCGGCGAGACGTGTGGTTCTACTGTGTCGCCGATGAGTGACGATCAAGGGAGCGATTCGAATACGGCGACGACCTGGCACCACGGCCTGATCGCGCGTTGGTGGGCCAACTTCAACCTCGACGGCCCCGAGATCGAGTTCTTCCGTCCCTATGTCGCATCAGGCCAGCCGACACTCGATGTCGGCTGCGGCAGCGGTCGGCTGCTCGTACCGTGGGTTGCCGATGGGCTCGATGTCGATGGCGTCGACGCCTCCGCCGACATGATCGAGGCCTGCCGGGTCGCCGCACGCACCGTGGGCTGCGCACCCGATCTATACGTGCAACCGACCCACCGGCTCGATCTGCCACGCCGCTACCGCAGCATCGTCAATTGCGGCGCGTTTGGGCTCGGTGGCAGCCGTGCCGACGACGCAGAAGGCCTACGACGCCTCCGCGCCCACCTACTCCCCGGCGGCGTGCTGGCCCTCGACTTCCAGGTCGCCGAATTCGACGACGATCGCTGGCGTCGATGGAAACCGCGGCCAGCCGACGACCGCCCACCGCCCAGCCAGGCCCGCCGGCTCGGGCCTGACGGCTTCCAGTACGCGCCGCGCCACCGGATCACCGGCGTCGAGCCCGCCGAGCGTTGCGTGACCCGCGAACTGCAGGCGTGGCAATGGCAGAACGACGAGCTCATCGCGCACGAGAGCCACTCTCTTGTCGCAAACTTCTACTCGTCGGATGAGATCGTGACGCTGCTCACCACGGTCGGCTTCACTGACGTGCGCGTTCAGGGTGGCTACCACGGTGGCGCGCCGAACGATCTCGATGGTTTCCACGTCTTCATCGCCGCTGTCCCAGAGTGACGGCGACCTGTTTCTCCGCTGAGAAACGCGGAGGGGGAGAGTTCGGCCGCTCGGACCGGCTCGTCAGACGCGTTCGATGATGAGCGCCGGGGCCATGCCTCCGGCGGCGCACATGGTGATGAGGCCGTAGCGGCCGTCGGTGCGCTCGAGTTCGTCGAGTGCCGTACCGATGAGCATCGCCCCGGTGGCGCCGATCGGGTGGCCGAGGGCCATCGCTCCGCCGTTCACGTTCACCTTGTCGCGGTCGAGTTCGAGGTGGCGGATGAACCGCTCGGCCACGACGGCGAAGGCCTCGTTGATCTCCCAGATGTCGATGTCGTTGGCGGTGAGGCCCGCCTTGGCCAGCACCTTGTGCGCAGCCGGCACCGGAGCGTTCAGCATGAGGGTGGGATCGTCGCCCATGTTGGCCATGGCCACGATGCGTGCCCGCGGCTTCCAGCCGCGCGCCTGCGCGGCCTCGGGGCTGGCCAGCAGGATGGCGGCGGCACCGTCGACCACGCCCGAGCTGTTGCCTGCATGGTGCACGTGCTCGATCTCGAGGCCCGGGTAACGGGCCAGCACCATGCCGCGCAGCGTGGTGCCCTGCGCGTCGAGCGGCACATCGGCCATGGCGGCGAACGAGGGCGCCAACTTGGTGAGGCTCTCGATCGTGGTGCCCGGACGCGGGAACTCTTCGCGGTCGAGCGCCATCGTGCCGTCCTCTTTGTAGACCGGCACGAGGCTCTTGTCGAAACGTCCCTCGGCGATGGCCACGGCGGCCCGGCGCTGCGACTCGACAGCGAGTTCGTCGAGTGCCTGGCGCGAGATGCCCTCGAGGCTGGCGATCGCGTCGGCGGCCACGCCCTGGTGGGTCTGTGGGTGGCGGGCACGGAGGCGGGCATTGCCGGCATCCATCATCGGGCCGCGCACTCCCATCTGGGCCTGGCCGAGCGCCGGATGCAGCGACATCATCTCGCAGCCACCAGCGATCATCACGTCTTCGAGGCCGGCCATGATGGAGGCGGCTGCCATGTTGGTGGTGCTGATGCCCGAACCGCAGAAGCGGTCGATCGTGACACCACTGGCCTTCACGTCGAACCCGGCGTCGAGCAGTGCCATGCGGGCGAGGTCGCCGCCCTGGGTGCCCACCTGCATGCTGGTGCCGAAGATGACATCGTCGACATCGGCGGTGTTCAGCTCGTTGCGGTCGCGGATGGCAGCCAGCACGGTGGCGGCCAGCTGCTGCGGGTGGATGTCGGCGAGCGCACCCTTGCCCACCTTGCCCACACCACGCGGTGTGCGGCAGGCATCGATGATCCAGGCTTCGGACATGGCAGTCACCTTTCGACTGTGATTGGGGAGACACGGGGCAGGCGCGGCGGCCTGAACTGATGCAGTCTCACATGCGCGCCGGGCGTGGTTCCAAGCGCAGGACCGGCCGAACCTATGGGCAGCCGATGCCGTTCAGGGTCGCGCAGGTGGGGCACAGCCGTGCCCGGCCGCCGCCGACATCCCAGGTGCGGGCATGCGGCACACCGCACGACTGGCACGGGCCGTTCGGGTCGAACGCCGCCGCACCGTTCGCGTTGGCAGGTGCCGCCACGGGGTCGGTGATGGTGATGCGGTGCAGCAGACGGCGGTGACCCTGGTAGCCGCCGGTGGCTGCATGCACCACGGCGCGGTTGTCCCACATCGTCAGCATGCCCTCGGTCCACGAGTGGCGGTAGACGAACTCGTCGCGACCCTGGTGGGCGTACAGCGCGAACAGCAGCTGCTGCGCCTCGTCGTGAGGCATGCCGTCGATGTCGATCGTGTAGCCGGGCGAGAGGAACAGCGCCTTGCGACCGGTCTCGGGATGGGTGATGACCAGTGGGTGCAGGTGGGTGGCCATCGCCGTGTCGGAGTACACGATGGCCATCGACCGGCCGACGTCGTCCTTGCCGTAGCGGCCCTGCGGCGCATAGCCGCGACGTGCCGAGTGCACGCCCATCAGCCCGTCGAGACGCGCCTTCATCTCGTCGTCGAGCGCCTCGTAGGCGAGGTACTGGTTGGCGTACAGCGTGTCGCCGCCCACCGGTGGGATGACCAACCCGTACAGCAGCGTGGCGGTGGGGGGCGACGCCAGGAAGCTCCAGTCGGAGTGCCAGTTGTCGGCGAAGATCGGCGACTGCTCGTCGGCCTCGCGCTTTACCTCGGCGATGTGCGGGTGATCGGCGAGGCCGCGCAGATAGGGGTCGTCGCCGAACACACCGAACCGCAGGGCGAGCCGCTCGAACTCGTCGCTCGACAGGTGCTGGTCGGGGAACGACACGACGAGGTGGTCGAGCCAGGCGGCCCGGATCTCGCCGATCGTCGCATCCGACACCGGGCCGGCCAGGTCGACGCCACGGATGGTGGCGCCGCATGCCTGGCCGGAAGGTTCGATCTCGATCGCCATGTGCGGAGTGTACGAGGCGGCTCGTCCCCACTCGGGATGTGGCGTTGGGCCCACCCGCATAGGACCAAAGGACCTGTGCGCTCACAGGGCGGGTGACGACCATGCCACTAGCCGGACAGCCCGGCTGATCAGTATCGAAGGGACCCACCATGTCGAGTAGTTCCGCCACCGAGACCAAGGACGTCGTCGTCCTCCGCCGACACACCATCGACATCGTCCTGGTCAGTCTCGGCGCCGTAGCCGCCGTCGTGCTCGCCATTGCTGGCGGCTTGCTCACCTGGGGCTCGAACTTCGCCGACGACTACGTCAGCCGCGAGTTGAGCAGCCAGAAGATCGTCTTCCCCAGCGCCGACAAGCTGACCGAGGAGGGCCGCACCGACCTCGTGAAGTACGCCGACGAGGCCGTGAACACCGGCAAGGAGGCCGAGGCCTACGCCGGCTACATCGGCGGGCACATCGAGAGGATCGGTGGCGGGCTCACCTATAGCGAGCTCGGCAAACCAGAGAGCGAGGCGAAGGCTGCAGTGCAGGCCGCCAAGGATGCAGGCAAGAGCGATGACGAGGTTGCAGCGCTGCAGGCGACGGCCGACGGCGTCACGGCCCAGCGCAACACTGTGTTCAAGGGCGAGACCCTGCGCGGCCTGCTGCTGAGCACCTACGCCTGGTCGACGATCGCGATGATCGCCGGTATCGCCGCCATCGTCGCCTTCGTGGCTGCTGGAGTGATGGCGGTGCTGGTGGTGCTGGGCCTGGTGCACCTCCGTCGCAGCAAGGTCGCCTGAGGGGCGAACAGCCGCGCTGACCTGGGGTGATTCGCCCGGCAAATATTGACAACAGCAATATCGTCTCGGTACGGTGCGGCCTCACGGCGAGTGGGGCCGCACCCGTCCGCATCGTCCCAGACCTGGCAGGAGACCCACGATGAGCGACATCGCACCCCCGATCAAACTCGGTGCCTTCCTGTTCGGTGGCGTGGAGATGACCGACGCCGGCGCCGGGCTCCCCAACCCGATGGACCGCCGCTACAGCAACGCCGAGTGCTGGCGGGCGACACTCGACTACGTCGATGCCGGCATCGAGGCCGACCGCCTCGGCTACGACAGCTTCTGGACCACCGAACATCACTTCCAGTACGAGGGCTACGAGGTCATCCCCAACGGCCTGCTGATCTCGATGTGGATCGCGGCCAAGACCCAGAACGTGCGTCTGGGCGCGATGTTCAACGTGGTGCCGCAGTGGAACCCGCTGCGCCTCGCCGAAGACTTCGCCACCCTGCACAACCTGTCCGGTGGGCGCGGCATGCTCGGCGTGGGCCGTGGCACCGTGCCACGCGAGCTTCTGCACCTCAACAACGACCACATCTCGGTCGGATCGCACGACAACCCCGAGGCGCAGGCCGACGACACCCGCAACCGCGAGTGGTTCGAAGAGGCGATGGAGATCGTGCGCCTGGCGCTGTCGCAGGATCGCTTCTCGTTCAGCGGCAAGTACTTCCAGATCCCGGTGCCGGGCATCCCCGACCGCGGCTCGACGGTTCAAGACCTGACGCTCATCCCGCAGCCCGTCTTCCCGTACGAGATCTGGCAGGCGGTCACCAGCCCGCCCACCGTCGAGTACGTGCCGGTGGTGAACCACAGTGCCGTGTTCTGGAACCAACACCCGCGCTTCATCAAGCGCATGTGGGACCGCTACGGCGAGGTGCACGAGCAGCACCACGGTGCCGGGCTGCCCACGAGCGCCCAGCGCATGTTGGTGGTGGCGGTGCGCATCGAAGACAGCTACGAAGAAGCGGTGCGCACAGCGCGCCCCGGGCACGACGAGTTCTGGAAGTTCCTCGGCCCCTACGGCTGGAGCCGCGGCTACATGGGCCCCGATGGGCGGCCGGTTGCGCCTGGCCTGATCCCGACGCTCGAGGAGTCGATGGAGCAGCGCACCATGCTGGTCGGCACGCCCCAGGAGGTCGCCGCCCAGGTGCAGGAACTGCGCGACCTGCTCGGCCTCGAGCACCTCACCATCTTCCCGCACCTCATCGGCGACCCGTACAAGAAGGCGGTCGAGCAGATGGCGCGGTTCAAAGACGAAGTGCTGCCGCTCGTCGTCTGAGCCCCATGCCGACTCCGCCCCCGCCGCCCGACGACTGGCATCAGTTCGGTCGCACCGTCCGCGATCGCCGCCGCGAGCAGCAGCTCACGATGGTCGAACTCGCGGCGCGCTGCGAGCTGTCGCAGCCCTTCCTGTCGCAGATCGAGAACGGACGGGCGAAGCCGTCGATGGACTCGATCTATCGCATCGCGCACGCCCTCGACACCACGCCGCAGGCGCTGTTCGGCGACCGGTCGGAGGTGGTGGCCGAACCCACGGTCGTGCGTCGCGACGACCCGTCGGTCACCGTGCTCGACCGTGGCCCCGAGTCGCAGGTGCGCCTGGTGCTGCCGGGCGCCTCACCGTTCCACGTGCTCGAGTTCGACGGTCTGCCGGCCGAGTTCGAGCAGTTCTGGCGGCATGAGGGCTTCGAGGCGGTGTACGTGGTGGCCGGCACGGTGGAGGTGCAACTCGACGACGAGCGCATCGTCCTCGACGCCGGCGACTTCCTGTCGTATCCCTCCGATCGCGCTCATTCGCATCGTTCGCTGTCGGGACCGGGCGCGCGGATCCTGCTCATCGAGACCGCAGCCGACGCTTCGCACCAGCACCGGTAGGACGTCGAAGCCGACGGCTCCCGACCCGCCCCCGAGGGTTGTTTGCGCTCCCGGGTGCCCGGTGCCACTCGGGTGCGCGCCCTCGACTCGGGTGGGCGTGTGCGACTCGGGTGTCAGAGGGTGGGGCGGGCGCCGGGGTGGACGATGTGGGCGCTCGTGGAGGGGAAGAACAGCGACTCGTGGCCGTCGTCCCAGCGCACCTTGTAGTGCTGGGTCTCGCCGGTGCCGAGCACCTCGAGCACCTCGCCCTTGCGGGGTGGGTGGCCGAGCTCGTTGCTGTCGACCACGATCTCGTCGCCCATTCGTGCATGGATGTCCATCGCATCTCCTCCGGTGTGTCGCTGAGGCCAGCATCGCCTGGGCCTTCGGGCACGGTGAGTGGCCGACGGCCCTCGTGTCGGAGGCGAACGGCCCGGGCGGTCAGCCGTGCACCAGTGTGCGCTGCAGCCGAACCGCGGCGAGCCCGAAGAAAGCCGCTGCAAATCCGGCCAGCACCAGCAGTGGCACGGCGATGGCACCGAGACCGTCGCCGTCGAACACGAGTTGCTGCCACGCTGTCATCGCCCAGTACTGGGGCACGGCCCGCGCCGCGCTGGCCATGGCGGGAGGGAACACCTCGAGCGGGACCATGCAGCCACCGAGCGCGCCGAGCACGACGCCGATGGGCGGGCCCACGGCCGACACGCGGTCGGGGTCGTCGAACAGGGCGCCGATGAGCAGGCCGGCGCCGGCGCCGACGAGTGCGAACGTGAGGGTGAGCACGGTCGCTGCCAGCGGGTCGCCCCAGTCGACCCCGAACACCAACCCGCCGACGGCCAGCACGACCACCGACTGGAAGAGCGCGAGCACGAACCAGGCGGTGCCGAGACCGACGATGATCGAGCCGCTGCTCGTGGGGCCGGCCAGCAGGCGGCGCAGCACGCCGGTGCGTCGCATGCGCACCAGCGCAGCCCCGCCGGCCAGCGAGTTGATGAACACGAAGAGCACCAGGTTCTGCGGTGCGGTGAGCGAGAAGGCGCTCAACTCGCTCCGCTGCGCATCGCCCACATCGGAGACGGTGACGACGGTGTCGGGAGCGGTGGCGGCCTGCTGCTCGGCCGCAGCGAGCGCGGTCTCGGTGTCGATTGCCGCCGTGGATGCCACGAACCGGCCGGCGTCGATGGGCCCGGTGACCGAGGAGACAGCGGCCACCACCACTTCGCGGGCCGCGAACGCGGTCTGCGACGAGGGTTCGGCGACGAACGAGATGGTGGCGGTACCGGCCGGCACCGCGGTGTCGAGGTCGTCTGCGAGCACCACGCCGCCGGCGATGTCGAGCCGCCGGATCGCGGCGTTCATCGCATCGCGCGTGCTGAAGCGTTCGATCTGCACACCGTCGGCAGCATCGATCTGGTCGGCGATCACCGTGCCCAGGCGGCTGTTGCCATCGCCCACCACGCCGACCTGCAACGAGCCGCCAGTGGCGCCGAACGTGGAGCCGATCACGACGATCACCACCACCGGCAGCACGAGGAAGAAGAACAGCGCGCCGCGGTCGGCCGCGAGTTGACGCAGCACCACCCGGGTGAAGCGTCGGCATGAGGTGACGAGGTTCATCGCTGGACCGCCTGTCGGGTGCGCACGAGTCCGATGGCGCCGAACACCACTGCGATGGCGACGAGGGCGAGCAGGTGGTCGGCCACATCGGCGGCCGAGGCGCCATCGGTGGCGATGGAGGTGAAGGCGCGCAGCGACTGGCCATTGGGGGTGAAGCGCGAGAGTCGGTCGAGCAGCGGTGGTGCCTGCCCGGGGCCGATGAAGTTGCCGCCCAGCAGCGCCAGCACGAAGGCCACGGCCGAGGTGTACGACTCGGCCTGCTGGGGCGTGCGGGCGAAGCCCGACACGAACATCGCCACACCTCCCACCGCCAGCACGGTTGCCACCATCGTGACGAAGACCGCGACCGGGTCGCCCCAGGTGGCGCCGAAGGCAACCGTGGTGACAACCCATACGGTGACGAACCCGGCGAGACCCAGCAGGCTCACCGCCAGCACCTTGCCGGCGACGATCGCTGCTGGGCGAGCGTCGGCCGCCAGCAGCCGGTCGAGCACGCCTGACTGCCGCTCCCTGGCCAGGCTCTGGGCGGCGAACGAGATGGTGAAGAACAGGAACAGGATCGACATCGACACCCCGAAGTAGGCCGTCGCGTCGAGGGGTGAGCCACCGGGCGACTCGTCGACGAGGCGTCCGACGGTCTCGTCGAGTCCGGCGAGTGCCGTGGCGTCGGGGAGTGGCGCACCCACGGCGATGCTGGTGATGGCTGCCAGGGTGCGGGTGGTGATGCCGTCGGCGAAGCGGCCGGCCACCGACCGGGCGATCTCGCCGGAGATCTCGCGGCGCGGATCGCGCAGTACCTCGATGGTGCTGCCTGCTCCGGCGGTGACCTTTGCCCCGAATCCGGCCGGCAGCACGATGGCCGCGTCGATGTCGGTGTCGTCGAGCGCAGTGCGGGCCGTGGCATCGTCGGCGACGACGACGAACTCGACCGGGCTGTCGTCGCTGTTCGAGGCGAGCAGTCCGTCGATGTAGCCGGTGGTCAGCTCGCTCCGGTCGGCGTCGACCACACCGATGGTGATTCGAAGCGAGTCGGCTCCGCCGAGCAGCAGGCCGAACACCACGGCCATTGCCAACGGAGCGACGACGGCGGTGAGGAGCGCCGAGCGGTTGCGGATGCGGCGGCGGATCTCGGTGGCGGCCACCGACCGGGTGGTGCTCATCATTCGGCCCGATCGCGGAGCGCCCTGCCCGTGAGGTGCAGGAACACCGCCTCGAGGTTCGGCTCGTGCACCTCGATACCCGTGATGGCGATGCCGTCGCCAGCTGCCGTGGCGACGATGGTGGCGATGGCGGGCCCCGCATCGTCGGTGGTGAGGTGGACGACGGATGCTGCCGCTTCGCTGTCGACGACCTCGGCTGTGACGATGCCGGGCATCTGTGCCACGCGCCGAGCGAACCCGTGGAGGTCGCCGTCACCTCGCAGCGTCACCCGGTCGTGCTGACCGATGCGGGCCACCAACTCGCGGCGCGTGCCCTCCGCCACCAGCCGCCCCGAGTCGATGATGCCGACCCGGTCGCACAGCCGCTCGGCCTCCTCCATGTAGTGGGTCGTGTAGAGCACAGCGAGGCCCTCGGCACTGAGCCGCTCGACGCTCTCGAGGATCTGGTTGCGGCTCTGCGGGTCGACGCCGACGGTGGGCTCGTCGAGCACCAGGAGGTGCGGTTCGTGCAGCAGGCCGACGGCGATGTTGGCGCGCCGTTGCATACCGCCCGAGTAGGTGTCGATGCGGTCGTCGGCCCGATCGGCGAGGCCCACCAGGTCGAGGGTCTCGCCGATGCGTCGGTCGAGGTGCTTGCCGCGCAGGCCGTGCAGGCCGCCGAAGAAGCGCAGGTTCTCGCGGGCGCTGAGGTCGTCGAACAATGCGATGTTCTGCGGAACGAGGCCGAGCAGGTGCTTACCCGGGCTGCTCGCCGTGGTGATCGGCCTTCCGCCGAGGGTGACGGTGCCGGCGTCGGCAGCGAGGATGCCGGTGAGCATCGAGATGGTGGTGGTCTTGCCGGCTCCGTTCGGGCCGAGCAACCCGTAGGTCTCGCCGGGGGCGATGCGGAAGCTGACGTCGTCGACGGCGACACGATCGCCGAAGCGCCGGACGAGTCCGTCGCAGACCAGCACGGCGCCAGAAGTGGAGGCGCCGGAAGAGGAATGATCGGTGGGCACAGATGGAGAGTAGCACTATCCATATCTGTCCGCAA
>JBIKLX010000227.1:0-4555 GCA_044359565.1 Ilumatobacteraceae bacterium
CGAAGTCGCGCAAGAAGATCCCGTTCTGGGCCATGGCCACCCTCAGCCTGTTGCCCATCTGGGTGCTCATGTACGCCCGCGGCCTCACCCCGCGACCCGAGAAGGTGGAGGGCCCCATCGGCAACGGAGCGCTCATCTACACCGAGTACGCCTGCTCGGGTTGCCACGGCACCGCGGGCGAAGGCGTCTCTGGCAATGGCTATCCGTTCGCAGGCGGCGAGGTGCTGAAGACCTTCCCGCACATCGAAGACCAACTCCGCTACGTCTACTTCGGTACCGGCAACTACCAGACCGCCGGGGTCAGCGTGTACGGCAACCCCGATCGACCGGGTGGCCCGCACCTCACCGGTGCCCGTGGGGCGATGCCCAACTTCGGCGCCTCCACCGGTGGCGCGCTCACCGATGCCCAGATCCTGGCCGTGGTGTGCCACGAGCGGTTCACACTCGGTGGCGCCGACCCGACGACCGACTACGCCGAGGAGTACGAGACCTGGTGCAGCCCCGAGGCGCCGGCCTGGTTGGGCATGGAGGACGGCTCCATCACCATGGCCAACGCCAAGGACATGATCGAGGGCTCCATCGGCGTCGGCACAGCTCCGGTCGAGGGCAGCGCACCCTGAGCCATTGCGGCTGAGCGGGCCCTAGGCTCGCCCACATGAACGACACCGCCGACGTCCTCGTCGTCGGCGCCGGGCCCGCCGGTGCGGCCGCGGCTCGTCGCCTCGCTGAGCACGGTGCAAGCGTGGTGGTGCTCGAACGTCGGTCGTTCCCGCGATCGAAGGCGTGCGGCGACTCGCTCACCCCCCGGGCCGTTGCCGCACTCGACCGCCTAGGTGCCAGTGCTGTGCTCGCCGATGCGCACCTCACCTCGGGCCTGCGCATCACAGCCAGCACCCGGTCGCGCGACCTCGAGTGGCCCGACCATCCGCAGTTCGGCATCGTCGGTGCGGCAGTGCGCCGACGCACCCTCGACGAGCGACTGGCAGAGCATGCCGTCGCTGCGGGCGCGACGCTCCTCGATGGGCACGAGGCGGTGGAGCCGATCGTCGAGCGCGGGTTCGTACGCGGCGCCGTCGTGCGCTCGGCCGTCGGCGACGTGCGCGAACTGCGCGCCGGGTTCCTGGTGGTGGCCGACGGGGCCAACAGCACGTTCGGCCGCGCCCTCGGCACCACGCGCACACGCGGGTGGCCGTACGGCACTGCCATCCGGGGCTACTTCCCCGCCGCACGCCACGACGACGACCGTGTCGAGGTGGGTCTCGAGCTCACCGACCGCGAGGGCACGGCCGTCCCCGGCCACGGCTGGGTCGTGCCACTGGGCGACGGCACCGTGAACGTGGGCGTCACCCTGCTCAGCACCGCTCGCGACTTCCGCGGTGTGAACACCGCCCGTCTGCTCGACGGCTGGGCCGCCCGAGTGGCCGAGCAATGGGGCTTCGACCCGGCGGCACCAGAGGCCGCACCCGCTGTCGGACGTCTGCCCATGGGCGGGTCGGTGGAACCCAAGGCCGGACCCACGTTCGTGGTGGTCGGCGATGCTGCCGGCACCGGAAGCCCCGTACTGGGCAACGGCATCGAGTACGCGCTCGAGAGCGGGTTGCTGGCTGCCGACGTGTTGGTCGACGCGCTCGGCGAGGGAGGGCCCACTGCGCTCCAGCGCTACCCGCGCCTGCTCGCCGAGACCTACGGCAACTACTGGAAACTGGCCCGCCTCTGGTCTCGCGCCCTCGGGCACCCGACCGTCGTCCATCGCACCGCTCTCGCCGCCACGGGCCCCGGTCGCGCCGGTGAGGTGCTGGCGCGGTTCGCCACCAATGCGCTGCGACCCGACGATCTCGGCCCGGCTGAGGCGCTGTTCGGCATGGCCTCACGACTCGCTCGCTTCGCGCCCGACGCCTGAGCGCCGCCGCACGTCGAGCGGGGTGGTGTCAGCCGAGACCGGCGAGCAACGACGCCGGGGCTGCCCGCAGTGCCGAGGTGGCCGGCGACTCGGGCAGCGAGGCACACGCCTCGACGGCACGGTCGGCCCATTCGCGTGCGGTGCCCAGCGCCGACTCGATACCGCCGTGCGCCCGCACGATCTCGAGCGCCTTCTCGCGCTCGGCCGAACCGAGCGGGCGGCCGAGGATGTCGAGCAACGAAGCGGCGGCGATGCCGCCACTCTGCAGCGTGCGCAGCACCGGCAGGGTGTAGACGCCTTCCACCATGTCGTGGCCGGCGGGCTTGCCCAACTGGTCGTCGGTGGCGGTGACGTCGAGCAGGTCGTCGACGATCTGGAACACCATGCCGAACGATTCGCCGTACTCGGTGAGCGCATCGACCAACGAGCGGTCGAGGCCGGCGACGATGGCGCCGATGCGCGCCGAGGTGGCGTAGAGCGAGGCGGTCTTGCCGGCGATGGAGGCGAGGTACGAACTCTCGGGACGGGCCACGTTGTAGGTGTGGCGTAACTCCTCGATCTGGCCCTCGCACAGCCGGCCGATGGTGCGGGCCAGCAGGGCCGCCACCTCGGTGCCGAGCGACGCCGCGATCTCGGAAGCACGCGACAACAGGAAGTCGCCGGCGAGGATGGCCTGCAGATTGCCCCACTTCGCGTTCACCGTCTCGACGCCGCGGCGGGTGGGCGCCTCGTCCATCACGTCGTCGTGGTACAGCGATCCGGTCTGCACCAACTCGCAGGCGATACCACCCTGCACCGCATCGTCGGTGGCCGGGCCGCCCGCCACCTGCGCGGCCACCAGGCTGAGCACCGGCCGGAGGCGCTTGCCGCCGGCGACGATGAGGTGCGACGCGATCTCGTTCAGGTAGGCGTCGGGGGTACGCACCGACGCAACGAGGGCAGCCTCGATGCGCTCGAGGTCGGCAGTCATGCCGTTGAGCGAGAAGAAAGGCAGTGCTGCCACGCGCAGCAGGCTAGGACAGGATTGCGACACACCACGAACGACAGGGCTCGATTGTTGAGGTCGCCTCCGTCACATGCGTCACGCTGCGTGGCCGCTGCAGGGGTCCGAACGGCCCTGTGGATGTGCCGAACGTCGGTACGTTCCGCCACGTTGCATCAGTTCACCGCCGGTACACTTCGGACATGTTTGAACGCTTCACCGATCGGGCTCGGCGGGTGGTGGTGCTGGCGCAGGAGGAAGCGCGTCTCCTGAACCACAGCTACATCGGCACCGAGCACATCCTGCTCGGCCTCATCCACGAGGGTGAAGGGGTCGCCGCCAAGGCACTCGAATCCCTCGGCATCTCGCTCGAGGCCGTGCGCAGCCAGGTCGAGGAGATCATCGGCCAGGGTGGCTCGTCGCCCTCGGGCCACATCCCCTTCACGCCCCGCGCGAAGAAGGTGCTCGAACTGTCGCTGCGCGAAGCACTGCAGCTGGGTCACAACTACATCGGCACCGAGCACATCCTGCTCGGCCTCATCCGCGAGGGCGAGGGCGTTGCCGCCCAAGTGCTCGTGAAGTTGGGCGCCGACCTCAGCCGTGTGCGCCAGCAGGTCATCCAGTTGCTGTCGGGCTACCAGGGCACCGGCGGCAAGCCGGGCGAGACGGCAGCCACCGGCGCCGCACCAACGGGCGCGCCGAAGGAAGACGCCGGCGACAAGGGCGGCAGCCAGGTGCTCGACCAGTTCGGTCGCAACCTCACCCAGTTGGCCCGCGAGAAGAAGCTCGACCCGATGATCGGTCGCGATCGCGAACTCGAGCGCGTCATGCAGATCCTCAGCCGCCGCACCAAGAACAACCCGGTGCTCATCGGCGAGCCGGGCGTCGGCAAGACCGCCATCGTCGAGGGCCTCGCCCAGCGCATCGTCTCGAACGAAGTCCCCGACACGTTGCGCAACAAGCAGCTCTACACCCTCGACCTCGGCGCACTCGTCGCCGGTAGCCGCTACCGCGGCGATTTCGAGGAGCGCCTGAAGAAGGTGCTGAAGGAGATCAAGACCCGCGGCGACATCGTGCTGTTCATCGACGAGATCCACACTCTGGTGGGTGCGGGTGCCGCCGAGGGCGCTATCGATGCTGCGTCGATCCTGAAGCCGATGCTGGCCCGTGGCGAACTGCAGACCATCGGCGCCACCACCACCGACGAGTACCGCAAGCACCTCGAAAAGGATGCCGCGCTCGAGCGCCGCTTCCAGCCGGTGAAGGTGGAAGAGCCCACCATCGCCCACACCATCGAGATCCTGAAAGGTGTGCGCGACAAGTACGAGGCGCACCACCGGGTCACCATCACCGACCAGGCCATCGTCGCCGCGGCCAACCTGGCCGACCGCTACATCAGCGACCGCCACCTGCCCGACAAGGCCATCGACCTCATCGACGAGGCCGGCAGCCGCCTGCGCATCAAGCGCATGGGCACCCCGCCCGATCTGAAAGAGATCGAGACCAAGCTCACCGATGTGCAGGAAGCCAAGAAGCGCGCCGTCGAGGAACAGCGCTTCGAAGAGGCAGGGCGCCTGCGCGACCAGGAGAAGTCGCTGCTCGAGGAGAAGGCCACGAAAGAGGCTGATATCAAGGCCAGCGGCGTCGACCTGTTCGACGAGGTCGACGAAGAA
>JBIKLX010000060.1:0-16138 GCA_044359565.1 Ilumatobacteraceae bacterium
CGACCGAGCTGCGGTCGAGAGCGGCCGAGATGGCGGCGGCGGCGGTGGTGTTGCCGATTCCCATCTCGCCCAGTACCAGCAGGTCGGCGTCGAGCGATTCGACTGCAGTCCGACCAGCAGCGACGGCATCGTCGAAGCGTTCGGGCGACAGCGCAGCCTCGAACCGGAAGTCGTTGGTGGGGCGGCCGACGCCCACATCGATCGCATCGACCGTCGCGCCCGCCACTGCGGCGAAGGCACTGACGGTGGAGCGTTCGGCGCGGAACGCCGCCATCATCGCCGCTGTCACCGCAACCGGATACGCGCTCACATCGCCCGCGGCGGCCACACCGTGGTCGGCAGCGAAGATCAACCCGCCGGGTCGGCGGACGGCGGGCTGCTCGGTGCCCTGCCAGGTGGCCATGAAGACGGCCACTTCGTCGAGGCGGGCCAGTGCCCCGGCGGGCCGCAGGATGTCGTCGGCGCGTGCACGCACCGCTGCGGCGGCGTCGGCGTCGCCGGCGGGCAGCGAGGCGAGTGCCTCGGCGAGCCAGGTCATGTGAGGAACTCCCAGGGATCGGTGAGGGGCAGCGCTCGTCCAGCGACGAGCAGAAGGGTACGGTCGCACGAGGCGGCAACGCGCTGGTTCAATCGGCCGAGTTCGTCGCGGTACTCGCGGCCGATGCCGGAGTCGGGGTGCAGGCCGAGGCCAACCTCGTTCGACACCACGACCGCGGGGCCCGATCGGGCCCGGAGCGCAGCCTCGAACGATGCGTACGCCTCGGTCCGATGTGCAGCAGATGGCAGGTGGTGGAACAGGTTGCCCACCCACACGGTGAGGCAGTCGACGATCACCAGCGCGTCGGGATCGCACGCGGTGATGGCCTCGGCCAGCGCGACGGGCACCTCGGCCGTGGGCCAGTCGGGCCGTTCGTCGCGGTGGCGGGCGATGCGCTGGGCCAGGTCGTCGTCGAACGCTTCGGCCGTGGCGACGAACACCACCGGGCCGTCGTGGCGCAGGCCGATCTCGACGGCGAGCGTGCTCTTGCCGCTGCGCGCTCCGCCCACCAGAAACGTACGCATCAGTAGTCGATGCCTCGTTTGGCGGCGATACCGCGGTCGTAGGCGTGCTTCACGTTGCGCATCTCGGTGACGGTGTCGGCGATGTCGATGAGGGCCTGCGATGCGTCGCGGCCCGTGACCACCACGTTCACCGTTGCGGGCCGTTGGGTCAGCGTGCGCAGCACGTCGTCGGCGTCGATCCAGCCCCAGTTCATCAGGTAGGTGAGCTCGTCGAGGACGACCAGCTGGTGCTCGCCGGCGCGCACCAGCGTGGCAGCCCGCGCCCAACCGGCGCGGGCCAACTCCTTGTCGTGCTCGAGGTCGTTCGAGTCCCAGGTGAAGCCGTCGCCCTCGTTGAACCAGTCGACCCCGAGTTGGCGGCCGATCAGCTCCTCGCCCACCTTCCAGTCGCCGCTCTTCACGAACTGCACGACGGCCACCTTCCAGCCGCGGGCCAGCGACCGCACCATCACACCGAACGCTGCGCTGCTCTTGCCCTTGCCGTCGCCGGTGTTCACCAGCAGGATCGACTCGGCGCCGTGCAGGCCGAGTGGGCGGGGGTCGTCGACCGGGGGTACGGACTCTGGGTGGGCCTCGTCGCTCATGAGACTTGGGAGTGTAGGGAGGGTGCGCTATGGTCGCCTTGCTCGAACCCAGCGAAGTCCGGTTCAACTCCGGCACTGTCCCGCAACGGTGAAGCGTGCGTCCCACGGCTCCGGCCCAGGGCGACACGACAAGTCCGGTCGCCTGGCCCGAGCGCGATGACCAACCCTCGAGGCAAGGGCGGATCGCAGCGGGAGACCTCCCGTTGTCCCAACTTTGTCCTCCCGAGCCGGTGAGGACGATGTGCCTCGCCGGGAACATGGAGGATCCATGAAGCGCAGGTTCACTGCACTTGCGGCAGCAGGTGTGCTCGTCTGGTCGCTCGCCGCGTGTGGCGACGACGGCGCCGGCACCGCCACGACAGCGAGCCCGGCCGCCAGCACGGCCCCTGCCGCCGAGACCACGGCCCCCGACGCAACGTCAGCACCCGACACCAGCGCAGCGGGCCCGGTGCCGCAGCGCATCGTCAGCCTCTCGCCCACGGCCACCGAGATGCTGTTCGCCATCGGCGCCGGCGACCAGGTGGTGGCCGTCGACGACATGAGCAACTATCCCGACGAGGCGCTGGCGAAGGCCACGGCGCTGTCGGGCTACACCCCCAACGTGGAGGCGATCGCCGCCTACGAACCCGACCTGGTGGTGCACGACGGCAGCACCGATCTGGGGGCCCAACTCGATTCGCTGGGCATCGCCAACTGGGTTGGCGCTGCGGCGATGACGTTCGACGACATCTACGCCCAGATCGAGCAGCTCGGCGCGGCCACCGGCCACGTCGACGAAGCAGCCGCGCTGGTGGAGAACATGCGGGCGGCGATCGAACAGGCCGTCGCGTCGGTGCCGAAGCTCGACAAGCCGCCCCGCTATTACCACGAGCTCGACCCCACCTACTTCAGCGTCACGTCGAACACGTTCATCGGCGAGGTGTACGGCCTGTTCGGGTTGCGCAACATCGCCGACACCACCGAGGGCACCACCGACTACCCGCAGCTCAGCGAAGAGTTCATCATCAGTCAGAGCCCCGACCTGATCTTCCTCGCCGACAGCAAGTGCTGCGGTGAGTCGCGCGATTCGGTGGCCCAGCGGCCCGGCTGGGCCGCCACCAGTGCCGTATCCACCGGCAGCGTGTTCATCATCGACGACGACATCGCCTCGCGCTGGGGACCGCGTGTCGTCGACTACGTCGAGTTGGTGGCCGACGCGATGGCGTACGTGGCCGATCTCTCGGCGGGCTGACGGCGATGGCCGAGCAGCACACACTCCCGACCACTCGTGGTCGATGGTGGCTCCCCGTGAGCCTGGTGGTGCTGCTCGGCGCGCTCGCGCTCGGGGTGATGGTGGGTCCCGCTGGTTCGTGGGGTACCGCCGACTGGAACATCATCTGGAACGTGCGCATGCCGCGGGTGGCGCTGGCAGGCATCGTCGGCTCGATGCTGTCGCTCGCCGGGGCCAGCTATCAGGGTGTGTTCCGCAACCCACTCGTCGACCCGTACCTGCTGGGTGTTGCCGCCGGTGCCGGTCTGGGGGCCACGATCGTGTTCGCCCTCGGCCGGTCGAGCACGGCGGGCTGGCCGGTCGACCCGCTGCCGGTGGTTGCGTTCGTCGGCGGCCTGCTGGCCGTGCTGCTCACCTACCTGGTGGGCGCATCGTTCGGCGCCGGTCGCAGCGGCGTCACCCTGGTGCTGGCCGGAGTGGCGGTCACATCGCTCGCCACCGCGGTGCAGGCGTTCGTGCTGCAGCGCAACAACGACGTGATCCGCGAGGTGTACAGCTGGATCCTCGGTCGGCTCACCACCGCCACGTGGAGCGATGTGCGTCTGGTGCTGCCGTACGTGGTGGTGTCGAGCATCGTGCTGTTGTTGCACCGTCGGCACCTCGACGTGTTGCGCGTTGGCGACGACGAGGCCGCGGCGCTGGGCACACAGGTGCAGCGGGTGCGCCTGGCCGTCGTGATCGCCGCCACGATGGGCACCGCCGCCGTCGTGAGCGTCAGCGGCCTCATCGGCTTCGTCGGCATCGTGGTGCCCCATGCTGTCCGCCTGCTCGCCGGCTCGTCGTACCGGCGGTTGCTACCGCTCAGTCTGGTGATCGGGGCGGCGTTCCTCATTCTCGCCGACATCCCCGGCCGAGTGCTGCAGAACCCGGCCGAGACCCCCATCGGTGTGGTGACGGCGTTCCTGGGAGCACCCTTCTTCATCCTCGTCCTGCGCACCCGGAAGGTGGCTGCATGAGTTCGCTGGGGTTCACCGACCTGGCCGTCCACTACGGCAAGCGCACCGCTCTGGCCGCGTTCACCGACACGGTGCGGCCCGGCGAGTGGCTCTGTCTCATCGGCCCCAATGGTGCGGGCAAGTCGTCGATCCTGCGGGCCGTGGCCGGGTTGGTCCCGCACACGGGCAGCATCGAGGTCGACGGCTCGCGCCTGGAACTGCGTTCGGCCCGTCGCCGGGCCGAACTGGTGGCGTACGTGCCGCAGAGCCCGGTGCTACCCGACGACATGACCGGCGCCGAGTACGTGCTGCTGGGCCGCAATCCGTACATCTCGTACTTCGGCGCCGAGTCGGCGCACGACCGGGCGCTGGTGGCCGAACTGCTCGAGCGGCTCGACCTCGGTGAACTGGCCCCTCGGTATCTCGGCACGATGAGCGGTGGCGAGCGGCAGCGGTTGGTCATCGCCCGGGCGCTGGCGCAGGAGGCACCCATCCTGTTGCTCGACGAACCGACCAGTGCGCTCGACATCGGTCATCAGCAGCAGGCGCTCGAACTGGTCGACCGGTTGCGTCACGAGCACGGACTCACCGTCGTGAGCGCGATGCACGACCTCACCCTGGCCGGCCTGTACGCCGACCGGTTGGCGCTGCTGCACCAAGGGCACGTGGTGGCGAGCGGCGATGCAGCGCATGTGCTGCGCCCCGAGACCCTCAGCGAGTTCTACGGGGTGAGCGTGGTGGTGCACCATGAGGCCGACGGCACCGTGGTGGTGGTGCCCCGCCGCACGCGGGGCTGAGCAGCCGTCAGTTCGCGGCCCACAGGTGCGCGGCCACCAGGTCGGGCACCAGGGTCTCGGCCAGCAGGCGCACGATCGGGTCGTCGCTACCCGGGTGGTGGATGGTGAGTGCGGCGCCGGGGAACTCGCCGACAGCGACGACGGTGCTGGCGCGCTGGGTGAGCCAGTCGGCCGCCTGCGCGTCCCAGCGCGACCCGCTGAACACCAGGGCGCGGTAGTCGAGGGTCTTGGTGAGGTACACCTCGACGTGGCTCCAGTCGCCGGTCTCGGTTCCCACGGCTGCGCGGCGTGGCCCTTCGCGAAACATCAGCGCCCCCTGCATCGCGCTGCTCAGCCGTTCGGCAGGGGCGAGCACCCAGGTGCCGTGCGGGCCGGCCAGCAGACGGGCAGCTTCGGGTAGCCATTCGCCGCGGGTGTCGAGCAGGTGGTGCGCGGCGTCGACGGCGGCACGGAACCGCTGCGGCAGATGCAGGTCGATGCCGGTGAGTTGCTGTTCGAGCACCAGCAGCGCGGCGAGGGTGTGCACGAAACTGCGACAGGCGACCCCGCCGGATTCGCGCTCGGCGCGCAGGTGCACCACGGCATCGGCCGATGCGGTGATGGCGCTGCCGTCGGTGTTGGTGAGTGCCACCCGTCGAGCGCCGCCGCATTCGGCGAACAGGCGGTTGGTCTCCACCGAGCCGCCGCCCGCCGAGATGCCCACCACCAGATCGCCGGTGGTGCCGGGCCAGGTCGCTTCGGCCGCCCCACTCTCGGCAACGGCGTTGATGCCGTGGCCGCGCAGGCGCAGCGCGGCGACCTGGGCCGCGTACAGCGACGAGCCCATGCCCATCAGCAGCACCCGGGCCGGTGCTGGCGTGACGGGCCACGCCACGTCGCCGCGCTCGACGGCGTCGGCGAATGCGGCAAGTGCGGCGGGTGACCGTTCGAGGTCGGCGAGAAAGGCGGAGGCATCCATGGTGGCTCTCAATCGAGGGGGAACATCGCGCTCAGCGCGGCATCGGGAACGTACAGCCACACGGGCAGGGCACGGGCGGCGTAGACGAACTCGTGCAGTTCCTGCACGGCCCGCAGCGCGGTGAGCGCCTCGTCGTGGCGCGGGGCGATACCTTCGGGCCATTCGGCGCGGTACGCGTCGTGGGCGGCATCGATGGCGTCGCCGATCCACACCTCGACGTCGGCGGCCCGTCGGGGGTTGCGCTTCACGACCATGCGGCCGACGTGGTCGATCGACTGCAGCAGGCCCGCCAGGTCGACCAACGTGCTGCGCGGGCGTCGCTGCTCGACCGGGTCGATGAGCGGGTTGCCGTCGAAGTCGGTGACCACGATCGTGTCACCCGAACGCAGGAACTGCCCGGCGTGCAGGTCGCCGTGGATGGGCTGCACCGGCACCGGGCCGACGTGGTGCAGTGCGCTGATGGCAGCGCGCACCAGCGTGGCGCGTGCAGCCAGTCGCTCGCCTGCTTCGCCAGCCGTGCAGCCCAGTGCCTCGTCGAGCAGTGCCTCGCCGCGACGGGCCTCGCCGTCGAGGGTGCCGGTGATCACTGGCGTGGGGATGATGCTGCTCGGGGTGGCGAGAGCGCGATGCAGGCGCGCCGCCAGCGCACCGAGGCGCGCTGCGGTGGCCAGCGCAGCGGCCGGGCGTTCGGTGAGTTCCTCGACATACCAGTCCCAGCCCTCGCGGGCGTGGGGGATGTACTGGCTGAGCATGGCCTCCACTCGGCCGTTGTGCTCGTGGGTACCGAGAAAGCGGGGCATGTCGGTGAAGCCGACCTCGGAGAGGTGGGCCAGCACCTCGGCGCCGCGGTGGGGCAGTGGAGCGGGCGGCATCAGCCACTTCACCACCACGGCGTGGCCCATGAGTCCGGCGCCCACCAGAACCGTGTGGTTCACCTGATCGGTCGAGATCACGCGCTCGGGGGCGTCGGTCGCGACGGCTGGCACCAGGTGGTGGGCGAGTGCGGCGCTGGCGCCTGGTGCGGGAAGCCTGCCCGCAGGTCGCTCGGTCATGCCGGCCGGAAGCCCTCGCGCGGCGTGGGTTCGGCGTGCTTCACCATCACGTGGTGGCCGACGGTGAAGTCGGCGACGGCGTCGTGGCCCATGTCCTTGCCGAAGCCCGATGCGCCCCGGCCGCCGTGGGGCATCTCGCTGGCGATGGGCAGGTGGTCGTTCACCCACGTCACTCCGGCGCGCAGTTGGTGCGCCACCCGCAGGCCGCGATCCACCTGGCCGGTCCACACCGACGAGGCCAGGCCGTAGGGCGTGTCGTTGGCGAGTTCGATGGCGTGTGCTTCGTCGTCGAAGGGCAACACAGCCAGCACCGGGCCGAACACCTCGTCGCGCACCAACTCGCTGTCCTGCGCGGCATCGACCACGAGGGTGGGTGGGTAGAACCAACCGTCGCGTTCGAGCGGGTCGCCGCCGCACAACACCCGGGCGCCCGCGGCGCGGGCCCGGCCGACGAAGCCGTGCACCCGGTTGCGGTGCGCGGCGGTGATGAGCGGGCCGATGTCGGAGCCGTCGTGCGGCCCGCCGAGGGTGATCGACCGCATCGTCGCCTCCAGCACGTCGACCACCCGCAGGTACGCCGAGCGTTCCACGTACACGCGGGTGGCGGCGGTGCAGTCCTGGCCGCTGTTGTAGGTGGCGGCGAGCGCAGCCGCATGACCGACGGCGTCGATGTCGGCGTCGGCGAACACCACCAGCGGTGCCTTGCCGCCCAGTTCGAGGTGCAGCCGCGCCGGGCGGCCCGAGGCGAGCGACATGATGCGCCGCCCGGTGCCGGTGCTACCGGTGACGGTGATCATGTCGGTGAGCGGGTGGGTCACCATCGCCTCGCCCACCTCGGCGTCGCCCGTCACCACGGTGAGCACGCCTGCGGGCAAGCCGGCCTCGCGGGCCAGTTCGGCGAGGCGGATGGTGCTGCGCGGTGTGGCGGGCGCCGGCTTCAGCACCACCGTGCACCCGGCGGCCAGCGCCGCGCCGATCTTCCAGATGGCCATGATGAGCGGGAAGTTCCAGGGTGTGATGGCGGCCACCACACCCGCCGGGCGGCGCAGCAGCATCGACGTGTAGCCGGTGCTGAACACGCCGGCTGCGGTTCCGTCGGTGCTGCGTGCGGCAGCGGCGAAGAAGCGCAGATTGTCGAGCGCGAAGGGCAGCTCGCCGTCGCGCATCACGGTCCACGGCTTACCGGTCTCGACCACTTCGATCGCGCACAGCTCGTCGGCGTGGCGTTCCACGGTATCGGCCAGGGCCAGCAGCGCGGCGGCGCGTTGCGACGGCAGGGTCGCCCCCCACTCGCGGCCCGCTGCCGCTGCGGCGCGCATGGCTGCATCAACAGCGGCAGGGGTGGCGTCGGCGACCGTGTCGATGGCGATGCCGGTGGAGGGGTCGATGATCGTGCGCTGCATGTGCTCTCCGGCTCGGGCCGCGATGGACCGGACACTACTGCGGCCGTCGTACGATCACAGCCGACACGAACCCGTCGACCGTGAGGTGACCATGGCTCAGAAGACCTTCCTGTTCATGCCCGAAAGTGCGTACGGGCCCACGAACAACTGCATCGGCATCGGCAACGAGCTGTTGCGGCTCGGCCACCGGGTGGTGTTCGCCGCCGAGCGATCGTGGGAGGGTCGACTGTCGTCGCTCGGGTTCGTCGAAGACCTCGTCGACCTAGCCCCGCCGCCTCCGCCCGATGCGCCCGAGCAGGCGGCCGGCCAGTTCTGGACCGACTTCATCCGCGAGACGTCACCCGAGTTCCGCAAGCCCACCATCGACCAGCTCACCACGTTCGTGCAGCCCACGTGGCAGGCGCTCATCGACGGGGCGATGTACTGCGAACCGCAGTTGCGCGAGATCGTCGCCCGCAACAAGCCCGATGTGGTGATCGAGGACAACGTGAACTGTTTCCCGGCGCTGGTGACCGCCGGGGTGCCGTTCGTGCGGATGATGAGCTGCAACCCGCTCGAGGTGCGCGGCCCCGATGTGGCTCCGGTGTTCAGCGGCTACGCGGCCGACGACCGCACCGGGTGGGACGAGTTCCGCGCCGAGTACGACCGCACGCACCGGCCGATGTGGAGCGCCTACGACGAATGGGTGCAGTCGTGCGGGGCGCCGGCGTTGAACGACCTCGACTTCATCCACACGTCGCAGCACCTCAACCTGTACCTCTACCCGGGCGCGGCCGACTATGTCGATCGTCGACCACTCGACAGCACCTGGCATCGTCTCGACAGTTCGGTGCGCACCACCGATGCTTCATTCGAGGTGCCCGAGCACCTGCGCGGTGGCGAGGGTGCGCTCATCTACCTCTCGCTCGGTTCGCTCGGCTCGGCCGATGTCGACCTGATGAAGCGACTGGTCAGCGTGCTGGGCCACACACCGCATCGCTACATCGTCAGCAAGGGGCCGCTGGCCGACACCTACGACCTGCCCGACAACATGTGGGGCGCCCAGCAGGTGCCGCAGACGAACGTCTTGCCGCTGGTCGATCTGGTCATCACCCACGGCGGCAACAACACCACCACCGAGTCGTTCCACTTCGGCAAGCCGATGATCGTGCTGCCGCTGTTCTGGGACCAGTACGACAACGCCCAGCGGGTGCACGAGACCGGCTTCGGGTTGCGCCTGCCCACCTACACCTTCGCCGATGAAGAGCTCACCGGCGCGGTGGATCAACTGCTGGCCGACACCGCGCTGCGGGCCCGCATGGACGCCATTGGAGCCGACATCCGCACCCGCTCAGGCGTCGCCCGCGCCGCCGAACTGCTGGCCTCCGTGGCCTGAGGTCTGGGCCACCCGGGCTCTCAGCCCGATCTTGTTCGAGTTTCCGTTGTCTACAACCGAAACTCGAACAAGATCGCCGGGCAGCCGACAGGCCGCGGGTCAGGAGGGTTCGAACCAGGGGTCGCCGCCGAGGATGCGGTCGGCCTCGGCGGGGCCCCACGAACCCCGGAAGTAGGGGTGCACCGGGCCCGGATGATCGAGGACGGGCTGCACCACGCGCCAGGTCTGTTCGACGATGTCCTGGCGGGCGAAGCGGCGGGGTGAGCCGGCGATCGCATCGCCGAGCAGGCGCTCGTACGCCTCGCTGCGCTCACCGAGTGCTGCGGCGAAGTCGACGCCGAGGTCGACGTTCTGGCTGTCGAGGTGCGGGCCGGGCGTCTTGGCCTGCACGGTGAAGGTGACCCCGTCGTTCTTGCCCAGCCGGAAGCGGATGAGGTTGCGCATCGGGGTGGGTCCGTCCACCTCGTCGAACAGCAGCCGCGGCGGTTCGCGGAACTCGACCGCCACCTCGGTGGCGGCCCGGGTGAGGCCCTTGCCGCACCGCACGAACCAGGGCACACCGGCCCAGCGCCACGAGTCGATCTCCACCCGTGCCGCCACGAACGTCTCGACCTCGCTGTTGGGTGCCACACCGGGCTCGTCGCGGTAGCCCACGTACTGGCCGCGCACCAGGGTGGAGGCGTCGATGGGCCGCATTGCCGCGAACACCTTCACCTTCTCGTCCTGCAAGAAACTGGCCTCGGGCCCCACCGGCGGCTCCATCGCCACCAGCGCCGCAACCTGCAACAGGTGGTTCTGCAGGATGTCGCGCACCGCACCCACCCCGTCGTAGAAGCTGCCGCGGCCCTCCACCCCGATCGACTCGGCCATGGTGATCTGCACACTGCGCACGTAGTTGCGGTTCCACACCGGTTCGAGCAGCGTGTTCGAGAACCGGAACACCAGCAGGTCTTCCACACTCTCCTTGCCGAGGTAGTGGTCGATGCGGAAGATGCGCTCCTCGGGGAACACCGCGTGCAGCGTGGCGTTCAACTCGCGGGCGGTCGTGAGGTCGCGGCCGAACGGCTTCTCCACCACGATGCGCCCGCGTTCGTTCAGACCCACCGACGCGAGCGATGTGGCCACGGCCGGGAACATGCCTGGCGGGATGGCCATGTAGAACACGGCGTTGCGGCTGCCGCAGCGGTCGAGCGTGTCGCGCAGTTCGCTCCACGTGGCCGGGTCGGCGTAGTCGCCCTGGATGAGGTCGAGCCGGTGCATCAGCGCATCGATCACGGCGGGCGACGCCTCGGGCTCGGCGGCCACGATGGCCTCACGGGCGTGCTCGCGGAACGAGTTGTCGCTCCAGTCGCTGCGGGCCACGCCGATGACGGGCACGTCGATCGCGCCGCGCCGCTCGAGCTGATACAGCGCCGGATACAGCTTGCGCTTGGCGAGATCGCCGGTGGCGCCGAACAGCACCAGCGCATCGGCTCGGGGTTGGTCGCTCATCGCCGCGGTGCCCTTCAGTGCTTCACTTCGCTGTGGCCGCCGAACTGCGACCGCATGGCCGACAGCACCTTGTGGGCCACATCGCCGCGATCGCGCGAGTAGAAGCGATCCCACAGCGCGGCACCCAGCACCGGCACGGGCACGCCCTCGTCGACCGCTGCGTGCAGCGTCCAGCGGCCCTCACCGCTGTCGCTCACCCGGCCGGCGAAACCATCGAGTGCTGGGTCGGCGTGGAACGCGGCGGCGGTGAGGTCGAGCAGCCAACTCGACACCACGCTGCCGCGGCGCCACAACTCGGTGATCGCTTCGAGGTCGAAGTCGTACCGGTAGTACTCGGGGTGGGCGAGCGGCGCGGTCTCGGCGTCCTTGGCGTGCGACTCGGCACCGATGTTGGCCTTCGCCAGCACGTTCAGGCCCTCGGCGTAGGCGGCCATCAACCCGTACTCGATGCCGTTGTGCACCATCTTCACGAAGTGGCCGGCGCCGCTGGGGCCGCAGTGCAACCAGCCGCGCTCGGCGGGCACGGTGGGCCCGGTGCGGCCAGGGGTGCGCTCGGCGCTGTCGGCACCGGGGGCCAGCGCGTCGAGGATGGGCGCCAGTCGGTCGACCGCCGCTGCATCGCCACCCACCATCAGGCAGTAGCCGCGATCGAGGCCGAACACACCACCGCTGGTACCCACATCGAGATAGTGCAGACCCCGCTCGGCCAGGGGCCCGGCGCGGTCGACATCGTCGCGGTACCACGAGTTACCGCCGTCGATGATGGTGTCGTCGGGCGACAGCAGCGGCGCCAACCGCGCGACGGTGTCGGCCACGAATGCTGCGGGCACCATCACCCAGATGTTGCGCGGCGGGGCGAGTGCGGCCACCAGTTCGTCGAGCGACCGGGCACCCTGCACGCCCTCGCTCTCCATCGCGGTCACTACGTCGGCACTCACGTCGTAGGCCACACAGTGGTGGCCGGCGCGCTGCAGCCGCCGAACCATGTTGGCGCCCATGCGCCCGAGGCCGATCATCCCGAGTTCCATCCGCCCAGGTTGCCACGCCACCCGGCGAGTAGCGTCACTCCCGTGGCGATGCGGGAACTCGAGATGGCACTGGCGGGCTGCGTCGAAGCACACCACGGCCTGCTCGCCTCGCTCGACGACCTCACCGCCGAGGTGGCGGCGAGCCCCTCGCTGCTGCCCGGCTGGAGCGTCGGCCACGTGCTCACCCACATCGCCCGCAACGCCGACAGCTTCGTGCGGCTCACTGCAGCGGCCTTCGACGGCCGGGTAGTGCCCCAGTACGAAGGCGGTATGGCGTCGCGCAACGCCGAGATCGACGCCGGCGCCGGCCGCAGCGCAGCGGCCCTGGTGGCCGATGTGCGCGAGTCGGCCGCAATACTCGACGCCTGTTGGGCAGCGGCGCCCGAAGCGGTGTGGGCGTTCACCGGCGAGACGGCCCTGGGCCCGGCCCTGCTGTCGGAGTTGCCGGTGCGTCGCTGGCGAGAAGTCTCCGTGCACCGCAGCGACCTCGGCCTCGGCAGCACACCCGCCGACTGGCCGAACGCGTACGTGCGCATCGACCTGCCGCGACTGACGATGCTGTGGGCCAGTCGCCGGCCGATGGGTCTCACCACGTTGCCGCCCGAGGCGCTCGCCGCCTCCCCGCAGATGCGCCTCGCCTGGCTGCTGGGCCGGGCCACGATCGACGGTCTCGACCCGGCAGGAGTGTTGTGATGAAGCGTTGTCTGGTTGCGGCCACCGGCTTGGCCGCTCTGGTGAGTCTGGCGTTGCCGGCGGCGTCGGCCTTCGCCCACGCCGGACTCGAGTCGAGCACGCCGGGTTCCAGTTCGGTGCTCGAGGAGAGCCCCGAGGCGATCGTTCTCGATTTCGACGAGGCGGTGGAGGCACCGCTGACGACGATCGGCCTGTTCGACGCCGACGCCCGCCCGATCGAGGTCGGAGTGCCGGTGGCGGTGAGCGGCGACGACACCATCGTGCAGGCCTCGCTACCCGAACTCGCCGACGGGCTCTATGCAGTCTCCTGGCGCATCACCTCGGTCGACGGCCACGTGATCGACGGCGCGTTCAGCTTCCAGATCGGCACGACCGCCACGGGCGACGCCGACTCGTTGCTCGGCCAGGTGGCCGACGGGGTCGGTGCCACACCGGCCGTCGAGCGACTGCTGTCGGTGGCCCGCCTGCTGGCCTTCCTGGGTGTGGTGGTGCTGCTCGGCGCCGGCCTGTTCGCTGCAGCCGCTCCTGCCCACCTTGCCGAGCGGCGAGGCACGATGGCGCTGCTGTGGTGTGGCGCGGTGTCGCTGCTGCTGGGCAGCCTGCTGCAGTACGGCTTCCAGGCGGCGTACGCGGCCGCCGGCACCGTGGGCGACGCGTTCACGCCGTCGGTGTGGGGATTGATCGACCAGACCGGCACCGGTCGGACCATCCTTCTGCGCGTCGCCTTGGCGGTGGTGCTGATGGCACTGCTGGCCCTGTTCCGCCATCGGGCCACGGCGTGGTGGCGATCGGCCGCCCTCGCTGCCGCGCTGGCCACCGTGGTGTCGTTCCCGGCGGGCGGGCATGCCTCGTCGCTCTCGCCGCGCCTGCTCTGGACAGCGGTCGATGCGCTGCATCTGGCGGCGATGGCCGTGTGGTTGGGCGGACTGGTGTTGTTCACCGTCGGTCGGCGTGTCTGGCTGCACGACGAGGCCGCAGCGCCGCTGGTCCGCCGGTTCTCAGCGGCGGCTGCAGTGTGCGTACCGGTGATCATCGCTACGGGCGTCGCCCAGACCTGGAAGCTCTCGGGCGGGTTCGACGGCATCACCGAGACCGCCTGGGGTCGCACGCTGCTGGTGAAGGTGTCGGTGGTGGCCGCGTTGGTGGCGGCGGGGGGTGTGTCTCGCTGGATGCTGCGGCATGCAGGTGTGGCGACGCTGGGGCGAACGGTGGCGGTCGAGGCAGTCCTCGGTATCGCCGTGGTGGCGCTGGCGGCGGGCATGGTGGGCCTGGCGCCGCAACCGACCGCCGAGAGCCAGGTGTTCTCGAGCACGCTCACCACGGCCGGGGTCATCGTCGATGTCATCGTCACCCCGGGTCAGGTGGGTGGCAACGAGATGCACCTGGTCATCACCCCGCCCGGCGGCAGCCTGCAGCCGGTGGCCGGTGCGACGGCGCGGGTGTCGTTGCCCGAGCGCGACATCCCCAATGCCCCGGTCACCCTCACGGCCGATGGCCCGAACCACTTCAGCGGTCCGCTCACGCTGCCGTACGCAGGGAGCTGGACCCTCGAACTGATCATCGAGACCGAGCCGGGCAACTCGGTGCTGCTGGTCACGCAGGTGCCCATTCCCTGACGGGTGGGGCGCCCGGATCGAGGCACTGCTCACGGTTCGCAGCGGGCCTCCTCGGTGCCGTTGTTCACGAACGCGTTGAGGACACCGATCAGGAGATGCCGGTCGGATGGCGCGGGATCGAGCAGATCGATGGCCGCTCGCAGCTGTTCGGCCGCCGCTCGCGTGCGGCAGCCCCCGGCCTGGTGGAGTTGCCTGTCGAGCACGTCGATCGCGTCGGGTGGCAGACGTCCGAGCTCGATCAACCGGTCGACCATGGCCAGCACCGCAGCGATCGCCACTGCAGCAGTCGTCTGATCGCGCTGCGCCCGTTCGTCGGCGGCTACCTCCTCGACCGTCGGCGGCAGGAGGCCGAGTCGGTCGAGTGTCGATTCGAGGCCGTCGCGCCCGAGTCCGCGTGCCATCCCTGCCGCACGCGACGCCACCGGGCCGGCAACCGGGATGAACGAAGCAGTCGCCTGCGCTACATCGAGCACCAGATCGATGCAGCCGCGCGTCATCGCTGCATTCTCGATGGCGCTGTCGTAGATGGCTCGCTGGATCAACCCGATGGTGCCGGCCATGTCGTACAGCAGTTCCTGGTCGAGTTCGCCGTCGGTGTCGACGATCGCCTCGGTGCTCAAGCGTTCCGTCCAGGTGCTCAGTGCGCCGGCCAGTGCGGTGCTGCCCGCGTCGTCGGCGAACATCGCCAGCGCAGCCTCGGCGCCGTCGTGACGGCTCCAACCGAAGGCATCGGCGCGGGGGCCGAACCAGGGCAGCCACAGGGTGGCCGCCGCAGCGACGATGGGGCGTGGATCGGCGATGTCGGGACTCCCGAACGGGATCGTCAGCAGACCCACGGTGAACGTCCACTGAGTGAGCGGCCGCACGATCGCCCCTGCCGTGGCGGGCACGAGGTGGGTGGGTAGGGCGGCGTCGAGCAGCGCGGCGAGTGCCTGCGGCGAGCGAGCCGACAGCAGCACCACCTCTGGTCGATCGACGCAACGCAGCACGAAGGCCGTGGCGGCGGCCTGATCGGCGGCGAGCAGCGCGAACAGCACGTCACCGGTGTTGTCGCCGGCGAGCGATGCATCGGTCCACTGCAGGCGACCGTCATCGCTCGGTGGGCCATCGTGCCAGCGACGCAGCGTCTGCTCGCACGCTGCCGCCAACGCTTCACCCCCCAGGTGGAGGTGGCGGAGCAACTGGGCCGCGGCGTACGGGTCGAGTCGGTCGAGCAGTGCCGGGTACCCACCGGCGCTGAGCGGACCGGGGTGGTCGCGGAGCCAGTGGGCGAGGTGGGCGTAGGTGGCGTCGACCATCCGCAGCTGCGCGGCCAGTGCGTCGTCGGACTGCCCGAGCAACTGCCACACGATCCAGGCGCGCGAGGCGGCCAACTGCTGGGCGCGCAGTGCGATGTCGTCGATGGTGGCGTCGACGGTGACGAAGGCGAGCGGTGCCGCCGCATCGAGCGCCGCCGCAGGGAGTGGATGGCGCACGCCGATCAGTGCGTGACTGAGCGCATCGAGGCGGGGCAGCCACCGATCGAGCAGCCTCGAACGCGCCGTTGCGATGGCGGATCCGACGACGGTGTCGGCGCCATCGGCAGTGCTGCTGCGGGCGACGCGGCTCAGCCGGTCGAGGTCGTCGGCCGCCTGCCGGATCGCGATGCGCAGCGACAGCACACCGTCGGGATCGAAGCCGAGCATCGACATCGCTAGCCACTCGGGCTGAGCGCTGCGGCTCGGTACGTGGTGTCGTACTGATCGGCCTGTGCCTCCAGGCGGCGCGCCGCGGCGAATGCCGCACCGGCCGCGGCGCGCAGGTCGTAGGCGATCTGGCGCAACTCGTCGAGGCATTGCTGCGCGGCCGGGCCGGCCCAGACCTCCGGCCCGGCA
>JBIKLX010000228.1:0-4486 GCA_044359565.1 Ilumatobacteraceae bacterium
GCACGCAGCACGAGCACCTGATCCACCACTTCGGCATCGGCCGTGTCGGGGTTGTCGCCGGCGTTCACCACCAGCGGGATGGTCACGGCGTGCAGCGACGTGTCGTCGCCCACGGCCACCCAGCGGATGACGGCCTCACCAGCGGCCACCGCCCGCGCCTCGAACTGGGGCGCCAGGCGCAGCATCGCCACCACCCGGCGGCGCTCGCCACCGTAGGCGTCACCCAACGCCACCTGCATCCCACCCGCCACCGGGGTGATGGGGAACTCGTTCAGCACGAGCAGCTCCATCACGTCGGCACCGGGCCGCAGCTCCACCGACACGTTCTGCGCCACCACGCTCACCAGGCCCTCGAACTCGCTGGTGAACACCGCCGCGGCCTGGTCGGGCCCGGCGCACCAGTAGTCGTTGCCCCGGCCGGCGTTGGCCATCGCCGCCAGCAGCCCCTCGGAGTAGTCGGCACCGAACCCGATGCACGAGGTGCTCACGCCCTTGCCGGCCGCCCCACCGGCCATGGTGGCCAGGCGGTCCTCATCGGTGATGCCGTGGTTGGCCTGCCCGTCGGTGAGCAGCACGATGCGGGTGAGGGCACCCGGCCGGGCCTGGTCGTTCAACACCTCCAGTGCCTTCAGCCAGCCACCGGACAGGTTCGTGGAACCACCCGAGTGGATCTGCCGCAGCACTCTCGCCGCCTGGCCGGCGTCGTGATGGTCGAGCGGCAACTCCACCCGCACCTCGCTGTCGAACGACACCACACCGATCCGGTCGTCGGCGCCCGCCACCCGCAGCAACCCGCAGGTGGCCTCGATGACCGACTCCAACGGGCCGCCGTCCATCGACCCCGACCGGTCGATCACCACCATCACATCGATGGGCGGGCGCTGCGATGACGGCGCCTCTGGTGCCGTCAACTCCACCATCACGTGCACGGTGCCCTCCACCTCGAGAGCCACCACGGTGTGATCGAACCTGATGTTCGGTTGCATCTGCGCCTGCCTTTCGTCTGCGTTGCGTTGCTAGTGACCCAACGCACGCAGGCAGGCGGTGTGTGACGGTGCCCGTCACCCGGGCCTGCCCCATCACACGGGCCGTGATGCCGGGCCTGGTCGTCTGTGTCGTGACACAGAGCGAACGTGAGGTCTGTGTCACGACACAGAGCGCCAAAGGGGGGGTGGGGCGGCGAAACCACCGACAGTTCGAGGGGCGGTACGGTGGAGGCGTTCTGGAGCGTGCCGGTCGCGACCGGCACCTCGGGATGCAGGTATCTGCCCACGCCGACCGGACGGTTCTTCGCGATGCGCAACAGCGTTCGACAGCGGTTTCCGCGCTCCCTGGTGGTGTTCGCCGCCGGGTGCCTCGCCGCGTCGACGCTCGCCTCGTCACCCGCTGGTGCGGCACCGCCCGACGCACCCGCCACCGACCCGGCCACCGACCCCGCCACCATCGTGCAGGTCAGCGACGACGCAGCGCTGCAGCAGGTGCTCGACACCCTGAGCGCCCGCGGCGTGGAACCCGAGACCGTGTGGGCCGACGGGGTGAAGGGTGTGGTGGCCGACCTCGATGCGGCCGACATAGCCAGCCTCGACACCCTGCCCGGTGTGGAACACATCGGTGTCGACACGGTGATGAGCATCAGCGCCGACCAGAGCAGCCCGCCCTGGGGACTCGACCGCATCGACCAGGCTGCCCTGCCGTTGTCGGGCACCTATTCGTACAACTCGACCGGCGCGGGCGTGACGGCCTACGTCATCGACACCGGCCTGCGCGCCACGCACACCCAGTTCACCGGCCGGGTGCGCACCGGCTACTCGTACGACCTCAGTGCGCCGAGCGACTGCAACGGCCACGGCACCCACGTGGCTGGCATCATCGGCGGGACCGAGTACGGCGTAGCCAAGGGCGTCACCATCGTGCCAGTGAAGGTGCTCGACTGCGACGGATCGGGCTCCACCTCGACCGTGGTGGGCGGCATCAACTGGGTCATTGCCGACCACGTGGCGGGCACGCCGGCCGTGGCCAACCTCAGCCTGGGCGGCACCATCGATCCGACGCTCGACGCAGCTGTCAACGCCCTCATCGCCGATGGCGTCACCGTGGTGGTGGCTGCCGGTAACGAGGCCGAGAACACCTGCAACTACAGCCCGAGCCGCGTGTCGGCCGCAATCACCGTCGCCGCCAGCGACATCACCGACGATGATGCCTCGTTCTCGAACTACGGCCCGTGCAACGATCTGTTCGCCCCCGGCGTGAACGTGCTGTCGGCCTGGTTCACCAGCGACTCAGCCACGGCCACCTTGAGCGGCACCTCGATGGCATCGCCGCATGTGGCCGGTGCGGTGGCCCGCTACCTGCAGAGCAACCCCAGCGCCACGCCCGCGCAGGCGTGGACCGCGCTCGACGCCGCCACCACCAAGGGTGCGCTGTCGGAGTGCTGCGGCGACCCCGACAAGTTGCTGTACGTCGACGGCGCTCCGCCCGCTCCGCCTCCGACGCCACCCTCGCCACCGCCGCCCTCGCCACCGCCGCCCTCGTCTGGATACACACTGTCGCTCACCGCCGCCGGCCCCGGCGGAGGCACGATCACCTCGTCGAGCGGCGGCATCTCGTGCGGCACCACCTGCAGCGTCACCCTCACCTCGGGCACGGTGGTCACGCTGACCGCGACCCCCGCGGGAGGCTCGACGTTCTCGGGGTGGAGCGGCGCCTGCAGCGGGGCAGCAACCACCTGTTCCGCCACGATGAACTCCACGCAGTCGGTCACCGCCACGTTTGCGGCCATGGCTGATCCCGGGTTGGCGGCCATCTCGCCGGTGCGTGTGTACGACTCGCGCAGCGGCGGTGCGCCTGTCCGCCCTGCCGGCTCCACACTCACGTTGCCCATCGCCGGCACCCCCGGCGTTCCGGTCGACGCCGAGGCGGTGGTGCTGAACGTCACCGTCACCGCCCCGCAGGCGTCCGGCTTCGTGACGGTGTACCCGTGTGGAGCGTCGGTGCCCACGGCATCGAACCTGAACTACGTCGCCGGGCAGACCGTACCCAACGCCGTGGTGGCGGGCATCGGCGCCGGTGGTGCGGTGTGCCTCTACACGATGTCGGACACCCATCTGGTGGTCGACGTGAACGGCTACTTCCCCGCCGGGTCGGGCTTCGCCCCGCTCACCCCGTTCCGGTTGCTCGACACCCGGCCCGACACGTTCGTGGCCCCCCAGACGGCCTCGGGCAGCAGCCCAACCAGTACCGAGTCGGTGCCGTCCACCAGCAAGATGCGGGTGACAGCCGTGGGTCATGCCCGTGTCGTCGCCACCGTCGCCGACCATGCCGCGCTCGAGCGCCTGCTCGCCCACCTTGACGCTGCAGGCATCGTCCCGCTGTCGGTGTGGAGCGATGGAGTGCTCGGCGCGACCGCCGTGATCGACCGTAACCAACTGGCGCCGCTGCGCGCCCTGCCCGGAGTGCTGGAGGTGGAGGCCGACCGCGCAGTGGAGGTGACCGGTGTGCAAAGCGGTGCGCCGTGGGGCCTCGACCGCATCGACCAGGTCGACCTGCCGCTGTCGGGCTCGTACTCCTATCCGTCGACCGGTGCTGGCGTGACGGCCTACGTCATCGACACCGGGCTCCGGATGACGCAGACCCAGTTCACCGGGCGCATCACGGCGTCGTTCGCCGTCGACTTCGGCGACGGCACCGGCGCCAACGACTGCGAAGGCCACGGCACCCACGTTGCCGGCACCATCGGCGGCACCACCTGGGGAGTGGCCAAGGGAGTGTCGATCGTGCCGGTGAAGGTGCTCGACTGCGAAGGCACGGGCACCACGTCCGATGTGGTGACCGGCATCAACTGGGTGATCTCGCACCACGTGGCCGGTGTCCCAGCCGTGGCCAACCTCAGCCTCGGCGGCACCACCAGCGTCGCCCTCGACAACGCCCTCAACGCGCTCATCGCCGACGGGGTGACGGTGGTGGTGGCTGCAGGCAACGAGTCTTCACCGTCGTGCGGTGTCAGCCCGGCCCGTGTGCCAGCGGCGGTCACCGTCGCCGCCAGCGACCGGTTCGACGAGGCTGCGGACTTCTCGAACTTCGGCAGCTGCAACGACATCTTCGCTCCGGGTGTGACGATCGAATCGGCGGGCATCGCGTCCGACACCGACACGGAGATCCTGTCCGGCACCTCGATGGCGTCACCCCACGTCGCCGGTGCGGCAGCACTGGTGCTGGCGGCCAACCCCACGGCGACACCGGCGCAGGTGTGGCAGATCCTCCAGAACAACGCCGTCAGCGGCCGCATCGCCGAACATGTCGGCGACCCCGACCTGCTGCTGCACGTGCCGTCGGCATGGCAGGGCGGCCCGGCAGCCGGGTCGGTGACGACGGTGCAGGTGACCGGCCGTGGCGGAGTGCCTGCCGGCGCCGAAGCGGTGGTGCTGAACGTCACCGTCACCGAACCGCAGCGCAATGGGTTCGTGACGGCGTACCCGTGCGACGCGGC
>JBIKLX010000229.1:0-4428 GCA_044359565.1 Ilumatobacteraceae bacterium
CCGGGCTATGCCCGGGGCACTGCAGCAGGTCTTCGACAGTGGCGGGGTCAGTACCAGCCGGCGTCGCTCCAACGCACACCACTCCAGCGCACACCACTCCAGCGCACGCCGGTCCACGACTCGTCACTCCACCGGACGCCGCTCCAGCGGACACCCGTCCATGAACTCGACGTCCAACTCGAGTCGCTCCAGCGGACACCGCTCCAGCGGACGCCCGTCCACGACGTTCCGCTCCAACGAACTCCGCTCCAGCGCACACCGCTCCAGCGCACACCGAGCCACGAGGCATCCGACCAGCGGACACCGTCCCAGGTGCCGCCGCTCCAGCGGACTCCGGTCCAGGTGGCGCCCGGCCACACGGCCCCGTTTGCTGTCACGTTGCCGGTGAGCGGCACACCATTGAAGGTCACCGTGTCGCTGCCGCGGGCGGCAGCGAGCGAGCCGGTGCCCGTCGACCGTGGCCAGGTCTGGACCGTGGTCGGCGTGGGGGCAACCAGCGCGCGATCCACACGCAGCAGACCCTTACCCGAGAACTTCTCAGCCTTCGGCGTGATGGCCTTGCCGTCGGCGGTGTTCATGATCAACGCCTTCACCTGGTCGGGGGTCAGGTTCGGTCGTGCGCTCAGCAACAGCGCAGCCGCCCCCGACACCACTGCCGCAGCCTGCGACGAACCGCTGCCCTTGAACAGGTACGGGTTCACATAGCCCTCGGGGTGCTCGAGGTCGACGCGGCTCAGCGGGCTCCGCAGCGACACGATCGACGCGCCGGGCGCCGAGACGTCGGGCAGTCGGCCCTTACCCCACGACGACCAGCTCGGCACCGTGAACTTCTTGTTCTTCACTTCCGCCCCGGAGACGGCGATCACGTAGGGGTCGGCGGCCGGCATGTCGAGGTTCTTGTCGGCCTTGCCATCGTTGCCCACCGACACCACCACCACGATGCCGGCCTGCCAGGCGCGCTCGACGGCAAACGCCAGAGGATCGGTCTGGTACCCGAGGGTCGACCCACTTCCGTACGACAGGTTGATGACCCGGATGTTCAGCGAGGCAGCGTTCTCGATCACCCAGTCGATGCCGGCGATGATCTGCGTCACATCGACCGAACCGGTGTTGTCGCCGGTCTTCACCGACACGATGCCCGCATCGGGCGCCACTCCGAGGAACCACTCCGGACGCTGATCGGCGGTCGCCGGGTTGGCACCGGGATCGCGCCCAGCGATGATGCCGGACATGTGGGTGCCATGCCCGAAGGTGTCGACGAACTCGGCGCCTGGCACACCGGCCTCGGCCGACAGGTCGACCATCGCCACCACCTTGTCCGCTCCCGACAGCGCCGGCACATCGGCCACGCCCGTGTCGATGACCGCCACGTTCACGCCCTTGCCGGTGATGCCGGCCTTCCAGAGGGTTCGGGCGCCGATCTGGTCGACCACGTTGTACATCGAGCCATCGGTGAGGGCCACCCCGGCACCCGAACTCCGTGGCACGACGACAGCACCGGCCGAGGCACTGCCCACCGGCAGCACTGCCGCTGTCGTGGCGACGACAGCGAGCACCGCCGTGCGCCAGATCCGACCCTTGGTGTTCCACTGCCTCACGCGCACGCTCGTCTCCATCTCTCGGCACTGAGATCCATGGCAGTCACCGTCCACCCTCAGTGGGTGAGCCGCCACATCGAGGCAGGTTCTTGACAGACACCTGAGATGCCAGCCCCTCCGGCCGAGTCGTCCCGCTGGCTGGCCGGACGTGAGCAGTGGTATAGGTCAGACGTCGAGGGGGCTCGACAGTGGCCGCCAGGCACCCTCGATCCTGGCCCGGGCCACCTGGTTTCCACTGGTGGTGAGCCAGGCGACGAACCGACTGAGCGGCAACGGCCGGGCGATACCGAAGCCCTGGGCCAGGTCGCAGCCCAGTTCGCGGAGCCGTTCGCGCGTGGCGTCGTCCTCCACCCCTTCGGCGGCGACTCGCAGTCCCAGGTTGTGCCCCAGGTCGATCGTCGACCGCACGATCACCTCGTCGCGGTGGTCGGTGAGCAGGTTGGCGACGAAGCTGCGGTCGATCTTCAGTTCACTGGCCGGCAGCATGCGCAGGTAGCTGAGCGACGAGAACCCCGTACCGAAGTCGTCGATCGACAGGTTCGAACCCAGCGACTGCAGTGCCTCGGCAGTCTCGAGGGCACGCGCGCCGTCTTCCAACAGGGCGGTCTCGGTGATCTCGAGGGTGATCTGGTCGGCAGGTACGCCCTGCTCGGCCAGATGCCGCGACAGGCGGGCAGCCAACTGTTCATCGAGCAGGTCGAGCGTCGACAGGTTCAAGGACACATCGAGGCGGAACCCGATGTCGTTCAGCAACCGAACTGCTGCGACGCTCTTGGCGATCACCTGATCGGTGAGTTCGGTGATCAGCCCTGTCGTCTCGGCGAGTTGGACGAAGTCGATCGGCGGCACGAACCCACGGGTGGGATGTTCCCAGCGCACCAGCGCCTCGGCTCCGACCACCACTCCGGTCACCAGGTCGATCTTCGGCTGGAAGTGCACATCGAGGTGCTCGTGCTCGAGGGCTTCGCGCAGGTCGCCCAACAGCGACAACTTCTCGGGGGTGCGATGGTCGATCTCGGGGCGGTAGGTCTCGACCCCGGTGTGGTGCTGCTTCGCCCAGTGCATCGCCACATCGGCGCGCCGCAACAAGGTGGCCGGGGCGGTCTCGCTGCGCAGGCACTGGGCCAGGCCGATGCTGACGTCGATCACCAGCTCGGCTGCATCGAGCCGGAACGGCTGGCTCATGGTCGCCACCATCTGGCGCGCCAACTCGGTGCCGGCATCGACGGCGTCGTCGGCGATGAGGATCGCGAACTCGTCGCCGGCCACCCGGGCGAGTATGTCGTCGGGGCCGACCGCGAGCACGAGGCGACGGGCCATGTGCTGCAGGATCGCGTCGCCCACCCCGTGCCCGAGCGTCTCGTTCACCTCGCGGAAACGGTCGATGCCGAGCATCATCACCGTCATCGTGTCGGGCGGCCGGTTCTGGGCCACCACATCACCCACCGAGCGTTCGAACGCAGTGCGGTTGGCGAGTCCGGTGAGGCTGTCGCGCCAGGCCTCGTGCTCGATCTGTTCGTGCAACTGGGCGTTGCGCAACGCTGCACCGAGACGGTCGGCCATGGAGCCCGCGCGGAGGGTGTCGTTGTCGTCGAATCGGGCCCGCGGCCCGCCACGTTCGGCGATCACCAGCACCCCGACCGTTCGCTCGTCGTCGCGCATCGGAGCCACGATGACGTTGCCCTTCTTCGCGCCGAGCCCGATGCCCAGACTCGCCAGCACCACCGGTTCGAGCAGCGCAGCGCCGCCCCCACTGATGAATGTCTGCCAGCGTGGATCGTCGATCCGGGTAGGCAACGACTCGAGCGGCTCACCAACACTGGCGGCCACCATCGAGGCGCCTGAGGCGCTGCTGAACAACATCACGGCCGCGCGATCCGACCGCAGCAGATCCTGGATCTCGGTGATCGCCACCTCGGCGATCTCATCGCGGTGCAACGAACGAGACACCGAATTCGACAGCCGGTGCAGCGCCTCGTAGTCGCGGAGTTGCTGCGCGGCGCGGCCGTGTCGGCGCAGAAGCATCCAGATCGCCACGATCGGGATGAGCCCGATCGGGGTGAGGCCAGGCCACCACAGGCTGAAACAGGCGAGGAAGGTGGCCGCCACGCTGCTCACCAACACCATGGCACCCAGCGAGCGGACCTGCTCGGCGAGGCGCCCACGCAGACTGCCCTCGAACTGCGAAATCGCGAGCGAGACGAAGAAGGCGCCGACCAGCGTGACCGTCAGCAGCGCAGCCACCATGGCGACCACGAACAGATCGCCAACTCCGCTGTGATGTCCCTGAACGACGTGGAACACGAAGTACGCAGCCACGATCTCGAACGAGAACAGACCGGCGTTGAAGACGGTCTTGAACCACGTCGGCCGCCGGGTGAGCACGATCACCACCAGACTGCCCACCAACCGGGCCGCCACCGCCTGCCACACCCCGAGGTACAGCAGGGCGATTGCGGTAGGCAGTTCCGACATCGCGTAGGCGATCGCCTCGCGGCGGTACTGCACGTAGAACACCATCTGCTCGGCAGCTGCAAAAGCGAGTGTGACCGCGAGCACCGTCCACCAGGGCGAAGGGCTCCATGGCGCGACCATGTCGGGGTGGAGCGCAACCAGTGCGAGGCTGCCAACAGCGAGCAACGCCGCCAGCACCAGCACCCTGACCACCGAGCGGCGCCTCACCATGTGCCGTTGCGGCACACTCACGCCCACGTGGCCATGGCCCACGACGCACCAGCCCACGACGCACCAGCCCACGACGCACCAGCCCACGACGCACCAGCCCACGACGCACCAGCCCACGACGCACCAGCCCACGACGCACCAGCCC
>JBIKLX010000061.1:0-15714 GCA_044359565.1 Ilumatobacteraceae bacterium
GTTTCCGTCCGTCGGTCGATTGCGTTGGCCGCCGATGTAGTGCTGGTGCTGCTGACAGCGGCCCTGGCGGCGCTGGCGGTGCCGTTCTACGCCCAGGCCGCGGGTCCAGCCACGTTCCAGGACCAGTTGCCGACGGGGCGGATACTCGCGGATCAGCTGGAGACATACCGTCCCGCCGGTTCGGTCGTGGTGATCGCGTCCGACCTGCGATTTACCGAGAGCTATTCGACGGTGGTGATGTCGGTGCTGCAGCGTGAGGCCGTCGACTTCCGGGTGCTGGAGGAGGGCCTGGTGCGCCAACTCGGTGAGGCGCGCCGTGCCGACGGCAACGAGTTAGTCGAGATTCGGCTCGCTGAGGGGCGCGCTGCGCTCGACCAGCGCGAGGGCGCCGAACGCATCGCGCTTGCCGGGCCACTCACACCGGCCGAGGTCGACGAGTTGCTCGCCGGTGAGGCGGCGATGGTGGAGGCGGTAGCGGCCGGTCGGGTGACGGTGTCGCCCGAGGGCGAGAAGATGATCGCCGCGGGCCGGTTCGGCCTGTCGAACGACGAGGTCGAGGAAGCGATGAGCGACCCGGTCGAGTTCGTGCACGGTGGTCTGGCTGCCGAGATGGTGGCCGCCGGCGCGCTGACGGTCGACGACGCCGAACGGGCGCAGTTCGAGCGCACCACCGAACTGCGGCGGCAAGTGGGTATCACCACCGTCGCGGTGTATGCGATGCCGCTTGCCGGAGCAGCTACGAGCGGGTGAGCACCGCATCGCCGGTGAGTTCGGCGGGCGGGTCGCGGAACACCCAGGCGCGGAGCAGTCCGAAGCGGGCCACGGCCGACAGCCCCCAGGCAGCGATGAGGGTGAGCGACTGGGCGAGGCGCCCGCCACCAGCCCACAGGGTGAGCGCCAGCGCCGCCGACGACACCGCGACCGAGGTGACGAACATCGTGGCCGCCGCCGTGTAGTGACGACCCCGATCGACACGGCTGCGATGGCCGAACGTGAAGCGGCGGTTGGCCCATGCGTTGGCAAGTGCCGTGGCGGCCAACGCGATGACGTTGGCCCATATGGGGTGCACCACCTCGGCGAGCAGCAGGAAGAGCCCCAGCGACACCGCGGTGCTGACGAGTCCGACGAGGACGAAGCTCACCATCTGGCGGCCCATGTCGTCGCGTAGCGGGGCGCGTTGCAGTGGCCCGAGGTCGACCTTGCCGCCGCCGCGAACGAAGGAACGGGCTACGCGTTGCACACCGCGGAGGTCGTCGCGAGCGGTGCGTGCTACGTGGACCCTGCTGTCGGGGTCGTCGACCCAGTCGACCGGCACCTCGTGCACGCGCAGACCGTTGTGCTCGGCGAGCAGCAGCAATTCGGTGTCGAAGAACCAGCCGTTGTCCTCGACGGCGGGCAGCAGGCGTCGGGCGATGTCGGTGCGGATGGCTTTGAAACCGCACTGGGCGTCGCGGAAACGGTTGGCGAACACCACACGCAGGATGAGGTTGTAGGTGCGCGAGATGATCTCGCGTTTGGGTCCGCGGGCGACCGTGGCGCCAGGCGCGAGGCGCGACCCGATGGCGAGGTCGCTGTGGCCGGTGACGAGTGGGGCGACGAGCGGAAGCAGTGCCTCGAGGCCGGTGGACAGATCGACGTCCATGTAGCAGCACACATCGGCGTCGCTGCGCATCCAGGCTTCGCGAAGCGCAAGGCCGCGGCCCTTACGGTCGAGGTGCAGCACATCGACCTCGTCGAGCGTGGCGGCGAGGTGCCGCGCCACATCAAGCGTGCCGTCAGTGCTGGCGTTGTCGGCAACGGTGATGCGCCAGGTGAACGGGAAGTGCTCGGTGAGGTACGTGTGGAGCCGCGTGATGCTGGCCTCGAGTACGTGGGCCTCGTTGTACACCGGTACGACGACGTCGAGCACCGGTGGTGCTGACGAAGTGGCGGGGGAGGACGGCGCGTCGGTGTCCATGGAACTCGCCCGAGAGGGTACAGGCCGTGCTGTGTGCCATGTGGGAGTGTTCGAGGTGCCGACCTGTTCACGCGCCGCCGAGTGCCGCACAGGCCCCCACGGGCGTGTCGTAGCGGGCGTCGGTGGTCCACGGCCCGCTCAGCCACTGCGGCGCGGCGGTGGCGAGACCGTCGTACCGTTCGGCCAGCCGGGCGGCGAACCAGTCGGCGAAACGGGCGGCACCCTGCGGGCACACGTGCACGCCGTCGGGCTTGCGGTCGGGTGCTCCGTCGTCGCCGATGTCGATGACGAGCGTGTCGCCCCACAGGACCGAGGAGTCGATCAGGGTGACGTGCTCGGGATCGGCGGCGACGAGTTCACGGGCGACGGCGATCTGTCGTTCGAGGCCGGGCTCGACGAGATCGGGACGCAGCGGCGGTGGTGTGACGACGACGAGGTCGGCGTCCATGGCCCGCACCCGCGAGGCGAACCAGGTGTAGGCGACGCGAAGCTGCTCGGTGCTGAAGGGTGAGTCCCACGACATCAGTTGCACCACGACCACATCGGCCGGGAGCGCGGTCATCATCTCGTCGTAGAGGGTGACGGTGTCGATGCCGTCGGAGGGGACGAGGCGGGCCCCGTCGAGCGCCCCGTCGTGGACGGTCACCCCGGCAGCCGCGAGCCGGGCCTCGATCGCTGGGGTCATGTCGGCCGCCACCGAGTCGCCGATCCAGAGCACGGTGCCGATAGCGCGCCGGGGAGGCGGCACGGTCGTGCTGGTGCTGGTGCTGGTAGTGCTGCTGGTACCGGTACTTGCGCTGTCTGGTGACCCACTGGTGGTGGGTGCCGGATCGGTGAGGGCGACTGTGGTGGTCGCCGGGGAGAGGGAGGCGGTGACGAGCGAACCCGGATCGAAGCCGGCGACCTGGCCGGCACCGGTGGGCGCAACCACGGTGACCACCACCGCGGCAACCAGCAGCGCAGCGGTCGCCACATCGGCGCGCCTGCCGGTGGCCCAACCCGTCTGGCGGCGGATCGGCTGCTCGACCAACCGGTACGACACTTCGGTGAGCGCCAGCGAGAGGGCGATGGCGACGAGGTCGAGCACCGGTGCCGCCCAGTGCGGTTGGCGCTGTTCGAGCAGCACGATGACGGGCCAGTGCCACAGGTACCAACCGTACGAGCGGGCACCGAGCCAGCGCAGCGGTGGGGTGGAGCACCACGACACGATGCCGCGGCGAGGTGCGAGCGGCCGGTTGGCCGTGGTGATGGCGGCCATCAGCAGTACCGCTGCTGCAGCGAGGAGCGAGTGGAGGGCGAGGCCGCCGTGCAGCAGCATGTCGAGCCAGGCTCCGCCACGCCACCACAGCACGGCGAGGCACACCACCAGCACCACCGCGGCAGCGTCGGCGGCACGGGGATGCTGCCTGGCCCACCGCACCGTGGCGGCAAACACCGGCGGCAGGGCCGCGAGGGCGCCCACCAGGAGGGCGAAGGCGCGTGTGTCGGTGCCGAAGTAGATGCGCGCCGCCTGGTCGCTCCTCGCCAGAACGAGCGTGACGGCGAGCGACGCGGCAGCGAGCACGCCGGTGGTGACGGCGAGCCAGGCCACCGGGGCCCGTCGGCGCAGGGTGATCAGCACGATGACCGGCCAGACGACGTAGAACTGCTCCTCGATGGCGAGGCTCCACAGATGGTTGAACACCGAGGCCTCGGTGACGGCGCCCCAGTAGTCGCGGGACAGGGCGATGAGGTGCCAGTTGGCCAGGTACGGCAGGGCCCAGGCAGCGTCGCTGCGGCCGAGCGACTGCTGCGACGGGGTGCCCCAGACGGCGAGCCAGCCGAGGACGACGACCACGAGCAGGGCGACGGCCGGCATCAGTCGACGGGCACGACGCGCCCAGAAACGACCCAATTCGCGAAGGTCGTCGCGCCACGGTCGGCGGGTCGACGTCGATGGCAGCAGCGTGCCGACGAGCAGGGTGGTGATGAGGAAACCGGAGAGGGCGAAGAACAGGTCGACGCCGAGGAATCCGCCACCGAGCCAGCCGAGGTGGTAGGCCACCACGCCCGTCACGGCGAGGCCGCGCAGTCCGTCGAGCACGGGCCAGTGCTCAGCGGTGTGCCCACCTGCCATGGTGCGTGCGTTCCTCTCGCCTCGTCGCTCGACCCCATCAGGCGAGCAGGCAACGCTAGCGTGTGAACCGTTGCGCGCCAGTCGGGCGCGACGTTCATGATGGATGCCGCTCGATGCCGACTGCCGACTGCCCGCCGAACCCCGATCCACCTGCCGCACCGCTGCCACGCGGGGTCTGGGTGGCAGTCCTGGTGGGTGCGCTGTGGCGGGTCGGTGTGCTGGTCGTCGACAAGTGGCATCAGCCGCTGCTGCTGAACGACTCGATCTACTACTCGGGACAGGCCAAGCAACTGGCCCGGGGGGTGTGGTTCCGCGAGTTGTTCGTCGACCAGCCCGGTGCCGAGCACGGTCCGCTCACCTCTGTGCTGATGGCTCCGCTGAGCTGGATGGATCATCCCGAGCCGTGGCAGCGCATCGTCACGGTGATGTGCGGTGTGGCGACGATCGTGGTGTTGGCCGCTGTGGCTCGGCGCGTGGCCGGTGAGCGCGCCGCAGTGGCAGCCGCGTGGATCGCCGCGCTGTACCCGAACCTGTGGATGAACGACGGCCTCGTCATGTCGGAGAGCATCAGCACGCTGTGTGTCTCCGCGGTGTTGCTGAGCGCGCTGCGGTGGCGGGCGGCACCGTCGACGAGCCGGGCCGTCGTACTCGGCGGCCTGCTCGGCCTGGCCGCGCTCGCCCGGAGCGAACTGGTGCTGGCCGTGCCGTTGGTGGCGCTGTGGTGCCTGTGGCCGAACCGACGCGCCTGGCGGCAGCCGCTGCTGGTGATGGTGGCGGCCGGCGTGACCGTGGCGCCCTGGGCGGTGTTCAACCTGGTCCGGTTCGAGCGGCCGGTGCTCCTCACCACCAACGACGGCACCACACTGGGCGGCACCTATTGCGACGAAGCGTTCCACGGGCCCGATCTCGGCAACTGGTCGCTGCTGTGTGTGGCCGATCCGCCGGGTGTGCTGGCCGATGTGGACCCGTCGGTCCGTTCGGCGCAGTTGCGGTCGCAGGCGGTCGCCTATGCCCGCGAGCATGCCGGTCGTGTGCCGGTGGTGGTGGCGGCGCGACTGGGGCGTTCGGTCGACCTGTTCCGGCTCGATCGTCTGGTCGACCAGGACGAGGGTGAGGAGCGTTACCGCTGGGCATCGTGGGCGGGCATCGTGTCGTGGTGGGTGCTGGCCCCGTTGGCGGTGGTGGGGTTACGTCGGATCGATCGAGCGCCGCGCCGACTGCTGCTGGTGCCGGTGGTGACGGTGTTGGTCACCACGGTGCTCTTCTACGGCGCGCATCGCATCCGGTCGCCGCTCGAACCCACGGTGGTGGTGGGCGCGGCCGTGGCGATCGCCGCCTGGTGGGCGATGTGGCGACGCACTCGGTCGAAGGCCGGTGCCGACGCCGTCGGTGAGGGAACGCCTCGCTGGTGAGCGCAGCGGTGCCGCCGTGATCGCCTGATCAGGTGCGTCGGCGCACCCGGATGCGCCGGTGGCGGCCATCGGCGCGTTCGTCGGAACCGAGCGTCGCCGCGAACAGCAGCACGACGACGAACAGTCCGGCCTGGTGGAACTGTTCGAAGTAGCCGGGCCAGGCGGCGTCGGGGAAGTAGCGGTGGTGTCGCTGCGTCAGCAGGACGCCGGCACCGAGCGCCGCTGCCAGTGCAGCAGCTGCCCATGCGGCGAGACGAGGGCGACGGGTGACCACGACCGCCGCGGCCGGCGCCAGGGCGACGACGGCCCAGCGCGGGTCGATCACCAGAGCTGTCGCGACGACGAGCGCAACGGCAGCGGTAGCGGCGTCGATCGTGCTGGCCCGTTTGCCGATCGGGCACCAGACCGGCGGGTCGAAGTCGTCGATCGGCCGGACCGACCGTCGGTCGACGAGGGCGAGCACGAGGCAGGCGAGCACGCCGAGCGCCGCTACGAGCAGGGCGATGTTCAGCGACGACTGCGGGGTCCAGGTGGCGGTGACGGTGCGTGTCAGGTCGCTCGGTTCGAGGTACCAGCCGTTGAACCCGCCGCTCACCTGCTCCGGCGCGCCGAGCGAGGTGTCGACGCCGTCGACCTCGACCGATGCGGCCCAGGCGTCGTTGTAGCCCTCGCCCAGCACCAGCCAGCAGCCCTCGGGGCACGGGCCGACGGTGGCGGTGCGTGTGGTGCGGGTGCGCTCTACCTGCACCACCGGTGCAGCGGGCAGGTTGTCCTGCCAGAAGTACGACGAGCGCAGCGTGATGCGGTCGACGTCGATGCCGGTGGTGGACGCGGCGTCGACGCCACCGCCGGTGACGATGCGGTGTGTATCGCTGGTGAGGGCGAAGGGAGCGTCGTCGCACGGGGCCACGTCGACGGCCTCGCCGGCGAGGAGGCGGTCGAGTACATCGTCGGTGATGTCGAGCCCGAGCGGGGTCCCGTCGACGACGACCAGATCGTTCCGGCAGCCGACAGGGCGCTCGACGGGATCGTCGGCTGCAAGGGCGAACCCGCTGATGTCGCCGATCGCGGCCGGTAGCTCGGTCATCTCGCCGTAGCGCCGGTCGATGGTGGTGCGCGACTCGACACCGGTGATGGTGAGGGTGACCTGGTCGGCGTCGGCGGGCACGGCGGTGGGCAGCACCACCGTTGACAGGCCGGTGGCATCAGGCGCGGGTACGGGCACGGTGACGTCGAGGTCGCCGGCGACCAGGTTCAGTTCGGTGATGGTGGAGTGGAGGCCGTCGGTGGGCTGCACCAACTCGAAGCGATCGGTGGTCGTGCCGGGTTGCAGGGCCAGGGTGAGGGTGGCGCCGACTGCCTGGCCGAACGGCGTGACCCACGCGGTGGCCGGGTTGCCGTCGACCGCCGCTGCGGCACCAGCGGACACGATGCCGGTGAGATGCGATGAGGCGGTGGCGACAGGTGCGCGGCCGGCGAGGTCGGCCAGCACTTCGTCGGTGGCCCGGCCGTCGAGGCGGAGCGTGACGGTCGCGTCGAAGGAGCGATCGACGGGCAGGGTGAACTCGCGCACGATCGCGGGCTCGGGGTCGTCGCGCCAGCGGTCGCTGGGGCGGGTCCGTTCACGGGAGAGCACGATGGCCAGGCGCGTGTCGGCGTCGATGCGGTCGAGGAGGTCGGAGGGCAGCACGGTCACCTCGGTGGCCACCGGGCCGAGTTCGGCGAAGCCCACCGCCGACGGTCCGCTGTCGGTGCCCTCGGCCCGCTCGGCCACCGCGACGATGGTGACGCTGACCGGGCCGGTGCTGCCGAGTTCCACGGTCTGGCCTGGCGGCCGCAGCGACGACTCGTCGAGGGCGACCTCGCGGCTGGTGCCGTCGACCTCGTCGACGCGCACGCGGGTGATGACCCGCGTGGCGGTGGGGTCCTGCGGCTGCACGAGGCGCAGAGCGCCGTCGGTGGCCGACAGTTCGATCGACTCGCCCTCGGGTGAGAACCGGTCGGCCACCACCCAGGCCGTGGCCGGGTTGCCGTCGACTGCCATCGCCGGTCGGTCCTCGGGCCGATAGGCGAACGGTTCGCCGTAGGCGGTGGCCCGCACCCGCAGGGTGCCGAGCGCACTCGTGCCATCGTCGAGCAGGGCGACGGTCTGGTTCGACGGAGTCTGCGTCGCGAACACGGCCAACCGCTGATCGGCCGACGTGAAGCGGGTGACGTCGGACTCGGGTCCGCCGGTCTCGGTGAGGCCGCTCACATCCTGCGAACCGCGCCAGTGGGTGGCGCGGTCGCGGTTGCTGTCGGTGACCACCACCGTGGACAGACCGACACCGCCGGAGTCGGCCGCGGCGACCGCCTGAGCCAGGTCGTCGGGGCCCAGATCGGCGGCGTAGCGGACCAGTTCGTCGCCCTGCAGCAGACCGGCTGCGGCCGCGTCGACGAGGCCGTCGCCGCTGCCGGCCACGAGCACCACCCTGGTGGCCGTCCGCACGATGGGAACCGGCTCGCGGACGGGAACGAGTTCCACCGTGGGCAGTGCGGTGCCCACGCGTGGGTCGCCGAGTTGCTGCTCGTCGACCATCGGTACATCGGGCACATTGGGCGTCGGCTCGCCGAATGCAGTCGGCGTGCCGAGTCCCGGCGGCGTGGCGGCGAACAGGTCGGCCACCACTTCGGGCCGAGGGGTGCGGAAACGGTCGAAGGCGAGGTCGTCGGCCACCCAGATGGTGTCGACCCCCAGCAGTCGGGCGATCGGTGCGATGGCGGCCGGGTCGATTGTGCCCGCCTGGAAGCGGTTGTCGAGCGCGTAGAGGAGGTCCATCGCCCCCGGGCTGCCGAGGGGGAGCAGATCGCGGGTGACGAGCGGCTTGTCGTTGAGGCCCGGCAGTGGCGGATCGACCGTGTAACCCCAGCGGAAGGCGCCGAACTCCGAGCCCGGCAGCTGCAGCACCCGATACTCGCTCGAGCCGGCATCGAGGTCGCCGACGGCGTCGAGCCAGGCGGCGGGTGGGTCCTGGTCTCGTTCGAGCGCCGGGTCGACGAAACCGCCCGTCCAGAGCGCGGGCAGGTTCACCACGGCGAGCAGCACCACCAGGGGTGCGGCGAGGAGGCGGACACGGAACCTCGTCGTGGCGATCGCCGTGACGAGCGCGCCCGCCCCCAGCGCGAGGCCGAAGGTGCTGAGGGGGAGGGCCCGGGTGCTGCTGCGCAGCGCGAGTCCGAGCGCCGAGTCGGCGAGGGGCTTCATCAGCGGCGACGGGTCGGTGATGGGGTGCACGCCCACCGCCAGCACGATGCCGGCCACCACCATCCAGGCCGCATAACGGCGCTGACCCCATCGCACGACGGCGAGACCGGCGAGGCACACCGCGGTGAGGGCGTAACCGGCGACGATGACCAGGCTCGAGCTCATGTAGTCGAGCGAAGCAGTGGTGGTGAACGCGTACGGGTCGCGGATGTAGAACAGCCAGTAGCCGAGGCCGCGCAGGGTCTCGGTGCTCACCGAGGTGAGCGACACCGCCTCGAGCGTTTCGGAGAAGGCGAGTACGTCGGCGCCATGACGGCCCTGGACGACGAGCATCACGATCCACCACATCGACACGGCCAGACTGAGCGCACCGAGTTGCGCTGCGGTGACGAGGGCGCGTCGCCAGGTGATGCTCCGAGCCCATGCCGCGTGCAGCAGCCACAGCACCGGTGCGGGTGCGACGAGCGCGAGCGCCGTGGCGTTCACCGCGCCGATGGTGAGCACGACGAGGGCGAACAGTGCGGCGTCTCGCCAACGGGTACGGCGTAGCGCGACACGGATGGTGAGCCCCACCAGCCAACCGACGCCGGCCCAGGGGAGCAGCATCACCGAGGTGCGCGAGATGTACGGCAGGATGTAGGGCGACAGGGCGTAGACGAGACCGGCCACGGTTGCGCCGGTGGTGCTGAGGCCGAGATGTCGGGCGGCCCAGCGCACGCCCAGACCGCCGAGGAACACGATCGTGCCGATCCACAACCGGTGGGCCACCCAGTCGGGTACGCCGAACTGGTCGAACGTCCAGAACCACGGGCCCGACGGCCAGAGGTAGGCGATGGTCTGGTGCGGCACCCAGCCGGCGAACTGGCGGGTGTCCCACGTGAATGGGGCATCGGTGATGAGGCGCCCTGGGTCGAGGTAGAGGTAGAGCTTGGTGTCGGTGGGCATCCGCCCGGGCTTGGCGGTGAGCGCCGGCAGATAGGCGAACAGGGCGAGCAGCCACACACCGACCGAGGCGGCGGGGCGGTACCGCCGGGTACTCACGGAATGGCGCCGAGGACGCCGTACAGCCCGGTGAGGGCCACCAGCCCGGCAGCCCCCATGGCGATCGTCGCTCCCCAGGCCTCTTCGTGTTCCTCGGGCCACCATGCGGCAACGGCGATGAACGCGGGAAACGCGGTGTACAAGAAGCGGGGCCGGGCCGTGACCGTGGCGGGAAGGATCATCAGCGCCAGTACAACGAGCGTGAAGGCCACCCAGGGGGCGGGCACACGGCGCTTCCACATCACCACGAGCAGGGCGATCATGGTGAGGAACGACACTGCCGTGATGATGTCGGTGGGCGACGACAATGGGCGGATGAACGCCTCGAGTGTGTTCTTCACCGCGGTCCAGCCGAAGCTCGTCCCCTCGTCCCATGCTTCGGTCTGCACCCGGAACCATGCCCATTCGCCGGTGCGGGCGTAGAGGTACCACTGGAAGGCGATGAATCCGATCGGGGCGAGAGCAGGCGCCACCAGCGCCCGCCATTCGCGGCGCTCGCGGATGGCGAACAGTGCCGCCACGGCACAGGCCGCGACCAACGCCAACCCGTTGGGCCGGGTGCCGGTGCCGATGAGTGCCAGCACACCCGCCGCGAGCCACTGGCGGCGCTGCAGGCACAGCAGGCATCCGGCGGCGACGGCGATGAGCGTGGCCTCGGAGTAGGCGAAGCTGAACACGAAGCTGCCCGGGAAGAACACCATCAGCAACATGGCCCGGTAGGCGACGCGCTCGCCGAACACCTCGCGGGCCAACAGTCCCACCAGCCAGATGGCCACTGCGCCGAGCAGCGTGTTCAGCACCAGCCCGGCGAACACATCGCCACCCGGTAGCACCGCGTCGACGACGCGCACCAGCATCGGGTACACGGGGAAGAACGCCGCCCGCGCCTCGGGCATCTCGTAGGTGATGTCGGGCGGGATGCTGGTGGGGTACCAATCCCGGATGATCCGGTAGTACCAGGCGCCGTCCCACGAGGTGAGCACCTGGGTGATGAGGCCGACCGCGTTCTTCGGGCGGGGCAGTTCCAGCCGGTTGGCTTCGGCAACCTCCTGCGCCGCGACGATGGCGGCGCCGGCCAGCACGCACAACCGCGACAGCACGAAAGCGAGGCCGGTGCGGCGCAGCATCGAGGCCCACTGGGACTCGTCGGTGTGGGTCGGAGCGGTCGCGAGCGCGGTCATCGGCGCAGCGACGCTAACACGGCGGTGGTGCCGCTGTCGGGCCGCTACCAACGGGCCATGGGCAGCACCCGCTGACGCGGCCCGAATTTCGGAGCACCGTGTCCGTCGAGTTGGAGCAGACGCACCACCCGGCCGCGCTGACCGCGGTACGGGGCGAGGAGTTCGAGCATGCGTTCGTCGGTTGCCCGCGCCTCGCCGGCGAGCGCGTGGGCGACGGTGTTCTTGAGGTGGTAGTCGCCCACGGCGACCGCATCGGGCTCGCCGAGCGACAGGCCGAGGACCACCCCGATGGTCCATTCGCCCACCCCGCGCAGCAGCGCCATCTTGCCGGCAGCGACGGCGCTGCCCTGTGCTGCCCAGCGCCACAACGAGTCGGCGTGGCGGGCAACGGTGATGAGCGGTTCGGCCCGTTTGCGCTCGATGCCGAGCGGATGGAACCACCAACTCGGCGTGGACCCCAATCGCTGGGGTTGGGGTGGCAGCAGCAGCCCGGCGAACGGACCCGGCGCAGGTTCACCGAGGCGTTCGCACAGGCGACGCCACTGGGTGACGGCCTCGCCGGCGGTGATGCGCTGCGCCAAGATGGTGGGCAGCAGGTCGTGGTACAGGCTGCCGCTGGCGCCGAGTCGCAGGTGCGGATGGTTGCGCTGGGCGGCGAGGATGGCCGGATGGGCGTCGACGAAGCGGTGCGGGCTGTCGGTGGCCCCGACGAGTGCGTCGACCCCGGCGAGCAGGAAGTCGGCACCGGGGCCCCAGGCACGGGCCTCGATCGACCCGGTGTGCCAGCGCAGCTGCACGGTGCCCGGCCCCTGCGGGGTGAGCGTGGCGCGGACGAACTCGCCCGGGGCGAGGCGGGTGGTGGGGTCGTGGCGGCCCTGGCGCAGGGGCGCGAGGGTGACGCCGGGGGAGAGGGCATCGGCGAGCACGACCATGGAGCGACCGTAGCAAGGGGGTCTCGCATCGTTCGCGGACCGCGGTGTGCGCCACCATGTGCACCATGAGCGAACCGTCGTCCACCGTCGAGCGCAGCGAACCCCAGCCGGGCATCGCCCTGCTCACCCTCAACCGGCCCGAGCGGCTGAACGCGATGACGGGTGAACTGGTGCAGAGCCTGCACGAGCACCTGCGTGCCATCGCTGTCGACCCGACGGTACGAGTGGTGGTACTCACTGGCGCGGGCCGTGGATTCTGCGCGGGTCTCGACCTGGGCGGCTACGGCACGGCACCGCACACCGAGGGCATGGGTCGCACCCAGGCCGGGTTCGCGGTGCAGAAGCACATCTCGTCGCTGATTCCCGCGCTGCGCTCGCTGCCCCAGCCGGTCATCGCGGCGGTGAACGGAGCAGCTGCCGGGGGAGGGTTCGCACTCGTGCTCGGCAGCGACATCCGCATCGCGTCGCGTTCGGCGAAGTTCAACGCAGCGTTCATCCGTATCGGCCTGTCGGCCTGCGACATCGGCACCTCGTGGCTGCTGCCCCGGCTGGTGGGTGCCTCGCGTGCCCAGGAGCTGATGCTCACCGGCCGGGTGTTCGATGCCGACGAGGCCTACCGCATCGGCCTGGTGGTCGACCTGGTCGACGACGACGCGCTGCTGGCCGTGGCCATCAGCAAGGCCGAGCAGGTGATGCTGAACGCTCCGTTCGGGGTGGCCCTCACCAAGGAGGGCATGTGGTCGGCGCTCGAGATCCCGGGCATGCAGGCCGCGATCGACCTCGAGAACCGCCAGCAGATCATGGCCTCGGCCACCGCCGACCATCGCGAAGCCATGGCGGCGTTCGTCGAACGCCGCCCACCCAACTTCACCAACTCCTGACCGGGCCGGCCCACGCCCTTCTCGCGTCCGCTTCACCCGCCCACGCTGGCGGCCTCACCGACGTCTGTGTCGTGACACAGACGGAACGTTCGGTCTGTGTCACGACACAGAGAGCGGAGGAGCGGCGCGCCGGGGTGCGGGGTGCGGGGTGCGGGGTGCGGGGGCGTCAGGCGGTGGCGCGTACGGTGACGGGCACTTCGGCGGGGAAGTGGCAGGCGACGAAGTGGCCCGGGGCCATTTCGCGCAACTGCGGTTCGTCGAGCCGGCAGATGTCGTGCGCAGCAGGGCAGCGGGTGTTGAACCGGCAGCCGGGCGGCGGTGCCACCGGCGACGGGATCTCGCCCTCGATGGCGGTCTTGTGTACGGCCACAGCAGGGTCGGGCACCGGGATGGAGTCGAGCAGCACCCGGGTGTAGTGGTGCATCGGGTGGTGGTACAGATCGTCGGACGGGGCCACCTCGCAGAGCTTGCCGAGGTACATCACCGCCACGCGGTCGCTGATGTTCTTCACCACGGCGAGGTCGTGGGCGATGAAGATGAGCGTGAGGCCGTAGGTCTTCTTCAGGTCTTCGAGCAGGTTCAACACCTGGGCCTGCACGCTGACGTCGAGGGCGCTGACCGGTTCGTCGCAGATGATGAGCGACGGATCGAGCACCAGCGAACGGGCGATGGAGATGCGCTGACACTGGCCGCCCGAGAACTGGTGCGCCTGGCTCTCGGCGGCGCGCTGCGGGTCGATGCCCACCTGCTCGAGGATGGAGTCGACCTTCTGCGACCGTTCCTGCGCGCTGCCGCGCTTCCAGATGTTGAGCGGCTCCATGACGACTTGGCGAACCTTGCGGCGTGGGTTGAGCGACGAGATGGGGTCCTGGAAGATCATCTGCATGCGCGTACGGGCTTCGCGCATCGGGTCGCCCGCCAGGGCGGTGAGCTCGTTGCCCTCGAAGCGCACCGAGCCGCTGGTGGGGCGGGGCAGCTGCATGATCGCCCGGCCGGTGGTGCTCTTGCCACAGCCTGATTCGCCCACGAGGCCGAGGGTCTCGCCGCGGATGACGTCGAAGCTGATGCCGCTGACGGCGTTCACCTTCAGGCCGGTGCGGCCGACGGGGAACTCGACGACGAGGTTCTCGACGCGCAGCAGCACGTCGTCGCTGTCGCGGAGGTGTGCGGTGCCGGTACCGGCCATGTCAGTTGCCTCCTGCGGCCGCGCCCACCGTGGTCGGTGCGGCGGCGAGTCGTTCCTTGGCTGCCAGGTTCTCGGGACTGCCCACCGGGTACCAGCACGCGTACAGGTGCGTGGGGTCGTCGGCGGCGGCCACGAGGGGTGGTGCCTCGTTGACGCACTGGTCGGTGGCATACGCGCAGCGCGGGGCGAAGCGACAGCCCTTGGGTGGGTTGACCAGATCGGGCGGGCGGCCCGGGATGGCGTGCAGACGGGTGTGGCTCGTGTCTTCGAGCTTGGGGATGCTCTTCAGCAGTGCTTCGGTGTAGGGCATCTTCATGTGTGTGAAGAGCCGGTTGGTGCCGGCCTTCTCGACGAGTTTGCCGCCGTACATCACGGCGATCTCGTCGGTGTGGCCCGCCACCACGCCGAGGTCGTGGGTGACCAGGACGAGGCTCATGTTGCGCTCGCGCCGCTGCTCGCCCAACAGGTCGAGGATCTGGGCCTGCACGGTGACGTCGAGGGCCGTGGTGGGCTCGTCGGCGAACAGCGCGGTGGGACCGCAGGCGAGGGCGATGGCGATCATCACGCGTTGGCGCATACCGCCCGACATCTCGTGCGGGTACTGCTCGAGGCGGCGCTTGGCCTCGGGGATGCGCACGTCGGTGAGCAGCTTCTCGGCGGTGGCCCAGGCGTTCTGCTTGGTCATGCCGAGGTGGATCTGCAGCGGTTCGGCGATCTGCTTGCCGATCTTCATCACCGGGTTCAGCGAGGTCATGGGATCTTGGAAGATCATCGCCATTTCCTTGCCCCACACACTGCGCATCTCGTTGCGGCCGAGGTTTCCGATCTCGCGGCCCTCGAAGCGCACGCTGCCACCGCGCACAGTGCCGCGTGGCGGCAGCAGGCCCATGATCGAGCGCGACAGGATGGTCTTGCCCGAGCCGCTCTCGCCGACGATGCCGAGCGCCTTGCCGCGGTCGAGTGTGAAGCTCACTCCGTCGACAGCGCGGACGAGGCCGCGCTCGGTCTGGAAGTGGGTGGTGACGTCGGTCAGTTCGAGCAGGGGGCCGTTGATGTCGCGGCTCGCTGCCTGGATGAGGTCGCTCATACGCCCGCCTGTCGGATGTCGAAGCGGCGACTCAATCCGTCGCCGATGATGTTGAACGAGAGCACGGTGAGGAACAGCATCAGACACGGGAAGATGGTGGCCCACCATGCGTCGTAGATCTTGGTGCGGTTCTCCTGGATGAGGGTGCCCCAGGTGGGGGTGCCGATCTCGAGGCCGAGGCCGAGGAAGGCGAGTGCACCCTCGGAGGCGATGAGAATGCTGAGCGCCGTGAAGGCCACGGTGAGCATGGCCGGTACGAGGCTGGGCAGGATCTCGCGGAACATCACTCGTGCTGGCCTGGCGCCCAGGCTGCGGGCTGCCAGCACGAACTCGCGTTCACGCAACGACATGGTCTGGGCGCGCACGATGCGGGCCAGCGGTGCCGTGGCGAGGATGCTGAGCGCGAGCACGATCTGCCACTGGCGGGTCAGCCAGTTCAGCCACTCGGCGGTCTCCTTCACATCGTCGAGTCGGTTGACGAGCAGGATGGCGAAGAGAAGCGCCGGGATGGCGAGCAGGCAGTCGATGATGATCGACACCACCCGGTCGACCCAGCCGCGGTAGTAGCCGGCGAGGACACCGAGGAACCCGCCGGTGATGAGCCCGATGATCGTGGCGTACACGCCGATCTGCAACGAGTACTTGGCGCCGTAGATGCAGCGGGCGAACACGTCGCG
>JBIKLX010000062.1:0-15707 GCA_044359565.1 Ilumatobacteraceae bacterium
CGCGGGCATGTCGAACACCTGGATCGTCACCTGCGGACGAGCCTGACCGTCGTCGATCACGATGTCGCGCTGTGCCAGTTCGCCCGGAACCGACGACCGACCGACGATCAGCTTCACCGTCTCGGCTAACTCGAAGACAGAGTCGGTTGCACCGCTGATCCGCAACGTCACCAGGCCACCGTTGGCGGGCAACTCGACCTTGCTGCCCGACGTCTGGATGACGGAACCGAGTCCGACGCCGGGGAGCACCTGACGGATCGACACTTCGCTCGTCGATGCGGTTCCGGCAGCGACTCTCACCGGCACCCGTACCGTGCCCGTCGAACCCGTTCCCGCGGTCTGCGGCACGATCCCGATCTGCACATCGATGGAACCGCCCTCACGGACCCGCATCGACGGAAGCGACACGAACATCGGGTCGGCATCGTCGTCGGCAATGGCAACCTCTCTGCTGGCCGGTGCAACCGGATTACCCACCGGCGCAGCGCTGACGGTGACGTACTCGTTGTCGGGTTCGAGGTAGTCGTCGTCGTCGACCACTTCCCAGGAAGTCGAACTGCTGACGATGGCACCCGCAGCAACCGTGAGCCTGGCGCTGAGCGCCCGGAAGTCGACACCGCCTCCGGCGGCAGCAGGCGCCCTGCCGGAGCCAACGGTGACATCGAACGTCAGCGGCATCGCTGCTCGTCCCGACAGTTGCAGCGACACGGCCGAGAAGCGGGCATTCTCCGCCACCACCACCGACGACACGATCGTGACCGTCGGAACCGGATCGTCGTCGGGAATGGTGACGCTCGTGCTGGCCTGCTCACCGAGCACCCCGGCGCGCCCCACTCGCAACTCGAAGGTCTCCGGGCCTTCGTAGACGTCGTCAGCCAAGGTCGTGACGTACAGGGTCACCGGCCCACCACCGGCTGGCACATCGATGCGATCACCCGAACGCAACGGGGTGGCCGTCGTGCCCACTGCCGTACGCACATCGAAGTCGACTCCAGCGATCGCCGAACTGCCGGCGAATGTGACAGGAAGCTTCACCGTCCCACTTCCGCCGGCTCCGTTCGGCATGATCGTGAACGTCACCGGTACCGAGCCACCCTCGGTGGGCGCAGCTGCTGTCGAGGCAGCCGAGATTGTGGCTGGCGGCGGGTCGTCGTCGGTGATCAGCACGGTCAACGTCGAAGCCGACATCACACCCGACGACGGAGTGCCGAAGAGGATCTCGAAGGTCTCACCCGAATCGGGCAGGTCGTCGTCGCGAATCGGTACCGAGAACGATGACGTGGTCGTTCCCGCCATCATCACCAGCGATATCGGCAACAGGGAGGGATCGACATCGTCGGTGGCTGCGTAGCCGATAGCCGCCGATACGCCACGCAGTGACACCGGCAGGTTGATCGTCGAGAGTGCCGGCGAGGATGCTGTGACAGTCACGAACACCTCGCCTCCCTCCACCACCGTCGAGGGTGCCGACGGGGTGAGTGTCAACGCATCGCCGCCACCGCCGCCACCGCCGCCACCGTCGTCGTCGGCGATGGTGATCATGACTGCACCGAACGACCAGGGGTTGCCGTTGAAGAACGAGATGCTGAACGACTCGTCGGACTCGTCGAGGAGGTCGGCAACCACTCGGAACGGTACCTGCAGCGTCGTGGTGCCCGGCATCAAAAGGGCACTACCCGGCGGCACCACGACGTCGTCCGCGTCGCCGCGCCACGTGCCGCTGCCGTCGACAGCAGCGGTGCTTCCGGTACCGGCCCACGTCACGAACACGCTGGTGATCGACGGGTTGAAGATGTCGACGCTCGCCGTGCGGTCGAGTAGTCCACCTGTGCTGCCCTCGCTCACCCGGAGTTCGAACGTCATCACCATCGGACTCATGCCCATCGGCGGGGTGACGAAACTCACCCCGATCGAACGCGATGGGGAGAACAACTTCGACGGGCTCGGCCGTACCGCTTTGTCGGGCCCGATGGAGGTCGACGCGTCGGCGGGAACAGCAGCGGCTTCACCTGCCGCTGTTTCTGGCGACACCACCTCCGGAGACACTTCGAGTTGACCCGATGCGACGAGCGCTGCGATCTGCTCGGCGGGCGCGGCGAGCACACCAGAACCGCTGATCCGTGCAAGGCCCGTGGCACGAGCGGGAACCATCGAGCCGAACGACACCACCCCACCGCCGAGCACCACCTCGCCTTCGCCGACGGCGACCTCTGGAAGCGAGCGGTCTCCGTCGAGGCGGAGCACGCCACCGTCGAGCAGTTCGGTCACCGCGGGCGACCAGTCGGCGAGGGCTGCGACCGACACCTCTGCGTTCTGGCCGATCGTCACCCTGCCGCGGCCGCTCACACTGCCTCCGCCGACTCGGACGCCAGTGTGCACCTGCAGTTCACCGGCACGAACGTCGACCGCGCCATCGGTCTCGAACGCCAGCGCAGCCAAGCGGGCCGGCGCCGCACCTGCATCGATCCGCACCACGGCGGTCGCTGCGTTCATGAAGCGCGGGAGCGTGTCGAAATGGGCGGCGCCCGACCCCGCTGCCTCGTCATGCACTCCGACGACGGAGGCACCCGCTGCGAGCGTCACCACACCCTCGTTCTGCAGTTCGGTGTCGTCACCAAGGCGGAGACGCGCATTGCTCTGCACCTCGAGCCCACCTGTCAGGCGCGTGTCCACACCGAGTTCCAGTTCACCGGTGACTGCCAGTGTTCCAGCGATCTCGAGCGACGCTCCGACCGACGACTCGATGCGTCCGCTCGCGGCGAGCGTCGCCCCCTCGGACACCTCAGCGTCGTCGAGCAGCACCATCTCGGCAGCGTTGTCGAGCGTGACACCGCCGAGGTCGGTCGGGCCGACGATGGTGACAGACGACGACGCGATCGTCAGCCGGGCCGACGACCCCACCTCGAGCGCACCGACGGTGACCGTGACGCCTGACAGGTAGGTGTCGCCGAACGAGAAGCAGACAACGTCGCTGTCGCCTGGGGTGGCCTGCTCGGCCCAGTTCTCGCGAGCGAGGAACTGGAGCTGCGAGACGGCGCCGTCGCCACCTGCCCACGTGCGGGTGCATCGGGAGGGTGCTAGCGCCGCCAGCGAGGGGACACCGAGTGGCAGTAGGCCGACCACGACGAGCACGGCGAGCGCCGCTGCAACCGGCTGTCGCCAGCGTCGCTCTGTCTGCCTCCGCACGCCCTCAGACTGCGGCCCAACGCTGACATCACGCTGACAGCACGCTGAGCGCTCACGTCGACACGTTACGTATGGACCCTGGGAGTCAGGTCGGACGGAACGACTGGCCCTCGCCCGCCTCGTCGTCGCGCAGCAGGGTCATCGGGCTGGCTCCACCGTCGATGTACCCCAGCGCATACGCGCCGTGTTCGTAGCCGATCAATCGCTGGATTCGTTCGGGGAAGCCACGCACCTCGTCGAGGCTGTACGACAGGTACTGGTTCTCCTCCTGGCGCAGCCAACCGAGCACATAGTCGACGTTGATGCCCACCCGCACGGCGTCGCTCCGGTTGGCGCCGCCACCGTGCACCGTCGACCCGAGATACAGCACCACCGAACCCCGCGGCATCGCGGCGGGCAGCGTGTCGTCGTGGGTGAACTCGTGCTCGGCCGACGAGCCGTGGCTGTCGGGCACCACCCGGGTGGCGCCGTTGATCTCGGTGAAGTCGGTGAGCGCCCAGATGGTCGACACCTCCACGTGCACATCATCGGGGAACGGGAAGAAGTCGAAGCACCAGTGGTCGCGGTGCAGCACCTGCGCAGGTGAGTCGGGCCCGATGGCGATCGACTGGGTGAGGTGCAGTTGGAACGTGGTCTTCTGCGGCCACAGCGTGCGGTCGACCACGTCGAGCACGAGCGGGTGGCCGACGAGTTCCACGCTGCTGGGCGCACGGGTGAGCAGTGCACCGGTGCGACGGGTGTTGAAGCCGGAGAATCGATCGGCTCCCTTCGGTGTCGCTTCGATGGCGGGCTGCAGTTCGGCAGCGATGCGGTCGCACAACTCGGCATCGGCGAGGCACTCGATCACGACCACACCGTGAGCAGCCAAGGCGGCCGACACCTCCTCGGCGGTGCTGTCGGCAGAGAAGCGCGGGATGGTTGCCGTGGCCATGCCCAACTCTTGCATGCCACCACGGCCGACTCGACAGTGGCCGGTTCAGTCGGCGGGCAGAGCGAGTTGCTCGAGATAGCCCACCAGCATGGTGCTCAGTTCACGAGCGACCATTGCATGGCTGCGCGGCTGGTCGACGTACTGGTCGAGCACGCTGATGGCTGCGGTGAGCGTGATCTGCGCCGCCGCCTTCAACCGTGCTGCAGGCTGGTGCGGGAACCGCTCGGCGAACGCTGCCTGCACGGCTGCGACGAGCTCGGTGTTGCGCTGTTCCTCGAGGGCCGTGAGTTCGGGCACGGCTCGCCAGGCGCGGCGCAGCACCGGGCCGCCGGGCTCCTGGCGGCGGAACCGCAGCAGCGTCTCGACGGCAGTGGTCATCCAGCCGGGCAGGTCGGTCGTCGTGGGCAGAAGCGCGAGATGCTCGACGAAGAACTCGACCCGCACCGCTTCGTTCCGTTCGAACAGCTCGCGCAGGATCGAGTTCTTGTCGGGGAAGTAGTGGTAGACGGTGGCCACGTTCACACCAGCCACCTCGGCGACGATGTTGGTGTTGAAGCCCTGCAGGCCTTTGTCGACGAGCACCTCGACCGCTGCCTGGATGATCTTGTCGAACGTGACCGCAGCGCGCGCCTGCTTCGGCACGGCACGACGATGGGATGCAGACGATGACGTGGGCATGGCGAGCCGCTCCCTTCGAGCCTCAACTACCCCGGCGCAGCGACACCTCGGCCGCCAGCAACGCGATGTGAGCCGGCTCCATACCGCAGCAGCCGCCCACCACGGTGGCGCCCGTCTCGATCCACCGGTCGACGAACTCGCCGTAACTGGCGGGGTCGAGATCGTCGCGGAACGCCGAGATCTGTGCGTTGGCTTCACCGCTGCTGGTGTGGCTGTCGACGAAGCGGTTGGCGTAGCCACCGATCGCAGCGCGGCCATCGGCGCGTCGGGCGGCGATGGCCATCGCGGCCGTGATGGTCTCGGCCTGGCAGCAGTTGAACAGCACCGCCTCGGCGCCCAGGTCGAGCGCGACGGCGACCGCATCGTCGATCGGCTCGCCGCTGCGCAGCGTGCCGGGCACGTGGTCGTCGAGGGTGAAGCTGATCCACAGCGGCAAGGACGAGCCCGCACGATCGAGCGCAGCACGCACCTCGCGTGCCTCGGCGATGGAACCGAGCGTTTCGCCCAGCCAGTGGTCGACGTACGGCGCGAGGCCCTTGATCAGCGGGTCGATGATCGACGGCGCAGCATCGACATCGAACAGATCGGGGCGGTACGAGCCGAACAGCGGCGGCAGGCTGCCCGCCACCCGCACGGGGCGGCCGGCGGCGTCGGCGGCGCGCCGGGCCAGGCTGCCCGACAGTGCCGCGAGGTCGCGGCCATGTACGGCGAAGCGGTCGTGGCCGATGTGGAACGGCACCACTGCGTAACTGTTGGTGGTGATCACCTCGGCGCCGGCCTCGATGAAGTTGGTGTGTGCCTGAACTACCCAGTCGGGGCCGTCGAACAGGGCGAGCGCCGACCACTCGGGTTGCCGGAATGGTGCGCCGATACGCATGAGCTCGCGACCCATGCCGCCGTCGAGCACCGTGAGTTCGTTCATCTGGTCAGTCTGCCAGCGGGAGTGTGGCGATGAACGCTGCCACGGCATCGGCCACCTCGGCGGCGTGACTGTGTTCGTGCATCGAGTGCTCGCCACCCTCCACCACGTGCAGCCGGGCGTGCGGCATCTTGCGCTCGAGGTACTGCCCCGAGTTGGTGTAGTCGGGTCGGTCGAGCGAGCCGGCCAGCACCAGCGTTGGCGTGGTCATGTCGGCCAAGCGGTCCATCACCACCGAGTCGTGCTGCAGGTTCAGTTCGGCCACCTGCAGCGGCACACCGAAGCGGTGCGCGTTGCGACGGCTCATCGCGTTCCACCCCTCACGCTTCTCGGGGTCGCGGAAACCGGGGCCGGTGTTCAGCACGACGATGCCCGCAGCAACGCCCGGCCGAGTGGCGGCGTGGGCGAGCGCGAGGTAGCCGCCGAGGGAATGACCGACGATCACCGCACGGCTGCCGGTCTCGGCCTGCAGGTCGACCAGCAGTTCGTCGATGTCGTCGAGCGCCCGGTCGCGTGTGTACTCGGCCGGATCGTCGGGAACGGGTGAGGCACCGTGCCCCAACAGGTCGATGGCCACCACGAGGAAGCGGTCGTGCAGCAAGGCCATGCACTCGGTCCACGTCGCCGACGAACTACCCATCCCGTGCAGGAACACGATCGGCGGTGTCCCCTCTCCGGCCCGCACCTGGTGCAACCTCATCGAAGGCTCCTTCCCGTCTCCCCGAACCGACGCCCGATGGTAGGGCACGGTGTCGTGCCGTCGACCATCGACAGGCTCCACCGCGCCCGTCGATCGGGCGTCTACACAGGGGGTATGGTGCGCGGATGCAAACAGGACGATGCCTCTGTGGTTCGATCACCTACGAGTTGGCGGGCGATGTGATCGCCACGGCCGTGTGCCACTGCGATCACTGCCAGCGCCAGAGCGGCGGGGCCTTCTCGGTGAACCTCATTGCTCACGAGTCACAGTTGACAGTGAACGGCACCCTCACGACGTTCGAAGACCGGGGCGAGCACGGCGACGACGTGTACGTGCGCCGCCGGTTCTGCGGCACATGCGGCTCGCCCATCGTGTCGGAGCTGGCCAAGTCGGCGGGCATCGTCGCCGTGAAGGCCGGCACGCTCGACGACAAGTCAGCCGTGCAGCCGGGTATCGAGGCCTGGTGCGTCGACCGCCAGCCCTGGGTGTCGCTGCCCGGCATCGCCATCGCCCTCGACCGCGAATAGCCCCGCGAGACATCACATCAGCGGAACGGGAGGGATTCGAACCCCCGGGCCTTGTGAGCCGGCCGCTTTCAAGGCGGCTGCATTTGTCCGCTCTGCCACCGTTCCGCCCGCCACGCTACCTGGCGTGTCCGAACAGAGCCTCAGGAACTGAGGGCGGACTTCACCATAGCGGCGATGGCGGAACCGTCGGCGGTGGCACCGGCGCGGGCACGCACGGCACTGATGACGCGGCCCATCGCCTTCATCCCGGTTGCACCATCTGCCGCGGCGGCAGCGATCTCGTCGGCGACGATGGCCTGCAGTTCGTCGGCGCTGAGGGCCGCGGGCAGATAGGCCTCGAGCACGGCAGCCTCGGCTCGCTCGCGCTCGACCCGCTCGGGCCGCCCGGCGGTGGCGAACGCGTCGGCGGCCTCGTGGTGCTTGCGCACCTCCACGGCCAGCACCGCCAGCACGGCGTCGTCGCTGAGCACGGCCACCTCTGCACCGGCGGTCTCGGCAACGGCCAGCGCCGACAGGGCCTGGCGCAGCGCGCTGAGGGCAACCTCGTCGCGGGCCTTCATCGCTGCTGTCAACGCCTGCTGCATCTGCTCTTTCACGCTCATCGCATGCCTCTTTCGAGATGGTTCAGTCGGTGATCTGGCCGCGCAGATCGGTGATCCAGTCGTCGGCCTCACGCCAGCGGGCATCAGCGTGCTCGCGCGCCTCGTGCGCGTGCTCGCCCGCCGCCGGGTACGAGCCGAGGAACTTCACCCGGCCCTGCTTGCTGCGCAGCGACCGCATCGCATCGGCCAGCAGTTCGTCGGCCACATGACCGTCGGCGTAGATGATGAAGCAGTAGTCGCCGAGGCCGCCCCCCTTGGTGGGCCGCGACTGCAGGTTCGACAGGTTGATGCGGCGAGCGGCGAACTCTTGGAGGATGGAGATGAGGCTGCCCGGCTCGTCGGCACGCTGGTAGACCACCAGGCCGGTGCGGTCGTGCCCGGTGGGCGCCGGGATGCCGGCACGCCCGACGAGCACGAATCGGGTCTGGTTGCCGGGATGGTCGGCGATGTCGGCGGCGATGACCTCGAGGCCGAACACCCGGGCCGCAGCGCGCGGGGCCACCGCTGCCACACCGGCCCCCATCTCGGCCACCAGGCGGGCACCGTCGGCGGTGGAGTTGGTGGCACGCACCTCGGCCGAGCCGACGTGCTCGCGCAGGTAGGCGTGGCACTGCGCGGTGGCCACTGGGATGGACAGCACCACCTTCACGTCGTCGATGGTGGTGCCCGGCTGGGCCAGCAGGCAGTGCTCGATGTCGAGCACCACCTCGCGCTGGATGAGCAGCGAGTGGTTGAACACCAACTCGTCCTGGGTGAGGTTCACCATGCCCTCGATCGAGTTCTCGATGGCCACGAAGCCGTACGCAACCTCACCGGACTCGACGGCGTCGAGCACATCGGGCATCGTGCGGTAGGGCACCAGGTCGCCCGCGGCGAGATCGGCCTGCGACATGAGGGCCTGTTCGGTGAAGGTGCCGAATGGGCCGAGGAAGCCGATGCGGGTGCCGGGTGCGATCACGGCCCCAGGCTAGGGCGGCGGCCCGGTTTGCTGGCAGCATGTTTCCATGGACGAGGCTCATCTGCGCCGGTTGATCGACGAGATCAAGGACGGCACCACCTCCCCCGACGCCGCCGTGGCCGAACTGCGCCGCTTGCCGTTCGTCGATGTGGGCGACGCGTTGGTCGATCATCACCGCCACCTGCGCCAGGGTGTGCCCGAGGCCATCTACGGGCCCGGCAAGTCGCCCGAGCAGTGCGTGCGCATCGTCGGCGAACTGCTCATCCACGGCGACGGCCCGGTGCTGCTCACCCGAGTCACCACCGAGCAGCGCGACGCCGTGCTGGCCGCACACCCCGACGGCGAGGTCGTCGCGGGATGCGCGGTATGGCGCCTGCCCGAACCGCACCGCACCGAACGAGTGCTCGTGGTGGGTGCCGGCACGGCCGATGTGCCGGTGCTCGACGAAGCGGTCCTCACGCTGCGCGCCTATGGCTTCGACCCCGATCGCCTGACCGACGTGGGTGTCGCCGGCCTGCACCGCCTGCTCGCTCACGTCGACCGCATCACCTCGGCCCAGGCCGTGGTGGTGGTGGCCGGTATGGAGGGGGCGCTGGCCAGTGTGGTGGGTGGGCTCACCGCCGTGCCCGTGGTGGCGGTGCCCACCAGCGTTGGCTACGGCGCGGGCCTCGACGGTGTGACCGCGCTGTTGGCCATGCACGCCTCGTGCGCCAGTGGGGTGACGGTGGTGGGCATCGACAACGGCTTCGGCGCCGCGGTGGCCATCGCCCGGATGATGTCGGTACCCCGTTGACGCGAACGGCGTGGTTCCACTGCTTCGCCGGCACGGCGGGCGATATGACGATGGGCGCCCTCGTGCATGCCGGCGCCGACCCGGTGGCCGTGATGGACATCGTCGGCCGCCTCGGTGTCGACGGGTTCGCGCTCACGTTCGAGCCGGTGCTGCGGTGCGGGATCGCTGCCACCCACGCCGTGGTGGTCACCGACGCCTTCGGCCACGAGACGCCGCGTGACCCGATCGAGGGCCACCACGATCACGGGCACGGGCACGCGCACGAACTCGCCCACGACCACGAGCACGATCACGGCGCCTTCGATCCGGCTGCACACGGGCACCGCCCCTACCGAGCCATCCGCGACCTCATCGCCGCTTCCGATCTGCCGCCACGCGTGCGCGACCGTGCTCTGCGCACCTTCCGCGCCCTGGCCGAGGCCGAGGGACGGATGCACCGGATGGACCCCGACGACGTCGAGTTCCACGAGGTGGGCGCGCTCGACGCCATCGTCGACATCGTCGGCGCCTGCGCCGCGCTGGAGGTGCTGGGCATCGAGCACATCGTGTGCAGCCCCATCACCGTCGGCCAGGGCCAGGTACGCGCCCTGCACGGCACGCTGCCCAACCCCGCGCCTGCCGCCACCGAACTGCTGGCCATGTACAGCGCCCCCAGCCGCGGCATCGACGACCGCCGCGAACTGGCCACACCCACCGGGGTGGCGCTGATGGTGGCACTGGCCGACGAGTTCGGCCCGCTGCCGGCGATGGCCGTGCAGACGGTGGGCTACGGCGCCGGAACCCGCGACATCGAGGGCCGCCCCAACGTGGTGCAGGTGGTGATCGGCGAACAGCGCGACGACACGGCCGGCCCCGGCCAGCCCGTACAACTGCTCGAGTGCAACGTCGACGACGTCACCGGCGAGGTGCTCGCCCACACCATCGGCCGGCTACTCGATACCGGCGCGCACGACGCCTGGGCCACACCGATCGTGATGAAGAAGGGCCGCCCGGCACACACCGTGCACGCCCTGTGCGACCCGGCCCGTGCGGATGCTGTGCGAGCCGTGATGGTGGCCGAGACCGGCACGCTCGGAGTGCGCGGCACCGTGATGCACCGCTGGCCGCAGCAACGCGCCGAAGGGGTGGTGGAGGTGGGCGGTCAGCCCATCCGCGTGAAGCGCAGCGCGCAACGGGTGAAGGTGGAACACGACGACGCGGCGGCCGCCGCAGTCGTGTTGGGCCTGCCGCTGCGTACGGTGCTCGACCTGGCGGTTCAGGCTGCCGAGGCGAGCGCTGCGTCCACCGATTCCTGAATGCCCTCCAGCCCTCGCTCGCCCGACCAACGGCTGAGCACCGTGCCGTCGGTGTCGAGGATGACGACGAACGGGAAGCCGCTCGCTCCGAACGCCACGACTGCCTCGTTGTCGGCACTGTCGGCCAACACCGGCCAGTCCCACTTCATCTCGTTGCGGATCCAGTTCGACGGCGGATAGTGATCGCGATCCGGCGCCACGGCGGTGGTAACGCCGATGACCTGCAGCCCGTCGGGCACGTCGCCGCTGGCCTTCCACTCCATGAGCTGGGGGGCCTCACGGTTGCAGTGCGGGCACCAGTGCGCCAGGAACACGAGCATCACCGGGCCTTTCGAGGGGTCGACCACCACCGGGTTGCCGTCGAAGTCGTAGCCCGACAGTCCCGGGGCCTCGATACCCACGGCCGGGTCGGCACCCGACTCGGGCAGCGGCACCAACGACGCACCGGTGAGGGTGACGGGTTGCGACTCGGCCGGGCCGACGCCGCCTCCGGTGACCGGCACAGTGGTCGACGACGACGACTCATCGTTGCCACTGAACACCAGCGCGGCTACGGCAGCCAGCACGATCACCGCGCCGACGCCGAGCCAGATCCACAACTGGTTGCGCGTGCGGCTGCTCGGGTCAGCCGGCGATGACTGCTTCGGATTCGGGTTCGTCATGACGTGACTCCTGGGAGGGGATGGAGAGCAACGCGAGGATGACGGCAAAGCCGCACAGCGCCATGAAGGCGAGGCTGACGAAGCCGAACTCGCGGAAGTAGGGAACGCTGCACGGAACGCTGACCGCACATGAGTCGGACTCGAACTGCGGATTCCACTCGATGAAGTAGTGGTACGCGGAGACGAGCAGGCCGAGCGCGGCAAGCGGCATGGCGTACCAGCGCACACGGCGATCGCGACGGATGGCACCCACCAACAGGATGATCGCCAGCGGGTACATGAAGATGCGCTGGAACCAGCACAGCCGGCACGGCACCAGATCGCGCACCTCGCTGAAGTAGAGGCTGCCGAGCGTGGCAGTAGCGGCGACGGCGAACGCAAGCCACACCGCCGCATCGCGGAGTGCCCCGAGCGCCGGCCGCAGCGCGGGCACCAGGCGCATCACGAAGACGGCGATCGAGCCTGCGCCCGCAACGAGCGACAGCAGCGAGAAGAACCGAATTGCGGCCGCCGGAGACATCACCCCATTCTGACCGAGCCGAGTGCAGAACGGGTAGCGACCACTGGCACAATGCAGTCGTGACCCCAGTCATCGTCGAACAGGACTTCGTGCTCTCCCGCCTCGCCGCAGGACCTGGCGACAATCACCCGCGGATGGTGCTGGTCGACGTGCGCTGGTACCTCGACGGGCGCGACGGCCGGGCCGCGTACGAGGGCGGTCATCTGCCCGGCGCGGTGTGGGTCGACCTCGACCGCGACCTGGCCGACCACGGACTGCCCGCCACCGAGGGGCGTCACCCGCTGCCCACGCCCGATGCGTTCGCCGCAGCGATGGGCGCGATCGGGATCGGTGACGACACCCTGGTGGTGGCCTACGACGACACCGGTGGCCTCACCGCCGGGCGACTCGTGGTGATGCTCCGCATGCTGGGCCGCGATGCGGCGATGCTGAACGGCGGCCTGCGGGCATGGACAGGGCCCGTCGAGACGGGTTGGGTGCAGCCGGTCACCGCCACGTTCACTGCGACGCCATGGCCGGCCGATCGCCTGGTCGACGCCGACACCACGGCGGCCGCGGCCGCATCGGGCACCGCAGTCATCGACGCCCGCCCGTACGAACGCTTCACCGGCGAGGTGGCGATGATCGACCCCCGGCCCGGCCACATCCCCGGGGCGCGCAGTGCACCGTGGTCGGCGGTGCTGGATGCCGACGGGCGCCTCCTCCCCGTCGACCAGCTGCGGGCCCACTACGCCGCGCTCGGCGTCAGCGACGAACCCCAGCCGGAACCCACCATCGCCTACTGCGGTTCGGGTGTCAGCGCCTGCATGAACGCTGTCGCCCTCGAGCACGCCGGCTTCACTCCACCGCGCCTCTACGTGGCCAGCTGGTCGGGCTGGTCGGCCGACCCGAACCGACCGGCTGACCTCGGTGACTGAGCCCAGCACCGGTAACGCTGCGCTGCGCGCCCTGCGCGCCAAGCGCAAACTGAACCGCCTCGGCGAGGTCGAGTGGTTCGACGCCGCGTACAAGGTGTACGTCGCGGCGCTGTTCGGCGGCATCGCGCTGCTGTGGCTCAGCGATCTCGTCGGCGACCAACCGCTCACCGCAACTCAGGCCGACGATGTGCTGCGCGTCGGCCCATCACTGCTGGGTGTCGTGGTGGTCATGGCCATCGCGTTCGGTCTGCGCAGCGGCAGCCAGGGCGGGCCGCTCGCGCTGGAGGCCGCCGACGTCGCCTACGTCATGCTCGCACCGGTCGACCGGCGGCGCGCCCTGATGCGCCCGGCCGTACAGCGCCTGCGCGGCGCAGCATTCGCCGGGGCAGTGTTCGGTGGCTCGTTCGGCCAACTCGCCGGACGGCGGCTGCCGGGCACCGCCATCGCCTGGTTCGCCAGCGGCGCGCTGTTCGGCATCCTCGTCGGTCTCGCCTGGGTGGGCACTGCGCTCGTGGCCCACACCACACGCCTTCCGCTCACGGCGGCCACGGCCATCGGCCTCGTCCTGATCGGCTGGCAGGTTGCCGCAGTAGCCACCGACGTGCCCGGCCCGGCCGACCAGTGGGGCGACCTCGCCCTGTGGGGCTGGCGGCAGCATCCCGTCGACCTGCTCGCGGTTGCCGCTGCGGTCGCGATCGTCGTGATCGGTCTGCTCCGGGTAGGCCGAACGTCGCTCGAGGCACTCGACCGCCGCGCCAGCCTCGTCGCCCAGTTGCGGTTCGCCGTCACGATGCAAGACCTGCGCACGGTCATCCTGCTGCGCCGCCAGTTGTCGCACGAACACACCCGCGCTCGCCCGTGGCTGCGCCTGCCCGGTCGTAGCGGCGGCGACCCGGTCCGTCGCCGCGGCTGGCACAGCCTGCTGCGTCTGCCGGTTGGCCGCCTGGTGCGCATGGTGGCACTCGCCGCTGCCATCGGTGCGTGCCAGGTGGCTGTGCTGCGGGGCACCACACCGCTCGTGGTGGTCAGCGCGCTGCTCAGCTTCGTGCTCGGCCTCGAGGTGCTCGAACCGCTGTCGCAGGAAGTCGACCAACCCGATCGCACCGACAGCTTCCCCATCGAGCGGGGCGAACTGATGGTGCGCCACCTCGTGGCCCCAGCCGTGGCGCTGTTCCCCTTTGCACTCATCGGCCTGGCAGTGGCCACAGCGATACTCTCCAACCTGCACGATGGCCCGGGCCTCGGCGGCAGCCTCGGCGTCGGCGCCCTCGTCGCGCTGGCCACGGCGTACGGCGGTGCCGCCGGCTCCACTGTCAGCGTGGTGCGCGACGCACCCGACCCGATGTCGACCAACAACCAGGAGATGTTCCTGCCGCCCGAGATGGCCGGCATCACCACCTCGCTACGCATGCTCATCCCGCTCGTCGTCAGCGGCATCGGCGCCCTCTCGGTGCTGCTCGTGCGTGCTGCGCTGCGCGGCCCCGACCCATCGGCCGTGCTGGGCACCGCCATCCGCACCGCGTTGGGTGTGGTGCTGCTGTGCGCCGCGGTGGTCATGTGGGTGCGCAAGCGCGATGCCTTCCGGCGCTGGTGGCGCGGGTTCGTCGCCGAAGGCCGCGCCCAAACGAACCAGCAACGGAGCAGTTCATGAATAGTCGCACCACCTCCGCTCTGGCGCTGCGCGGGCTCACCAAGACGTACGCCGCCGGCGGCAGCGGCGAGCGACCGGCTCTGGCACCGCTGACGCTCGACGTGGCAGCCGGCCAATTGGTGGCGCTGGTGGGCCACAACGGCAGCGGCAAGACGACGATGCTGAAGATGGTGGCCGGCCTGCTCGACCCGTCGGGCGGCGACATCTTGGTGCACGGCCATCACGCCGGCCACGCCGAGGCGCGCCGGGCCATCACCTATCTGGCCGATCAGCCCACGTTCTACGACGACCTGTCGCTCGCCGAGCACCTCGAGTACGTCGCCCGCCTGCACGGCGTCACCGACTGGAGCGACCGGGCCACCGACCTCGTCGCCCGCCTCGGCCTCACCGATCGCTACGACCAGTTGCCGGGCACGTTCAGCCGCGGCCTGCGCCAGAAGGCCGCCATCGCGCTGGCGTTCGTGCGCCCGTTCTCGCTGCTGCTCGTCGACGAGCCGTTCGTCGGCCTCGACGCCGCCGGGAAAGAGGCCCTGCTCGGATTGTTCGCCCACGCCCACGCCGATGGCGCTGCGCTGGTGGTGGCCACCCACGAGTTGGGGTTCGTGTCGCGCGCCGACCGTCTCATCGCGCTGGCCGACGGCGAGGTGCGCTACGACGGGGCGCCGGGCGACACCGACGTGCATGCACTCGTGTTCCCCACCTGAGCTGGCGTGCAGGTCTTGACCGTGCGGGTACCATCTGCACCATGCTCGAGTTCACCACCGTCAGCGCCTCGTCGTACGACCCGCCGGCACTTGCCGCCAAGCTCACCGCAATGTCGGCCGAGGGTTGGGACGTCGTCTCCGTCATCTCCACGGGGGGCGACATCACCGCCTTCCTCAGCCGGGCCGCATCGGGTGCCAGCGCGGCCGCCGGCACGCCCGCTGTCGAGGCGGCACCGGCCGCTGTCGCCGAGCCCGCTGGGTGGGCCGTAGCGCCCGAGCCGGCTCCGGCCGCCCAGCCCGAGCCCACCCCGGCCGCCCAGCCCGAGCCGACGCCCGTCGCCGCCGCTGCTGCGGCGGCGCCCGCTACGCCCGCCGTCCCGGCCAACTGGTACGCCGACCCCTCGGGTCGCTTCGAGCTGCGCTACTGGGACGGCAACGCCTGGACCGAGCACGTCTCGCGCGCCGGCCAGCAGTACACCGACCCGCCCGTCGCCTGATCCACCCGTCGAACCGGCTGGGCGCCCACTACCGTCGTAGTCGTGCGCGCCACCTCCGTCGGCCACGCCGGCATCTTCATCGAGACCGAGTTCGGGTCGATCCTCTGCGACCCGTGGTTCACTCCGGCGTTCTTCGGCTCGTGGTTCGTCTTCCCGCGTAACGACCA
>JBIKLX010000230.1:0-4358 GCA_044359565.1 Ilumatobacteraceae bacterium
GCGATGCCCTCGGCGATCGTGTCGCCGCCCAGCACACTGCCGTCGCCGCCGTGCATCTGCGAAGCAAACGCGGCGTAGGCCGCCACCTGCACCCCCACCACCTCGACGCGCGGATCGACCCCTCGGGCCGCAGCAATGGAACCGGCGAGCAGACCACCGCCGCCGACGGGCACCACCACCGTGTCGAGGTCGGGCGCCTCGTGCAGCAGTTCGAGCACGGCGGTGCCCTGGCCGGCCATCACCACCGGGCAGTCGTAGGGCGGCACGAACACCAGGTTGCGTTCGTCGGCCAGCCGCCGGGCGTGCTCGGCGGCCTCGGCGAGCGTGGCCCCAGCCGTGACCACCTCGGCCCCGAGGGTGCGGGTGTTGGCCATCTTCACCAGCGGTGTGCCCTCGGGCATCACCAGCGTGGAGGCGATGCCGAGGCGCGTGGCGTGATGGGCGAGGCCCTGGGCGTGGTTGCCCGCCGACATCGCCACCACGCCGCGGGCTCGTTCCTCGGCCGACAGGGTGAGCAGTCGGTTCAGGGCGCCGCGCTCTTTGAACGACCCGGTGAACTGGAGGTTCTCGAACTTCACCACGACCTCGGCCCCGGTGATGGCCGACAGTGTGTACGACAGCGCCGTCGGTGTGGCGGCCACCGCACCGCGGATGCGGTCGGCGGCGGCGAGCACGTCGGCGAAGGTGATGGGGGGGCCCGATATGCATCAGGTGGCCGACATTACTGCCGGCCCCCGACCCCCCTGCCCCCCACCCCCCGCCCCCGCCGGCCCTGGGGGGTCTGGATCAGGCCGTTCTCGATCAAGAGGGCGGCAACAGCACGTCGCTCATCACATGGACGACACCATTGGTGGCCATCACGTCGCCTGCCGTGATCTCGAAGCCGTTGATGAGCACCGTGTCGCCCTTGCGGGTGACCTCGAGGTCGATACCGGCGACGGTGGTGAGTGTGCCGGGCTGCAGGTCGGCGACGGTGAGCTTGCCGGGCACGACGTGGTACGTGAGCACCGTTGCGAGGAGTTCGGGGTCGTCCTGCACCTGGTGCAGCGTGGCCGTGGGGATCTTGGCGAAGGCGTCGTCGGTGGGAGCGAACACCGTGAACGGACCCTCGCTGCGCAGCGTGTCGACCAGGCCGGCATCGACGACGAGACCGGCGAGTTCGGTGAACACCGTGGCCGCCAGCGCCGTGCCGACGATGTCGAACAACTCGGCGGGCGCTTCTGTGGTTGCCGGTGCGCTGGTGGCCGGGGCGATCGTCGTGGTGGCCGGTGCGTCGGAGAGGTCGTCGGCGCAGGCGGTGGCTGCGAGCGCCAGCGCCGCGGTGGCGGCCAGGGCGAGACCGGCGCGGGCACGGCCGATACGGGCGGGAGCGGTACGAGAAGTTACGAGCACACGACGAACGTACCGACCATGCATCGACCGAGGCAGGGGCGCAGGTCCCACCACCCTGGGACCAAAGGCCCGCGTGCCGAGGGCAGCGGTCGGAGCCTTCGTCAGTCTGCGACCGAGTAGGTGACGGTCACCAGCACGAAGCGGGTGAGGCTGCCTGTGTTGAAGGGGATGCCTTCGGCGGACATGCTGGCGTACAGCATCTGGTCGCTCGCTGGTGCCTCGTCGACGGCGACGATCTCGCCCAGGGTGAGCCCCGCCGTGTCGGCCAGGTCGTTCGCCTGGCGCTCGGCCCGGTCGATGGCATCGGTGCGGGCAGCGTGGATCAGGGTGTCGTCATCGTTCATCTCCCACGCCATGCCCTGCAGGCGTAGGGCGTCGGTGATGGCGAACGTCGCGCCGTCGAGCAACGGTCCGGCGGCAGCCAGGTCGTCGACCCGCACGCTGAACGTCTCGCTGGCCTGATACCCGTTGATCGACGGTGCCCCGACGCCGCTGTAGTTGCCGTAGGTGGGGTACGCCCACAGCCCGGTGGTCTGCACATCGGCGTCGGCGATGCCGTACTCGCGCAGGAACTCGGTGAGCGTGCCGGCCTTGGCAGCCAGGTTCGCCAGCGCCTCACCGGTGCTGGCGCCGAACACCTCCACGCCGAGGGAAAGCACGAGCGAGTCGGGGCTGCCTTCAGCGCTGCCCAGCGCGGTGACGGTGATGGTGCGGGGCGTCGGGTCGGTCGTCGCCGGTGGGGTCGAGGTGGTGGTCACCGCCGCCGCGGTGGCATCAGCGGTCGCAACGGTTGCATCGCCGGCTCGCCGCAGTGTGCTGCACCCGGCAGCACCGACGACCAAGGCGAGCACCGCGGTGCTGCAGAGGGTGAGCAGGACGTGATGCTGAAGGGGAAGCTGGCGTCGACGCATGTGCCGAGCGTGAATGGCCTGCCACCCGGTGAACAGGGTCGAACAGGCCCTCGCAGCCAGCCGGTCAGGCCTGATTGTCGGGCAGGGTGATCTCGTACCACTGCACGCGCAGCGGCCGCGTGGGTGCGAGTTCGAAGCGCACACGGGCGGGCGTGCCCGACGGGTGGGCGAGGTCGATGGTGGCGCCGGCGCCGCTCGACGGGGTGATCGCGAGCACCTCGAGGGCCCCTCCGCAGGCATCGACCAGTCGGCGCGCCGCATCGGCACGGCGGGCGAACGACTCGTCGGGGGCCACGTTGTCGGCGAACACAGCGTTGGCCCTCTCGTTGGCCCTCTCGTCGCGCCAGTCGCCCAGCAGACTCACGAGCGCTGCCGATGCGTCTGCCACCTCGAACGACAACGGCTGCGACACGGCTGGTGCGGCCCCGGCGTGGTCGAGCAGCATCAGCATGCGCATCGTCAGTTCGCTCATGGGTGCGTAGGTCCCGTTCGCCAGCGCGACAGCGCCCAGGCTGCGTCCGCTCAGCCAGCGCATGTTCGATCCGTACCCGGGTAGGCCACCGGCGTGGGTGACGATGCGGCCGAGCGTGGGGCTGTCGCCCACTCGCAGGCCGTACCCGTAGCCCATCGTCAGCCGTTGGCCGGCCAACATGCGTGAACCGTCGAATGTATGGATCCGCTGCATCTCGCGGCGCGACGCACGGCGCAACGGCCCGTCATCGGCGCCGTCGCGCGGCGGGAAGGCCTCGTCGAGGAAGTGCACCCAGCGGGCCAGGTCGGCGAGCGTCGTCCACAGTCCGCCCATCGGGGCCATGCCGCCGTCGCCCTGCAGCGGGGTGCCCTCGGCGATGATTGCGCCGTCCTGCACCCGGTGCGGTCGCGCCCAGTCGTCGTGGTGGGGCTGCACCCACGTGCTGCGGGTCATGTGGAGCGGGGCGAGCAGCCGCTCGCTGATGTGCTGCTGCACCGTGCGGCCCGTGGCGCGCAGCACCACCCTGCCGAGCAGGCCGAACCCGAGGTTCGAGTACTCGTACGCGGTGCCCGTGCTGTGGGCGAACAGCACGCCCTGGGCGACGAGCGCATCGAGTTCGTCGTCGCTGATCTCGAGGTGACGGTCGGCCCAGGCGTCGTCGGTGGCCAGACCCGAGGCCATCGACATCAGGTCGCCGACCGTGATGGGCGCGGCGTCGGCGGTCGGGCCTGTCACCGCGGCCAACTCGGGAGCGATGTCGGCAATGCGATCGGCGAGCGACAGCACGCCGTCGTCGCGGAGGGCGAGGATGGCCGCGCATGTGAAGCTCTTGGTCATCGATGCGATGCGGTACACCGTGTCGGCCGTCGGGGTGCGCGGAGTGGGTGCGTCGACGTCGAGCGTGCCCACCGCGCCGGCCACCACCACCTGGCCCTCCGAGACGATGCCCCACGAGATGCTCGGGCAGCGGTGCTGCACGGCGTAGTCGGCCACCAGCGCTGCGAGCGCGTCGTGCTGCTCGGTGACCGCAGTGAGGTTCACAGCGCGCTGGTGATGAGCGCGAACAGGTCGTCGTAGTGCTCGGCTCGCGGGAAATCGGGGAACTCGGCGGCGATCAAGTCGGGCGACCGGAACCAGAACCCGGCGTCGGCGGCGCCCAGCATCGCGGCATCGTTGTACGAATCGCCCGCCGCCACCACCCGGTACTGCAACGACCGGAAGGCGTTCACTGCGTGGCGCTTCTGGTCGGCCATCCGCAGGCGGTAGTCGACGATGCGGTCGTCGGCGACCACGAGGCGGTGGCACAAGATGGTGGGCATCCCGAGGTGGCGCATCAGTGGAGCGGCGAACTGCTCGAACGTGTCGGAGAGGATGACCACCTGGGTGCGGGCGCGCAGTGCGTCGAGGAAGTCGCGGGCACCCTCCATCGGGCCGAGGCCGTCGATCACATCGGCGATCGTCGACATCGTCAGGCCGTGCTGGTCGAGGATCTGCAGGCGGCCGCGCATGAGCACGTCGTAGTCGGGTTCGTCGCGGGTGGTGCGGCGCAGTTCGGCGATGCCGGTGCGTTCGGCCACAGCGAT
>JBIKLX010000231.1:0-4300 GCA_044359565.1 Ilumatobacteraceae bacterium
GGTGGGTGGCCCGGTGGCAACGATGGTCGAGCGGGCCATCGGGAACGACCTCCACCTCATCGGCACCGATGCCGACGAGGTGGCGGCACGACTGCTGGTGTCGTTCACCGGCGGCGTGTTCGCCGTCCTGCTGTCGGTCGGCTCGATGGTGGCCCTCGGCCGCCTGCCGCTCAGCCCCTTCTGGCTGATCGCTGCGGTCGCAGTGGGCTGCGCCGCGGCAGCCACGATCTGGAGCGACGTGCGCAGCCGCATCGAACGGCACCGACGCGAGATGCGCCGCGCCACTACCGACTTCGTCCAACTCGTGGCCGTCGGCCTCACCACCGACCAGAGCGTCGACGAGGCCGTGCGTTTCGCGCTCGATGTCGGCGACAGCGACCTGTTCGACCTACTGCGCGCCGAGGTGAGCACCGCTCCGATGCGCGGCATGCCGGTGTGGGAGGCACTCGACCAACTCGGCCGCCGCCAGCAGCAGCGCGAGCTCTGCGAGTTCGCCACCGCGGTCGAGCGGCAGGGCACGCAGGGGGTGTCGATCACCGAGTCGGTCATCACCCTCGCCCGGGCGATGCGCGAGCGGTCGCTCGACGAGCTCGAGCGCGACGCCGATCGGGCCAACGCCAACCTCGCCGGCCCGACGATGTGCTTCGTCGTCACGACGATCGTCTTCCTCGCCTACCCCTTGGCCATCCGGATCGGCGATGCCTTCTCCGGCTGACCCGGCCCACCCTTCCCGTCCGGCCCCGGCCGGCAACGCAGAAAGAGAGACAGTGCCATGAACCAACTGATGCTCCCCTTGAGTGTGCAGGTGCAGAGCCGGATCGACATGCTCCGTATGCGCGTACGCGAGGCGTGGGCCGAGCGAGCCGACGAGAGCGGCATCGACGAAGCCGTCACCAAGATGCTGTGGTTGGCCGTGGGCGTGGGCGTGGCAGTGGTGGCCACCACCTTTTTCCTCGGCGTGTTCCGCGACGCACAGGCGAACGTGCCCGACCCGGTGGCGCCGACGCCGTGAACCGGCCTGGGCGACGCGACCGCGGCTCGGTCGACGTGTCGATCGAGATGCTGTTCGGGATGATGGGGGTGCTGTTCGCTCTGCTCGCCCTCTTCGAGGCGGGCGCCTACTGGCACACCCGCACCATCCTCGACGACGCCGCCTCCGATGGGGCCCGCGTGGCTGCCGCCTACGACGGCACCTGCAACGGTGGTGTCGAGGTGGCTCGCGCCGCGGTAGCTCGCCAGGCCGGATCGTGGGCCGATGCCGTCGACATCACCTGTGTCGACGGTCCAACCGTCACCGTCGTCGTCGCAGCCCGGACACCCGGCGTGTTGGGCCCTTCCATCGGTCTGCGCGCCACCGCATCGGTGTCGGCGCCGAAGGAGCGCTGAGCCCCGTGGACCAACGCCGCGATGCAGGGGTCGTCACCCCGGTGGAGATGATGTACCTCCTCGTCTTCGTCGTGGTGGCCACCGCCTGCATCACCTTCCTCGGCCGACTGCATGCGGCCTCGGTAGAGGTGAACGGCGTCGCCCAGGCTGCTGCCCGGGCGGCCTCGATGGAGTCGACCAGCCAAGCGGGCGCGGCTGCCGCGCGGCGAACCGTGGCAGCCTCGACGCTCCCCACCCGCTGCGCATCGGAACCCACCGCCGAGATCGCCTGGACCCCATCACCGACGGGTACGTGGCACGGAGGCGCGGTGCGGGTGCAGGTGCGCTGCACGGTCACGAACACCTCACTCGCCGGCGGCCTGCTGCCGGGGGCGCGCACCATCAGCGGCGCCGACAGCCAACCGATCGACCGGTACCAGCGATGACGGGAACCGGGTCGACACACGGTCGCGACCGAGGGTCGCTGTCGGTCGTGACGATGTTCCTCACCATCGTCGCGCTCGGCGCCGCCGGCCTGGTGGTCGACGGTGGTCGGGCGCTCGCCGCACGCCGTCATGCGGCAGGCACGGCCGAGGCTGCGGCAAGGTTCGCCATCACCCGCCAGTCGCTCACCACCAGCTTCGACAGCGATGCAGCGATGGAGGTGGCCCGGTCGTACGCAGTGCGCTCGGGCATCGCCGACCAGGACGTCGCCGTGGAGATCCGCAACTGCGCCGACGGCCGCCCCGAGATCGTCGTCACCATCACCGAGCGACCCACTGCCATCGTGCTCGGCCTCGCCGGCGTCGAGTCGCTCACCGTCCACGCCACCGGATCGGCCATTGCCGTGTACGCCCCCTAATCGCCTGCGGGCCACCTCGTTGTCGTCACCGAAGGAACGCCATGAACCGACCACCATCCCGTTTCGTCTCAGCACTCGCCCGTTGCGGCGCCCTGCTGGTCATCACCGCCGTCGTCGTCGGCGTTCCCCTGACGGTGGTGCGCCTGATCGGCCTGCCCCGCCCCGGCTCGTGGTCGCTCGCCGCCGCAGGTCGACTCGACGAGCGAGTGATCGCCGAGATCGGCGGAGCAGTGTTCCTGCTGCTGTGGGCATGGTTCGCCTGCACGGTGGCCGCCGAGGCGGTCCGCGTGGTCCGCTCGGTACGCGGCGGACGTCGGAGGCACCGCTCGGTTCACGGCGATGTCCCTCGCCGGGTGCTGCCGCCCACATCGTCGACGCCGACCGGCTGGGTGCGACGCCTGGTGCGCGTGGCGCTGGTGTCGAGCGTGGCCGTGGCCGGTTCGGGTGGGGCTCGCTGGTTCGGTGCATCGGCGTCGGCAGCGGCGGAACCCAGCCGCATCGAGTGGCAACTCCCTGCCGACACCGCGCCGTCCACCGAGGTGGGCGACGAGCGACCGACCGATCCCGGCATCTCGGCTGTCGATGCAACGGCAACCGTCGACACCGTGGTAGCCGACGGACGCACCACGCCGTACTCGCTGGCGCTGAGCCTGGGTGATGCCGACCTGCGCGACCGGGTGATCGAGCTGAACCTCGGTGCATCGACACCCGACGGTGGCAGTTGGAGCGGAGGCGTGTTCCCGCAGGGAATGAGCGTGAGGTTGCCCATGCCGCTGCCCGCCGGGTCTGCGCTGTGGGCCGACCACGACGTGGTGCGTGGCGACTCGGTGTACGGCATCGCCGGCGAACTGTGCGACGACTCGCTGGCGTGCGTGGGCGAGGTCGCCGACGCCATCATCGACCGCAATCTCGGACGCACGATGGACGACGGGCGGGTGTTCCAGGATCCATCGCTCATCGTCGTCGGCTGGTCGCTCGACATCCCAGCGCCCGGGGCGCCTCCCGCCGCGGTCGAGCCACCGAGCGAGGACGCTCCGGCCGAAGCAGTACCGGCCGAAGCACTCCCGGCCGAGACCCCGGCTGCCGACCTGCAGCCAGCTGCCCACCTGGAGCCCGCTGCTGCAGCGCCTGCAAAGCCGGCACCCGTCGAGCCGGCACCCGCGAGCACCACACCGCAGACCGTGCCCACGCCGTCCGTCGCCCCAGCCGTCGCCCCACCAGTCGCCACACCCGTCGCCCCGACCGTCCCCCCGACCGTTGCCCCACCTGTCGCCCCACCTGTCGCCCCACCTGTCGCCCCGGTGACGGCGGCTCCATCGGGGCGGGCGCCGTTCACCAGCAGCCTGGGGGCGGCGGTCCTGCTGTGTGCAGGTGCCCTCGGTCTGGTCGAGTCGCGCCGGCGACACCAGTTGCGGCGGGCCAGCACGTCGGCGGTGGCGGTACCCCCGTCGCCCCAGTCGGTCGCCACCGAGCGTCTTCTACGGTCGCTCGACACGACCGAACGCGCCGTACGCATCGACCTGGCGCTGCGCTGTGTCGGCCACCACCTCATCGGCACCGGCCATCATGTGCGCGCCCTGCTGTGCGATGAGGACGGCGCCCTCACCGTGGTTCTCGACCGGCCGAGTCCGTGTCGTCCTCCGGCCGAGTTCGACTCGCTCGACGATGCCCGCTGGCATCTGCGCGCGCACGTCGACACCGTCGACCTGTCCGACCGCGCCCGTCTCGCCGGCCAGCCGTGCCCGACGCTGGTGCATCTCGGCTCGGCTCGCGACACTGCGACCGGAGCACCGCTGGGCGATCTCTTCATCGACCTCGAGGCCGCCGGGCTGCTGTGCGTCGACGGCCGTCCGGCCGAGGTCGAACCGGTCATGTCGGCCCTCGCCGCCTCGTTGGCCGCCTCGCCCATCGGCGAGACCGTGCGCGTCGTGACACACGGCCTCGACCCAGCCGTGCACCTCGGCAACCTCGCCGCCGAGTCGGCCGAGTCGCTCGACGACGCGCTCGATCGTGCTGCAGCCACGCTGGGCTCCATCCCCACCATCACCGCTGGTCGGCGCACGTTCGAACTGC
>JBIKLX010000232.1:0-4275 GCA_044359565.1 Ilumatobacteraceae bacterium
AGCAGCGGCCGGCGAGATCGACCCGGCGGTGGCAGCTACCGCCGCGGCGCCCGCCCCTACCAAGCAGCAGACAGTCGTGAACGACGAGTGGTCGAAGACCCCGCGCAACGCACCGTGCCCCTGCGGTAGCGGCAAGAAGTTCAAGCAGTGCCACGGCGCCACGATCTGACGGACCAGCACCCATGCGCGACTTCACCGACGACCTCCGCGACCTGCGCCGCCGCCTCGGCGAGGCCGAGGGCTACCTGAAGATCGGCGCGAACAAGGTGCGCCTCGTCGAGCTCGAGGCCGAGATCGGCCGCCCCGACCTGTGGGACGACCCCGACTACGCCAAGAAGCTGAACTCCGACTACGCCAACGTGAAGGGCGACATCGACCTGTTCGACCAGCTCAGCCGCGAACTCGACGACGCCGAAGTGCTGCACGAGATGGCCCGCGAGATGGACGACGAGAGTCAGGAGCCCGACATCGAGGCAGCCGGGGTGCACATCGCTGGGCAGCTCGACATGCTCGACCTGCGCAGCCTGTTCACCGGCGAGTACGACAGCCTCGACTGCATCGTGCAGATCAACGCCAAAGACGGTGGTGTCGACGCCCAGGACTGGAGCGAGATCCTGCTGCGGATGTACACCCGCTGGGCCGAGCGGCGTGGCTTCACCGTCGAGGTCGATGGCATCAGCGAGGGCACCGAGGCGGGCATCTTGTCGGCCGAGTTCACCATCCACGGCCGCTACGCGTACGGCCTGATGACCGCCGAGCGCGGTACGCACCGTCTGGTGCGCATCAGCCCGTTCGACAACCAGGGCCGACGCCAGACCAGCTTCGCATCGGTGCAGGTGTGGCCGGTGCTCGAAGACCCGGATGTCGACGTGAACGAGAGCGACATCCGCATGGAGGTGTTCCGCGCCAGCGGAGCCGGCGGCCAGCACGTGAACAAGACGTCGTCGGCCGTGCGCCTCATCCACGAACCCACCGGGTTGGTGGCGTCGAGCCAGGAAGAGCGCAGCCAGCTGCAGAACCGCGAGAAGGCGATGAACCGCCTGCGCACGATGATCGCCGCACGGGTCATCGAAGAGCGTGAGGCCGAACTCGATCGCATCGCCGGCCGCCAGGCCCAGGTGGGCTGGGGCAGCCAGATCCGCTCATACGTGCTGCAGCCGTACCAGATGGTGAAAGACCTGCGTACCGAGGTCGAGACCAGCAATGTGGCCGCTGTCATCGACGGCGATGTCGATGAGTTCATGGAGGGCTACCTCCGCTGGCGACGCCGCGAAGCGGACTGAGCACACTAGGGTCGAAACGCCATGATCCGGCTGGAGAACGTCACCAAGAGCTACAGCACCGAAGTGGTTGCCCTTCGCGATGCCACCTTCGACATCGCCAAGGCCGAGTTCGTGTTCCTCGTCGGCCCGTCGGGTTCGGGCAAGAGCACGTTGTTGCGGCTGATGAACCGGCAGGAGAAGCCCGAGAAGGGCGCCGTGTGGGTGGCCGGTCGCAACATCAACGAGATGCCCGATTCGAAGGTGCCGCTGCTGCGACGCAACATCGGCAACATCTTCCAGGACTACAAGCTGCTGCCCAACAAGACGGTGTTCGAGAACATCGCGTTCGCGCTCGAGGTGATCGGCCGCCCCAAGCACGTCATCCGTCAGCAGGTGCCCGCGGTGCTCGACCTGGTGGGCCTGAACGGCAAGCAGGAGCGGTTCCCGCACCAGCTCAGCGGTGGCGAGCAGCAGCGTGTGTCGATCGCCCGAGCGTTCGTGAACCGGCCGCTCATCTTGTTGGCCGACGAACCCACCGGCAACCTCGACCCGGCCACCGGCGAAGGCATCATGCGCCTGCTCGACCGAATCAACAAGACCGGCACCACCGTGGTGATGGCCACCCACGACCAACGCATCGTGAACATGATGCGCAAGCGTGTGGTGCAGCTCGACCGCGGCATCATCGTGCGCGACCAGGCTCGCGGTGTCTATGAGTAGGGCGACCGACTGATGCTCTCGCGTCTCAGCTACATGTTCCGCGAGATGTGGGCGAGCCTGCGCCGCAACCTCACGCTCACCGCGGCCGCGATCATCACGGCCTCGGTGTCGTTGCTGCTGTTCGGCCTCACCCTGCTCATCCAGCGCGGTTTCGACAACCAGCTGTCGCAGTGGTCGGGCGGCGTGAAGATGATCGTCTACGTCGAGAACGACGCCTCGCCCGAGCAGCTCGCAGTCATCCGCGAAGCGCTCGAGAGCACGCCCGACATCGTCGACGTGCCCAATCTTCAGTACCTCGACGTGCAGCAGTCGCTGGTCGAGGCCCAACGCCTGTTCGCGGCCGACCCCGAGACGCTGCAACTGCTGAACGACCAGAACATCCCGTCGCAGTTCAAGGTGGTGCCCACCGACGCGGCCAATGCCGCGCTGCTGCAGCAGTTGAGCACAGGGTTCAAGAAGTTGCCCAAGGTGCAGGCGGTGTCCATCCCGAGCGAGTTCATCGCCGTGCTCGAGAGCCTGAAGGGCTTCATCGGTATCCGCCTCTACCTCATCACGGGCTTCCTGCTGCTGTCGGCGGTGCTGCTCATCTGGAACACCATCCGCACCGCCATCTTCGCTCGTCGCCGCGAGATCGAGGTGATGAAGTTGGTGGGTGCCACCAACTGGTTCATCCGTGTGCCGTTCATGCTCGAGGGTCTGTTCCAGGGCTTTGTCGGTGGTGTGCTGGCCAGTGGGGCGATGCTGTTGTTCAACGGCAACTGGACCAGCGGCGTCGAGGCCTTCCCCATCAACTCCGGGCTGAAGGCCTTCGTCGTCACCGACGGCTACCCGCTGTGGATCGTGTTCTGGATCGTGCTGCTGGGCATGCTCGTCGGAGCCATCGGGTCGGGCACGGCGGCCTCCAGGTTCCTCGACGTCTGAGTTCGCTGCCTACAGTCCATCCATGGACTACACGCAGATCCGCTACGACGTCGCCGACCACATCGCCACCATCACCCTGAACCGTCCCGATCAGCTGAACGCGTTCACCGGCACGATGATGCGCGAGTTGATCGACGCGTTCGACCGGGTGGATGCCGACGACGATGTGCGGGTGGTCATCGTCACCGGTGCGGGGCGCGGCTTCTGCGCCGGAGCCGACCTGTCGAGCGGGGGCGACACGTTCGCGGCCGGTGGTAGCGATGTGACCACCGCAGTGCCCGGGGTGCCGCGCGATGGCGGCGGCCTGGTGACACTGCGCATCTTCGAGTGCACCAAGCCGGTCATCGGCGCCATCAACGGGCCTGCCGTCGGCGTGGGCATCACCATGACCCTGCCGATGGACATCCGCCTGGCCAGCGAGAACGCCAAGATCGGCTTCGTGTTCGCCCGCCGCGGCATCGTGCCCGAGGCCTGTTCGAGCTGGTTCCTGCCCCGCCTGGTGGGCATCAGTCAGGCTGCCGAGTGGTGCTACACCGGCCGGGTGATGACCGCGGCCGAGGCCCACGCCGGCGGCTTGGTGCGCAGTGTGCACGCCCCCGACGACCTGCTGCCCGCGGCCCGGGCCATCGCCGCCGAGATCGCCGAGAACACGGCTCCGGTGTCGGTGGCACTGACCCGGCAGATGCTGTGGCGGATGCTCGGCGCCGACCACCCGATGGAGGCGCACCGCGTCGACTCGCGTGGCATCGCCGAGCGGGGTCGTAGCGCCGACAGCCGCGAGGGTGTGGTGAGCTTCCTCGAGAAGCGGCCGCCGGTGTTTCCGGTGAAGGTGAGCGATGGCCTGCCCGCCATCTTCCCCGATTGGGAAAACCCGAAGTTTTCGTAAAGGTCTCGTCTGGTCGCGCCGATACCTCTGACGAGACGATGAGCGGCACGGATGCTCCGCTCGGGGACCCGCAGCCCCGGTCTCGTTCAGTTGAAGGGATGCAACACCATGACCGCAGATCTGCTCGAGCGTGACGACGCCACCATCGCCAGTGTCGAGACCATCGTTGCCACTGGCGCGGTGATCGAATTCGACGTCGAGGGTGAGGCCCATACGGCACTCGTCCTGCTCGCCACCCCCGAGGCCGTCATCCTCGACGCCTGCGACGGCAGCATGCCGTTCGTGCTGCGCGCCGACGAGCTGGGCTCGTTCCGGGTGTTCGACGGCGACCTCGACTGATCCGCGTCGCCCCGCCGATCCCGTAACCTGGGCTCGATGACGGGCGAATCCGGCGAATCAGCTGAATCGAGAACGGTGTCGCTGTACGAGTACGTGGGCGGCGACGATTTCTTCGTCCGCCTCGTCGATGCGTTCTACGAAGGTGTC
>JBIKLX010000233.1:0-4234 GCA_044359565.1 Ilumatobacteraceae bacterium
GACGGCGCTGCACCTGCGCTCGGGCGATGGGTTCGAGGGCTGGCGCATCGTCGGGGGCAACGACCAGCTCGCCACCGGCCTCGCCCTCGGGTTGGGTGATCGGGTGCTGCTGGGTCACGAGGTGGCGATCCTCGATGCCGACGCGGGCGAGGTGGTGCTGCGCTCGGGCGAGCGTTGGACGGCCGACCATCTGGTGGCCGCCGTGCCGCTCCCTGTGCTCGGACGGATGTGGGCCGCGATGCCGGCGGCGCTGCGGGCGGTGTCGTACGGCATCGGCGGCAAGGTGAGCGTGCAGGCCGATCGACGCATCTGGCGCGACTACGGATGCGATGGCTCGGTGCGTACCGAGCGGGCATGGGGCGAGGTGTGGGAGACAACCGACGGCCAACAGGGTGATCGCGGGGTGATCACTGCGTTGCTGGCATCGCACGACGGTGCCGCGCTGGCTGCGTTGCCCGAGACCGAGTTGCGCGTCGTCGACGAGATGGAGCGACTGTTTCCCGGCTTCCGCGGCCTGGCGGGCGAACGGGTGCGCACCGACTGGACCAACGATCTGCACAGTCTGGGTGCGTACGCCACGTTCGGCCCCGGCCAGTTGGTGCCCGCCTGGAGCGAGTTGCGCCGTCGCCATGGCCGACTGGTGCTGGCCGGCGAGCACACCGATGCCTGGGCGGGCTACATGGAAGGTGCGCTACGCAGTGGGTCGCGTGCCGGCGCGGCGATCGTCGCCCGCTGACGACCGGTGAATCAGCGAGCCGGCGCCTCGATGGCCGTGGTTTCGATCGACGAGTACGGCAGCCGCGAGAAGAACTGGTCGGCGTGGCGGGCGAGGGCGCGGATGGCGGCGTAGTTGGCGGTGCCACCGATGGCTGCGCCGATGCCGAGGGGCAGGGCCCGGCCGAGCGCGATGACGCCCCGCCGGGTGCCGTAGCGACGCACGATGTGACGCTGGAAGCCGCTGTTGATGGCGTGCAGCGAACTGAGCGGGAGCCGCAAGGTCGGGGCCACCCCGCTGGCAGCGAGGCCGGCAGCGACCGGGGCTCCCAGCGTCACGCCCACCTCCTCGGCCATGTGGGCGAAACCCTCCTTGGCGGTGCTGCCGTAGAGCAGCACGGCGAGCACCCAGGCGCGGCGCTCGTCGACGGTGGGCTCCGTGCGGCCGTGCAGCGCGGCGATGGTGAGGATGAGATCGCCGGCGCGTGCCGTGAACCAGGCCACTTCGGCGGCGGTGGCCGTGAGGGTGGCGGCGGTGCCCACGGCGGGTGCAGCGACGGCGGCACCCGCGGCGGCGCCGATCACGGCCACCTCGCGGGCGAAGCTGTCGGTGAGCGCCTTGATCTTCTCGGGCCGGATCGTTCCTGGCAGGGCCGCGGCGCGCTCGACCGCCGCCGACCAACGTGCGCTCGTGGCCTTGTCGACACCGGCCAGCAGCAGGTCGGCGACAGGCTTGTTGTCGAGCGCGTTGAGTCGCTCGGTGATCGCCCGGTGCAGGCGATCGCGCCAGTGCGACGTGCTGCTCGATGCCATCCCCCTGTTCTACTCCCTCCCACACGCCCCGCCCGCCCACCCCGCCGATCAGCGTCTGTGAGCGCAGTCGGGTTGTGGTGGGGCTCCGCTCACAATCGCCGGTCGTGGCTCGGTGGCCGGGTGGGTGGGTGGCTGGGTGGCTGGGTGGGTGGCTGGCTGGGCGGGTGGCCAGGTGGGTCGGGAGGGCGTGGGGGAAGGGTGTGACACCCCCGCGGTACCCTCGGATGCGTCATGACCGTGCGCCCCACGCCCGAACAGGTGTTGTCGATGGCCCCCGACCGGCAGGCGGCCGCGGCTGCTGTCGGGGTGGCCGAGGCGAGCAACTGGTCGGCGGCGGGCTGCGACGACCAGGCCGTGTGGGGGCAGTACATCGCTTCGTCGGCCGAGCCGTACGAGGTGTCGATCGAACTCACCGTGCCGGCGTTCCGCTGCACCTGCCCCAGCCGCAAACTGCCGTGCAAACACTGCCTGGGGCTGCTGTTGATGCACGCCCAGCAGGGGGTGCAGCCGGCGCGTCGTCTGCCGTTCGTCGAGGCCTGGTTGCAGCGCCGAGCCATCCGCGAGGCCGCGCTCCGCGATGCGCTGGCCGATCCGGTCGAGGCGCCCGAGCCCTCCGTTCCACCGCAGGCGGCGCCTGACGTGGGGGTCGATGGCGACGAGTCCGCTGCGGTCGGCACGGCAGCACTGGGCGCAACGGCCCCGTCGCAGCCCCGTGGCGACGACCCCCAGCGCGAGAAGCGTCGCACCGAACGGGCCGAACGGATGCGTGCCGGGCTGATCGAGTTCGACCGCTGGCTCGCCGACCGCGTGCGCGTGGGGTTGGCGGCAGCCGAGCTCGCCCAGCCCGATACCTGGGACCGGGTGGCTGCCCGCCTGGTCGACGCCCAGTGCGGTGGGCTGGCGAACCGGGTGAAGCGGGTGGCTGCCCGGGTGGGCCAGCACCAGCAGTGGCACCACGATGTGCTCGAAGAGTTGGCAGTGCTGCACCTGTTGGTGAACGGTGCACTGCACACGGCCGAGCTACCCGACGACCTCGCCGACGGGGTGCATGCCGCTACCGGTCTCACCACCCTGCAGTCCGATGTGCTGGCCGGTGTGCCGTCAACAGCGCGCTGGCAGGTGTTGGGCGAGAGCCGAGTGCGCGAAGACCGCATCACGGTGCAGCGCACATGGCTGCGCGCCCTCGACTCGGCCGGGCCCGCCGAACCGCCACCGCCCACCTGGGCGCTGGTGCTGTCGTTCGGCACGTTCGGCAACGAACTGCAGAGCGACCATGTGGTCGGCACCGAGTTCGATGCCGATATCCACTGGTACCCGGGCGCGGCACCCCTGCGGGCACTGGTGGGCCGGTTGCACTCGCTCAGCGTGGTCAGCGCCGCGGCACCCACCGGCTTCACTGTCGAGCGGGCGATGGGCATCGCCGGGTGGGCGTTGGCCGCCGAACCCTGGCTCGAACGCTGTCCGGTCTGTGTCGACGCCGTGCCCACGCCGCTGGGCGACGGCCGTTGGGTGGTGGCCGACCGCACCGGCGCCCTGCCCATCGTGCCCGGGTTCTGGCGCCTCGCCGAGCTGGTGTCGATCAGCGGCGGACACCCGGTGACGGTGATGGGCGAGTGGTCGGCCGAGGGTTTCCTGCCGCTCACCGTGTGGGTCGATCAGGGCCACGGCATCTCGACGGCGGTGCCCCTGTGACCGCCGACCTCGCCACCAGCGCGGCTGCCGAGTGGAACGCGCTCGTCACCACAGCGGTGCTGGGTGCCGAACGACATCCGTTGCCCGTGGCGGTGGAGGGATGGGACCGCTGGCCGGGCGACGCCGACCCAGCGGTGGCGTTGCTCGACCGTGCTGCAGCCGTGGTGGTGGCCCGTCGCGCGGGGACCATGGCGGCCGCTCCTCCCCAGCGGCCGCTGCCCGAGGCACCGCCCGACACCCGGCCTCCGTGCACCGCCGAGTGCGCTCGGCGTCTCGGGCGCATCGTCGGGGGCGAACACGACATGTTGTTGGGCGAGTGGCTCCACCTCTGCGACCGGGTGGGCATGCAACTGCCGGCGGCCCTGCTGCCCGCGCTGCTGTTGCGCGGTCGCCGGCGTCCCGATCTCGACCAGGTGGTACGCCGCCTCGCCGGGGTCCGTGCCACATGGCTGGCTCAGGCGGTGCCCGAGTTGGGGGTGAAGCCCGTGCCCGCAACCCCCGCCAAGGCGGTCGCGCCGCTTGGCCCTGTACCTCCTCCTCCCCACAGCGGGGCCGCAGCCGTGCTCGTCCTCACTCAGCTCCGCGACGGCCGGGCCACCTGGGCTGCGCTGCCGCAGTTGCAGCAACTCGTCGCCGGCCTCACTCCCGACGCGCTGGCTTCGTTCCTGGCATCGGTGGGCCAGCAGGCCACTACGGCACTCACCGCCCGCACCAGCGCCGCGCTCACGGATCTGGCCGAGTTCCGCAGCGAGATGCTGCGCGAGTTCGACGCGGCCGCGTCGCCGAACGACTCGAACGCCGCATCCTTCCCCACCCCCTCACTCGCCCCTCCCGACCCCAGAGGTGACCCGTCATGACCCAGCCTGCATCAGGCCGCCCCGCATCCGGCACTCCCGCATCGACTGCCGAGGCCGGCGTCCTGCGTCCGCGCGCCGAGGACGAGTTCGCCCACGAACTGGCTGCGCTCGCGCGGCTCGACGACCGGCCCCGCCCCACCAACTGGCGTCTGTCGCCC
>JBIKLX010000234.1:0-4230 GCA_044359565.1 Ilumatobacteraceae bacterium
TCGCTGTCGCGCAGGTACTCTCTGTGGCGATGCGTGTCCCCCGCACGTTCTCCTTCGTCGACCTCTCCGGGTTCACGAACTACACCGCGGCCTTTGGCGACGACGCCGCCGGACGCATCCTCGGCGCGTTCCGCACCCTGGTGCGCCAGACCGCCAGCGAACGCGGGGTGCGTATCGCCAAGTGGCTCGGCGACGGCTGCATGATCGTGTCGGTCGACCAGCCCAGTGCCATCTCGTTCGCGCTCGACCTCGAGCACCGTTCGGCCGACGTGTGCGCGCCGTTGTCGCTGCGCGTCGGCATCGCCTCGGGCTATGCCCTGTTGTTCGAGGGCGACGACTACATCGGCTCGGCCGTCAACATGGCCTCGCGGCTGTGCGATGCCGCCGGTCCGTTCGAGGTGCTCATGCCGTCGATGCAACTCGAACGCCTGCCCGAGGGTGTCACCGCCACCCCGCACGGATCACTCGAACTGCGCGGCTTCCCCGGCCCCATCGAAGTGCTCGAACTCGACGGGCGGCCCACGTTCACCCCACTGAACGACACCAGCGAGCTGTGGACTCGCACCCCGTTCGACTGACCGACGAGCCGAGCTCTGCGGCATCCGCCACGCTGTCGATCGGTGCTGTCACCGACACCATCGGCGACCACCTCGACACTGCGATCGGCCTCGGCCTCGGCCATGTCCGTCTCACCGTTCCGTGGGCAGCGGCGCAGCCCCGGGCCGGCGTGCTCGCAGGCAAGGTGGTGGAAGAGGTGCTCGGCGCGGTGCGCACGCTGCGCACGGCCGGTGTGGGGGTGTGGCTGTGCCTGCTATCGCCCGACGTACCGCCGTGGTTCGACGACGAGGGCGGCTTCACCGACGACCGCACGGCCGGACACTGGTGGCCGCGGTGGGTCGAGGCGGCAGCCGATGCGTTCGGCGACGACGTCGACGGCTGGGTGCCGTTCGAGGCACCGTGGGCGATGGTGCAAAGGCTGGCGCCCACCGATGCCCGCAAACAGGGCGAGATCTTCCACACGCTGGCCATCGCCTGGCGCGATGCGTGGCGTCTGTTGCACGGCCCGGTGCCGGTGGCCACATCGCTCGACGTGCGCACGGTGAGCATCCCTGTCGACGATGTGGTGGCAGCCGAATGGGCCCGCCGCGAAGACCAGTTGCGGTGGCGGCTGTGGCTGCGCGGCCTGTCCGACGGCATCGTCACCATCCCCGGCCGGGCCGACCGCGAGGTGCCCGACCTCGCTGGCGCGTTCGACCAACTGGGCATCGCGCTCAGTGGCACCGGCCCGGGCGATCTGGAGGCGCTGCTGCACCGGGTGGCCGAACAGGGCCCTGAGGCGCCGATGGCCGTGACCTTCCGCCCCACCGGGCCCGACCGTGATGCCCGCGCCGAAGCGGTGCACGACACGCTCGCGCTCGTGCGCAGGCTGGCGACCGGGTTGCCGCTCGCTCGCCTCACATTCACCGATCTCGACGCCACCGCCCACGCACTGGGCTGAGGCGAGCGCCCGGCGTCAGCTGCGGCTGCGGTAGGTGGCGCCGCCCTGTGCGGTGGCGTCCTTGTTCAGTCGCTTCGACAGGTGCAGGCCCTCGAGCACGAACTCGACCGCAGCAGCCACCGCGGCGGGCGACTCGTCGCCGCCGGTGAGCGACTGCACCGCGGCGCCCAGTGCCGGAACCTGCTCGAGCAGACGGGCCTCGTCGGCCGACGGGATGTCTTCACCGGTGTGGGCGACGATGCCCTCTTCGAAGGCGCCCACCACATCGCGCACGAGATCGGGCGTGATGCGCTCCTTGTACACGGTGAGCACGGCGCCCTTCACGAGGTTCTCGAGGATGATGCCGTCGCGGCCCTCCTCGAGCGACTCGATCTCGATCTTGCCGCCCGACGACGCGGCGAGCGCATCGAGGTCGCACACCCGGGCGACGACGCTCTGCTCGCCGGCGCGCAGGCCGCGGCGCAGCGCGTTGGCACCGAGCACTTCGACGTTGCTCACCGACAGGCGCACACTCACGCCGCTGCGCTGGTTCACCTGATTGCTCGACCGAGCCATCTGGCTGAAGGTGGCCACCACGCGCTCGAGGTAGTCGGGCACCTTCACCGTGATGCCGCCCACCGAGGCGGGCCGTGCCTCTTGGCGCATGATCTCGACCTCGGTGTCGGCGTCGAGCGGGTAGTGGGTGCGGATCTGGCTGCCGAAGCGGTCCTTCAGCGGGGTGATGATGCGGCCGCGGTTGGTGTAGTCCTCGGGGTTGGCGCTGGCCACCAGCATGATGTCGAGCGGCAAGCGGATCTTGTAGCCGCGCACCTGCACATCGCGCTCTTCGAGCACGTTGAGCAAGCCCACCTGGATGCGCTCGGCGAGGTCGGGGATCTCGTTGATTGCGAAGATGCCACGGTTGGTACGGGGCACGAGGCCGTAGTGCAGGGTCAGCTCGTCGCTGAGGTAGCGGCCCTCGGCCACCTTGATGGGGTCGACCTCGCCGATGAGATCGGCGATGGACGTGTCGGGTGTGGCGAGCTTCTCGCCGAAGCGGTCGCTGCGGTGCACCCAGCTGATCGGCGTGTCGTCGCCACGCTCGGCGACGAGGTCGCGGGCGTGCTTGCTGACCGGGTTGTACGGGTCGTCGTTGATCTCGCTGCCGGCGACAATGGGCATCCACTCGTCGAGCAGGCCGGTGAGCGAGCGGATCATGCGGGTCTTCGCCTGGCCGCGCTCGCCGAGGAAGATCACATCGTGGCCGGCCAGCAACGCGTTCTCGAGCTGCGGCATCACGGTGTGCTCGTAGCCCATCACCCCTTCGAACAACGGCTCGCCCGCCGCGATTCGCTCGACCGCGTTGCGGCGGATCTCTTCTTTCACGGGCACCGATTGCCAGCCCGACGCACGCAGTGCGCCCAGCGTGGACGGCAGCGTGGACGGGGGCGTGAGCGGTGCGGCGGAAGGCGTCGTCATGGGGGCGACCCTACCGCGGGACGGGTGAACCGTTCCCCTCGCAGCCGGACTGTGACCGGATCCACACGGCTACGCTGCCCGGGTGGATCTGAGCGGCACCTGGCGGGCTCGCCCGGCCGACGACGAGTTGCGGCGCAGTGGCGTCGGCCTCGAGTGCGACGATCGCGACTGGCCCTCCGTGCCGGTGCCGGGGCACTGGCGATCGACGGCCGAGTTCGCCGACAGCGATGGCCCGTTGCTGTACCGCCATCGCTTCGACTTTCCCGCACCCGGCGACGATCAGCGCGTGTGGGTGCAGATGGGCGGTGCGTTCTATCAGGCCGATGTATGGCTCGACGGCGCCTACCTCGGCGACCCCGAGGGCTACTTCGTCCCGTCGGCGTTCGACATCACGGCCCTCGCCCGTCTCACCGACCAGCACGTGCTGGCCATCGAGGTGTCGTGCCCGCGCCAGCCGGCCCCGGTGAACCGCCGCACACTCACCGGCACCTTCCAGGGCGGCACGGCCTTCCCGGCAGATTGGAACCCGGGCGGCCTGTGGCGACCCGTCACGATCGGCACCACCGGCCCGGTGCAGATCGACCGCTGCCGCGTGCTGTGCCGCGACGCCAACGACAGTCGGGCCCATCTCCGCCTCACCACTCGCCTCGACAGCGATCGCGCCTGCCGGGTGCAGGTGACCACGGTGATCGACGGCGACGTGCTGGCCGAACACGATCACGCGCTGGCCAAGGGCAGCAACGAGTTGGCCTGGAACCTCGACGTGGCCCGCCCACGGCTGTGGTGGCCGTGGAGCCTGGGCGACCAACCGCTCACGTCGGTGTCGGTGGAGGTGCGCCTCGACGGAGTGCTGAGCGACCGGCACCAGGTGCTCACCGGGTTGCGGCAGGTGGCCTTCGACGACGGCGTGTTCTCGGTGAACCGCGAGCGGCTGTTCACCAAGGGCGTGAACCTGCTCCCCGCACATCCCGACTCGGCGACGGTGTCGGCCGAGGTGATGGGCCGCGACATCGAACTGGCTCGCGATGCCGGCCTCGACCTGGTGCGAGTGCGCGGCCATGTGGCCAGGCCCGAGCTGTACGCGGCGGCCGACAAGTTGGGCATGCTCGTGTGGCAGGACTTCCCGCTGCACGGCCGCTACGCACGCACGGTGCGCCGCCAGGCTGTCGAACAGGCCCGGGGCATGGTCGACGTACTCGGGCACCATCCGTCGATCGCCCTGTGGTGCGCGCACGACACACCCGAGGTGCGCAGTTGGGCCCAGCAGGTGCCCA
>JBIKLX010000063.1:0-15277 GCA_044359565.1 Ilumatobacteraceae bacterium
GACGACGTCGACATCGTTTTCACCACCGACCACGGCGAGTTCCAGGGCGACTTCGGCCTGCTGTTCAAGGGTCCGTACCACGTCGACGCGCTGATGCGCCTGCCGCTCATCTGGCGGCCCGCGCCGTCGAGCGGCGTGGTGCCTGCAGCAGTCGATCGCCCGGTCGGCCTGGTCGACCTCGCCCCCACCTTCTGCGCGATCGCCGGCCTGCCGGTGCCCACGTGGATGGAGGGCAAGCCGCTGCCGGTCGACGAGGCCGATGCCGCGGCCCGTGGCTTCGAGCGGGTGCTCACCGAGTGGGACAGCAACCTGTTCGGGGTCGACGTGCACCTGCGTAGCATCTACCGCGACGGCTGGCTGTGCACCGCCTATCAGCCGGGCTACAGCCACGACGGCACCGAGGGCGAGCTGTACTCGCTGGCCGACGACCCGCTGCAGCAGGTGAACCGCTGGGACGACCCGGCCTGCGCGGCGCTGCGCAGCGACCTGTTGGCCGACCTGTGGGACCACCAGCCGCCAATGGTGTCGCCCCTGCCCCGCGTCGTCGCCCCCGTCTGACGCCTGTCGAGTGACGGGCCACACGGGGCCGAAAGTCGACTCACGGTGACGCACCGGGCAGGGATGGCTGCCAACATCGACCCATGAGGCGTACCGCCCTTCTCGCCTGTCTGCTACTCGCTACCGCGTGTGGCGCCGACAACGCCGCGAGCACCACGGCCGCAGCACCCACGACGGCCGCGCCGAACACCGTCGCTCCCACCACGGTCGCGCCGACAACGGCCGCTCCCGCCACCGCGCCGTCCACCACCGCACCGTCCACCACCGCACCGTCCAGCACGGTGGCCGACCCGTCGCGCACGATGTTCGACTTCGTCGAGGCAGGGTCACTCGAGGACTGGGGCACCGTGAACGACACGGTGATGGGGGGTGTGTCGAGCAGTTCGACCAGGTGGGAAGCCGGCCAGATGGTGTTCGCCGGCGACCTGTCGCTGGACAACAACGGCGGCTTCACGTCGGTGCGCGGTCCGATCGACGAGGGCCTCGGCGCGCTGCTGACCGATGCCACACAGTTGACCGTGCAGGCCACCGGCGACGGCAAGGTGTACCTGCTGCAACTTCGCACGGTCGACGACCAGTTGTACGTGCAACGGTTCACCACCGTCGCCGACGCCGAGCAGACCTACCCGCTCGACCTCGCCGCGTTCGAACCCGTCGGCCGCTTCCTCGACCCACTGCCCGACGCCGCACCGCTCGATCCGTCACGCGTCGCCCAGGTGGTGATCTACCTGCTCGACAAGCAGGAGGGCGCGTTCCGCCTGGCCGTACGCCGCCTCGCCGCCGCCTGACACAGCGCTGTCGACTTCGGGCAGCGCAGGGGCCTGACGTCGACTCTGCGAGACAGACGGCGACGATGGGCGGGGCACAGGACGACTCACTAGGGTGCGTTCATGGTGCGAGCGGGGGAGGTACGCGTTCTCGGTCCGATCGAGATCGTCGGGCCACAGGGTGTGGCGACCCCGACCGGACTGCTCCCAAAGGCGTTCTTGGCGGTGCTGGCGCTCGAGGCCCCCCGGCCGGTGTCGATCGATCGGCTCAGTGATCTCCTGTGGGGTGACTCACCCCCCAGGGGGACCAAAGTGGCTCTGCAGCAGCTCGCTTCCCGCACGCGACGAGCGCTCGATGCAGCCGGCCTCGTCGGCGTGCTGAAGGCGGTGTCGCCCGGCTACGCCCTGGTGGTCGATGCCGAACAAGTCGACCTGCGCGAGTTCCGCAGCCGGGCCCGGGCGGCCGATGCCCACCGTCGTGCCGGCGAGACCGAGCCAGCGGCGACGCTCTTCAACGAGGCACTCGCCACATGGCGCGGTGGAGCACTCGCCGACCTCGCCGAGCTCCCGATGCATTCGTTGCTCGCGCCAGGAATCGACAATGAGCGTGACCGAGCAGAAGAGCAGCGGGCCGAGTGCCTGCTGGCAGTCGGGCGGGTGGCCGAAGCTGCCACTTTCCTTGCCGGGGCAACTGCACGTTCCCCACTCGACGAGCACCTCTGGGCGCTGCGCGCCAAAGCCCTGCTCGCCGACGGCAGGCCTGTCGAAGCCGCTCGCATCGTGCAGGTGGCCATGGCCTTGGTGACTGCAACGCTCGGCGTCCCACCAGGACCGGCGCTGGTGGAGATGGAGCAGCGCCTGCGACACAGTGCTGCTCCGTCGATCGGAACGGATGGCCGGGCTCTCTCGGCTCCTGCTCCTATCGACAGTACGCCGCGTCGAGGCGGGGAGGCGGCTCCGCCGGTGCTGCACGAGGCGCTTCGACGCGCCCTTGATCGGGCCGAGCGAGCTGCGCATGCGGCGAACGAACGGCTCGCCTTCGACGAGGCGGTGCGGCAGTGGCAGCGCGCCATCGACATGCTCGACGGTATCGACCCTGGTGACGACCTGACTCGGCTCCGTCTGCTGCTCGGTCTCGGCGAGGCGCACAACCAGGTGAGCCTCGAGAGCGAGGCACGCGCTTCGTTCCGAGAAGCCCTCACCATCGCCAGGCGACTCGGCGATGCCGCCGGCTTCGCCAGCGCGGTCCTCGGCTACTGCTCCGACCACATCGGCTTCGCGTCACCGGTGGAGCAGACAGCGCTGCTGAACGAGGCGCTCACCCTGCTGCCCACTCGCGCCAATCGGCTGCGTAGCAGAGTGCTCGGACGGTTGGCCACCGAGGTCTACTGGCATGGCGCCGTCGACCGCACGCTCGAACTCGCGAACGCTGCTCTCCAGGAGGCCGAACACGCCGACGACCCGACATGTCGGCTCTGGGCCCGATACGCGCTGGCGTTCGGCTGTTGGACTCCCGACCGCATTCCGCAGTTGCTCACCGTGTGCACCGACTACCTCGCCGATGCCCTGGCCTGCGGCGATCACTTTCACGAGATGATGGCCCGCCGCTGGTTGGCGCCCGCCGCGGCCGAGCTCGGCGACGTGGCTCGGGCCATCGAAGAGTCGACCGCGGCAGTCATGCTCGCCGACGACCTCGGACGCGCCGCGCAACAGTGGATGAATCGCGTCATCGCCGCCCCGATCGCGATGCTCGGAGGCGACCTCGAGCGGGCTGAGGCACTTGCCGCCGAGGCACTCGCGATCGGATCGGCCGTCGAGCCCGCGACATCGATCGACTACGTCGGCATGAACATCTGGAACATCCACTGGCTCCGCGGCGGGTTGGACAGCATCATCTCGCTCATCGAAGAGGTCGCTACTCATGATGGAGTAGGGCAGGCACGACGCTTCGGCCTGGCCTTCACCTTCACCGAACTCGGCCGACTCGACGAGGCTCGGCAACTCCTCGTCGGGCTCAGTGGCGAGGATCTCGACACTGTGCCGCGAGACGCATCGTGGTTCTTCACCATCGGTGCTCTCGCCGAGGCGGCTGCTGCCCTGGGCGATGTCGGCTTGGCGGCGCAGGCGTTCGACCGGCTCGCCCCCTATTGCGACCGCATCAGCGTGAACTCGCTCACCACGCTCGGCCCTGTGGCGCACCAGGCCGGCATTGCCGCCTGGTGCTGTGGGCGGCACGACGAAGCACGCCAACTGCTCAAGCGAGCAGTCGAGATAGCCGATCGGGCCGGAGCTCCCTTGTTCGCAGCACGGTCGCGCTCCGTGCTTGCCACGTGGTCGGCGACCGACGGCTGATCACCGTTGCCGGGTGCGGCGCACCACCGGCACTGCGACGGCACCGAGCAGGAGCACCAGCGCGCTGAGCACGAGCAGGATCGTCCAGTTGACGGGACCGTCCTGCTCGGAAGACCGCCCATCGCCGCCGACAGCCGTGGTGGTCGGGCCACCGGACGCAACCACCGGGGACTCCTCAGCGGAGCGTGCCGTCGTGGTCGTGGCCGGCACAGCGGTGGTCGGACCGCCCGACGCCACGGCTGTGGTGGGCACCGTCGCGCCGTCCGATGACGACATACCGGACGTTGTGGGCGGCGGTGTGGTCGGTGACGGAGGCACCGTTGACGTCGGCGGAGTATCGGTCGGCGGCCCGACCACGACGATCGGCTGCACGACTTGCCGGGCGCCACCGTCGGGCGCCATGCCCTCGAGGATCAACGTGTGCTCGCCAGGGGGCAGATCCGGTGGGAGTGCGACGTTGACGGTGACGCGACCCTCGGCATCGGTCGGGAACAGTCCGAGGAACACCGGGGAGCTGCGCACCCACATTCCGGCCATCGTGTTGGCCGCGAAGCCGGTCCCAGACACGGCGGCCACGAGGTCGGTCGCCGGGATGAACGACCTGGAGGCATTGGTGGAGATGACCGTGACCTTGAACGTACGCGTCCGGGTGTTGCCCGCTCGGTCGCGAGCCGTGCAGGTGACCGTGGTGACGCCGACCGGGAACAGGCTGCCGGATCCCGGCGAGCACACCGCCGACAGGCGGATCGAACCGTCGTACGCCGTCGGGTTGTCGAAGTAGACGCGAACCGTGCCATCGGTCGGGATCTTGGCCGACACCTCGAGATCGGGCGGCTGGGTCATCGTTGGTGGTGTGGAGTCGGCATCGGTGACATCGCCGATCCACACGTCTCCGAAATCGTCGTAGTCACCGTCGCGGTTGATGTCGATCGTGAGGGCTCCGGTGGCGAGGTAGATGCGCCAATCGATATCGACTTCGAGCCCCGGGCCACCATACGCGTCGATCTGCAGGAACCCCCTGATCCGCCCGTCGGACCGGAGACTGGCTCCGGTGTTGGCGCACACTCCGGCGAAGCACGCTGAGCCGGCGAACGAACCAGTGACCCCATCGCTCGACGACACGCTCACGGCCAACGAACCACTGAACGAAAACACCGTGAACGACATTCCGGCAGACGCCGACCCATCGAAGTCGAAGGTGCCATCGGATCGCACGAATCCCGATACCTGGGCCTGGAGGAAGCCGAGGTTGAGCGTCGCCGGCCGGGATGCGGGAAGCGAGAGCGTGACCACACCGCCCGACCTGCTGAGGTCGAGTGTCGCCTGCGCGAGTTGAGCACCGAGCATGCGGAGCTTGCCCGTGACCGAGCCGGTGAACGACCCGCCGGAGTCGATGCGCAACGAGTTGATGGTGAGGCCACTCTCGCCGATCACCGTCACGCTCGCCGGGGCGACCAGGCTGAGTTCCATCGGTCCGGTGCTGGTCTGGCGGAGTCGGAGGTCGACGTTGCTCACCCGCAGCGCAGGACCGAGATCCCATCCGGGCACCCGGAATGTGGTGTCGAAGGGATCCGAGCCGACGAATGAGAGTACGGGGAGGTTGATCGGATCCGCGCCGCCGGCCCGCAGGACGCCGCCGGCGATCGATCCCCGGAGATCGGTGAGACGGCTGCCGGTCTTCGCCAGGCTGAACGACGCATCGGTGATCTGCAAGCCAGTCGGGCCGAACGATGGGACGGCGACCTGGAACGAGAACGTGCCGTCGGACGCGATCGTGATCGAGGGGATGGGCACCGTGAACAGACCGCTCACAGCGACCTGCGGTGAGGCCGACCCTGGTGCAGCCTGCAGAACGAGCCGGAACACATCATCGTTGCGCTCGAACAAGATGCGGCCACTGAACGACACCGGGCCAAGGGTGAGCGAGTTCGCGACGAGCGGCACCGAGAACGACGGCGCTGTCCCGATGGTGAAGGCGGGAGTCGAGAGCACCGGCAAACCGGGCACGGCGATCGAGCCGGCACCGAGCGACAGGCGAGCGTTGAGACCCTGCGGATCGATGAGGAGGTCGAGGGAGGGAACCGAGAACGCGAATCCGGCCAGCGACGCGGAGAACCCGTTCATGCGCGCCGACACGAAGCCGTCGGAACGCACGACGACGCTCGGTGCGCTGAAGGTTGCCACCGTGCTCGTACCGACCCGCCACGACAGACTGGGGTTGGTGGCCGAGAGGCTCGCCACATTGCCGTTGAAGCCGAGCGCGAACGACCCGGAAGCAAAGAACGGAGACGAGCCACCTCCGAGCCGCAACCCACCCGTGGGTAGTCGCAGGCTGAACGATGCTCCGTTCCTCACCGGCACGGCGACGTCGACGGTGACACCGATCGCTCCCCAGCCCGGAATGGTGACCGTGCCGTTGTCGAGAGCGAGCCGCGAGGAGGTGGCGCTGAAGGCGAGCCGCAACGTGCCCCCGAACGTCCAGCCGCCGAGTTGCAGCTCCGCACCCTCGGCCGGACGGACCGTCAGGTTGCCGGCGATCGTCGCGACGCCACCGGAGCGCGAGAGGGTGAGTGAGGCCTCAGGTACTTCGAGCGCCGCGCCGAACAACTCGAACGTCCCCTCGACCGACATCTGCATCCCGGACGCCGAACGAACCATTTGGAACGTGCCGTCCGTGATCGAAGCACCCGCCACGGTGACACGGTCGGTCGAGAGCGTGAGGGCTCCGAATCCGGATGAATCGAGAGAGCCGTTCACACGTACGCTGCCGATTCCGGTGAACGCAACCGTGGCGCCGACGACGAGTGAATAGGCCGAACCAGAGCGACTCAGCGACAACGTCGGTGTCGATACCGAGAGCGGGTCGAGCCGCAGCGAGTCGGCAGCGACGGTGAGGCTGGAGATGCCTCTCTGATCGGCCGTACCGGTCACGGACGCATCGGTGATCAGCCCCGGAATCGTGAGACCGCCGGTGACGGCGAGCGAGAACGTACCGCTGCCGATCGTGGCTGTCGCCGAACCCGATACCGAGAAGCCGCCCAACCGCATGCCACCAGCAGCAAAGGTGACCGCGAGCGAACCGGTTCCGGCCAGACCGTCGAGTGAGCCACTGACGGTGAGGCCCGCCACTGCGCCATCACCCGCGAAGGTGAGCGACCCCGAGAGCACGGCGCTCGGCACACCGCCGACCGACCGGAGCCGGAACAGCGGGCCGGTGGCCGACTGTGCCGGAGCACCGGTCGGCAGGGTGCACGCTGCGGGGCTCGGCGGGAGCGTCGTCGTCGTCGGTGCCCTCCCGACCGTGACCAGCCTGCCCGGGCCGAACGACAGGGCGGGCATGCCGAGTGCTACTTCCATCGACCCGGTCGAGTCGACGCATGCGGCCACGCTGAGTGTCGAGCGTCCCGCTGCTGTCGCCAACCACGACGGCAAGGTGGCGGTGCCGAGGACGGTGAGCGATGCACGCAGAGTGCCAGCGCTGCGGGCGAACGTGAGTTGGGCCTGGCCGCCCACGCGTGTGCCGGCGAGGTCCATCGTTCCAGAGGAGACGGTGAGGGTGAGGGTTCCGGTGAGGTCGCTCGCCAACGTGCCCGACACGGTCGCTCTCGCGCCAAGCACCGCTGTTGAGCCGCCGATGCGCACCGACCCGATCCCATCGACAACGTCGAGATCGATGAACGCATCGTCGATCGTCACGCCGCCCAGGGGTCCGATACGGTCGACCTCTGCCCGGGCGTGCAGATCGAATCCGCCGCCCCGAGCCACGAGTTCGGTATCGAACATGGCACCGGTCACCAGCCCGGGTAGGTCGAGTCGACCCGACAGCTGCATGCCGCCGTTGCGCAGCAGCGGATCAGTCGACGACGGGTTGGCCCCCGGGGTGTACATCCGGAACCGTCCGGACACCCCAGCGGATGGGACGAAAGCCGCCGGCATTCCGGCGCGCACCAGGGTGTCGCGGAAGGCCTGACTGTCGAGACTCGTATCGACACCGACCGACGGCAGCCGTGTACCGCCCGACAGCAAGCCGGTGTTCAACACCATCGTGGTCCGGCCACCGATGAGCGGGATCGCACCCTCCACTTCGAGCCCGGCAGGCGACACCTGCATCGTGGCGCGGCCGAGTTGGAAGCCGAGCAGGCGACCGTTGTACACACCCTCGACGTACATGCTGCTCGCCCATGCCGTCGCACTCGTGTCGCTCACCCCGATGAGGCCGGGTACGAACATCTGTATCCGCGCTGCGCTGTCGACCTGTCCCGCCAACCGGGCCACCTGCTCCAGCCACGCCGGGTACTGCGTGATGTCGTCGGGCGGTGGTGGCACCGCAGCCAACTGCGCAGCAGGATCGGTGACGAGACGGGGAAGGTTCAGCGATGCCGTCACGAGCAGACCGCCGTACGTCACCAGTGATTCGAACCGCTCGCGGGTCGACACTGGGAACAGACGCGGGTCGATCGGGGTGCCCTCGGGCAGCTCGTAGAGCTTCTGCACCTTGCTGTTCAACAGGTTGCGCTGGCCCGGAAGGAAGGCGATACCAGACACGTTGGCCGTGTCGAACCCGAACACCGTGATGCTGCCCGACATGGTGACGGCCCAGTTCGGGTCGAGCGGCTGGAATGTCGGCAGGGTGCCACCGGCGATGAGGGTGTCGATCAAGCCGCCCACCGGGAGACGTGCCCCGATCGACATCCGATCCGAGACCCCGAGTGTGGCGGAGCTGAGGATGCCGTTCAGCGCAGGCGCGCCACCGGGGAACGAGCTCGACGCCGCTGCCTTGGAGAGTTCGGTGAGACTGCCCTCGAACTCGAGGTACAGGCCGGTTCGATCGAGTTGCAGGGTGCCGCCCACTGTCGGGTCACCGAGCGGCAGACCGAGGAAGGTGGGCTGCAACGCACCGGTGATGGTGAGGCTCGGGTCGAACAGGTCGCCGAACGCCGACAATCCCTGCGCCGTGGCGCTGCGGATGATCTCGGCCAATGCTGCGAGGGCTGCGCCGCCGGTGCCGATCAGACCGGTGAAAGCCGACCCGCTTCCAGCGGGCTGGAGGGTGAACGTGCCGTACCGCTCGGGATGGGTGAGCACATCGTTGGCAGCCATCAATACGACATTCATCAGTTCCATCGCAGCGCTGCCGGCTCGCGTCAGATCCTGGGCGCTCACCGAAGTCGGCAGTAGGCCGGGCACCGCTGCCCGGCCGAGGAGACGGTCAACCACCCACGTCCGGGTGATGCGTTGAGCCCCCTCAGCTGCACTCACCGAGCCGTTGCCGTCGAGATCGAGCAGCAACACGGCGAGCGGATGACGGCGATCGGCTTCGAGCCGCACGGCCACCTGGTCGAGCACCACGTCGAACATCTGCTCGGCACCTGCCGCGACACCGTCGGTGAGGCTGAGCAGGAACGCGCGCATCCCGGCAACGGTGCCGAGCACGACGCCCTTGGTGTCGAGTTGAATACCGAACGTGGTCCGCGCCGGCATCACCAATGCCAGCGGACTACCGAGGACCGGCGATGAGTAGGCGAGGTCATAGCGCGGCGCGGTGGGGTCGGAGAGGTCGATCATCATGCCCACTCGACCGAGTGGCATACCGAACGTGCTGAGGTTTCCGGCACCCACCAGTTGCACCCCGTCGGGGTCGTTCGGGCCGGTGGGCAGGCCGAGATTGATCCCGACGGTGAGGGTGCCGTCGAGCAGCCCCGGGAAGGCGGGGGCGACCACCTTGCCCGACAGCGACAGGCTGAACCCCTGCTGCCAGAGCGGGCGGCCTGTCCGCACGACCGGTCCCACCGCCCGGGCGATCGCTGGGCCGTCGATGACCGTGTCGCCGGGGAAGGTGAGCACATTCAGCAACGCCAGCGGGTCGCCGCGCGGGGGCACGGGCACGCCGGTACCACCGAACTGCGCCGCACCTGACACGTTGGCCAGTACGAGGCCGGTCGGACCGAGCGGGATGCCCAACGGTGCGGTCACCTTCAGCAGCACCGGGCCGTACTGGGTGACCACCAGATCGACACCGCCACCGATGCCTGCCACGGCCAACTCGCCGCGAATGCGCCCGTAGAACACCGTCGTGCCGTCGACCTCGACCGTACCGAGGGTGAGTCCGCCTCCCACCCGCATGTCGCCTGGCAGCGTGAACGGCGCGACTCCCATCGACACAGCGTCGAGGTTGGTGATCGGGAACTCGCCGCGTGCCACCCGGGCGAGGTCGACCTCGAGGCCCGTGAAGCCCGCCTCGATGGGCCAGGACTCGGTGGCTCTCAGGCCGCCGCTGACGCGGAGCCGCATCCCCTCGAGCAGGCTGTCGTCGAACACGACCCCGCCCGCCCCGATCGGCGGAGCCGACGGGAACGTGACGCCGACGGAGTCGACCCGAAGCGGCACGAAGTCGGGGAGCCCGAAGCCGAAGTCGGCGGGCACCTTCACATCGACCGAGAAACCGGGGAGCAGCCGCGGGAGGTAGTCGGTTCCGATGGCCAGGTTCGAGAAGGTGCCACCCCACCCTGCGAGCTGGGAGATGCCCTCGTCGAACATCACCGTTCCGCCCGGACTTCCGAGTGTGAGCAGATTGCCGCCGGGTGTCGGCGACACGTTGAACTCCACTGACTCGGCGCGAAGAGTCATGAGCGAACCGAGAGACACCGAGATGCGGCGTGCGGTGAGCCGTTCCAGGCGCGGCTCGAGGTGGAGTCGACCGTCGTCGAGCCTCACCGCCAGTCGGGCTCGCACACCGAGCCGATCGACCGTGATGCCACCAAGGGCACCGGTGAACTCAGCTGAACCGACGAGGTCGGCCACCACATCAGCATCCGGGTCGAACGTGCCGGTGACGTTCAGCGCGACATTGTCGAGCACCGAACCGGCCGGGCCGTCGAGGCGGAACGCCCCGCTCACCGCGGCGACGAACTCGCCGTTCCGGTATCCGCCCAGCACGACGTCGCCGCCGAGCACCATCTCGCCCGAGCGGAGCCCGTCGAAGCCGATCGTGAGCGGCCCGACGTCGAGCGGTGCGATCACGCCACTCGCCAGCGAGGCGACGTCGAGCGAGAAACTGAACCGGTTCTGGGCCGGCGGCGACATCGGCGTCACCACTGGGCCACCGAGGCCGAGCCGGGGAACCACCTCGCCGAGATCGCCGAGCGCCGCGAAGTCGAACCGACCGGTGACGGTGGCAGTGAACCGATCGATGTTGGTTCGATCGGGGAAGTCGAGGTTCACGGCCGTGATGTCGAACGGAACCATGCCACCGAGGCCGAGTTGCTCGGCAAACCCGCTGCTCACCACCTCGACACTCGATGCACCCACGGCGCCCGTCTTCGACACGCTGAGGTCGCGCACGGTGAGCGTGAGACCGTCGAACGCAGCGATGCTCGCCGTGGCCACCGACGATCGCAGCACGACGTCACCGGCACCCGGCCCGACGGTGAGCAACGCGTCGGAGGCCGACGCCGAAGCGGCTCCACCGGCGAAACGGGCGGTGGCACGTGCGGCGCGCAGCGTCACCTTCCCCGTGGAACTGAGCGAACCATCGAGGCCGGTGGCCGACCCGACCGGAGCGGCAGGGAGCAACACAGCCGAGGCCGCAGCAAGGCCGATCGAACCGGACAAGGCCCCACCGGGCAGGGTCGCCGCGAGATCGACGGTCACCACCGGATCGACCACGCGCAGCAGGGCCGGCGCACCCAGTTCCATCTCGTCGAGCGCCAACCGCCCGGTGAACGCCACCGAATCGCGGCCGGCCGCGATGGTGACATCAACCGCGCCGGCGGCACCGGGAAGTGCGGTCGCCAACGAGAGCGAGCCGCTACCGCTCATCGTCGACGGGCCGACATCGGCCGAGAAGGCGACCTCGTCGACCGCGAAACCGGCGAGCGTGAACGAGCTGGTCGGCGTCACGGTCGACTCGAGGTGCCAGATGTCGCCGCGCCGACTACCGACGAGTTGCACCTGCGCCGGAACGCCGAGTTGCTGCAGGGATGGTGGTGTGAATCCACCGGCCAGGGTTGCCGCCTCAGGCTCGCTCCGCCCGTCGCGAACGACGAACCGCTGCTCCCAGTCGAGCGCCACCGGACCGACGGTCGCAGCGAGCTGCAGCGACGACTCTCCCGCGATGCTGGTGACGAGGCCGCGAGCGAGGTCGTGACCGTCGCCTGCAGCCGGGGTGAGGCTGACGGCAAAGTCGGCGGCTGCGGCACCCTCGAGCCTGGCGGCGCTCCCCGCCACCTGCGCCGAGCCGCTGAGTTCGACCTGGCCCGACACCGCAAGATCGAGCTTCGTCTCGGGCGACACGAAGGCACCGTCGCCATCGATTCCGGCATCGAGCACCAGGCTGAACTCGCCGGTGAAGCTGCCCGCGCTCTCGAGCCCCAGACCAGAGGCGAGACCTGCCAATGCCTGCTGCGCCTCAGGGCCCAGATCGGCGAGGTCGACCCCAGCCGCGCGGGCCAGGTCGTCGAGTGTCACCTCGAGGCGGAGACGCAACAGATCGTCGCCCGACGCAGCCGCGCCCCCGCAAGCCGATCCGGCGCTGGCCCGCACCGTGACCCCTGCCGAGCCGAGGAGGCGGCACACCTCGGCGAGTGCTGCCGCAGCGTCGGGTAGTGGCGGCGCCTCGGGCAGTCCCGCGAGCGGCGGCAGTCGGGGCAGATCGAGGCCCTCCGTGTCGGGCCCGAGATCGAAGTACTCAGCGAGTTGCTGCTGCACCAAGGGGGGCTGTGACACCGGGGCGCCTGGCGAACCAGCCGAACCGAGATCGAACTGCTGCAACCAGCCGAGCACAGCCTCGACCAAGCTGTTCCATGCGGCGACGAGTTCGTCGAACAGTCGCTCACCAGGTGATCGACTGTCGCCCCCATCGATCTCGTCGACGAAGGAGATCTCGACGATGTCGTCGATCACACCGAGCTCGTCACCCGACTCTGTACTGAGGCCGATCACGAGGCCCTCTGCTGTCTCGACCATGGCGTCGGGCACCACCGAAACCAACAACTCACGCGGCTGGTCGCCTGGCCGGACGGTGAAGGTGAAGCCGGACACCGTCGAGCGATGTCCGGGATCGGTCACCCCCGATGTGCCCACGCTCGGGAGCAGTTCGATCATGAAGTCGCTCTGCTGCGCACCACGCAGCACGTTGGGCACGACGGTGACGGTGGTCGGCTTGGTGATGGGGTCGCCGACGAACGAGATGGTGAGCCGTTCGGTGTTCGAAGCTCCTCCGCGCTCGGCGATGGTCCGCTTCAGCGTCAACTCCGCTGACAGCGGAGGATCGGCGGGCCCGCGAGTGAACCGTGCCCGAGACCGGATGTCGTCGTTAACGATCACCACCCTGGCCCCGTCCGGACCCGACCCGCTCAACTCCAAGAGCTCATTTCCATCGGGGGTCGTGATCGTCAGGTACAGGTCCTCGTCGACTTCTGGCAGATCGTCGCCGAACACCTCCACCGTCAGGTTCTTCACGGTGTCTCCCGGCTGGAACACCAGCGTCGACGATGCCAGTACGTAGTCCTCTTCGAAGGCCCAGAAGCTCTGCGCTCCGACTGACACCTCGACCGCCGACGTGATCGGCCGGCCCACCAATTCGACCGGCAGCGTGAGGAACACCGACTCTCCGTCACGCTCCGTCACGCTGCGCGTGACGAGCTCGTCTGGGTCATCGCCCGCAGAGCGTACGAAGCGGGCGAGCACCGTGTCGTCGTCCTCGATCACCACGGAGCCCACGTTCTCCGGCAGGTCGGCAGCGGTGATGAAGACCGCCACATATTCAGTCGCCTCGACCTCGGTGTCGTTGTCGAGAATGGTGAACGACATCGGTGGACCGACGAGCTCGCCCGCCGGGATCGTCGAGAACAGATCGAGGGCGAGGTAGTCGGCACCTTCTTCAGCGACACTTGCGTCGTCCTCCGACATCACGCGGTACGTGATCGGGACGGTGGCGATACCGGATATCTCGAGCCGCAGCGACACCACGCCCGCCGACTCGGGAAACCGCAGCACGGACTCGGACGATGCCGGGATCGATCTCAGTCGCACAGTGGGTGGCGGCTCGTCGTCGACGACGGTGATCGTCGCGCGAACCTGCTCGCCGAGAGCGAACGACCGACCGATCTCCAGCTGAACCGTGTGCGACGGCGTGAACGCTCGGTCGTCGACCACACTGAGCTCGATCGACACCGTGCCACCGGCTTTCGGAACCGACACCGAACCTGCTGCGAGCAGGTCGACACCACTCGAGGCGTCGCGTACCCGAAGGCCTGCAGTGGCTCCCGTGAGACCGACGAGGCGGAGGGGAACGGCAAGCGTCCCCGACCCACCGGGAACCGTGGGCGCCACTTCGAGCACCACAGTGGTCGGCGTCCCTTCCGTCACCGTGGCGTCCGGAAGGGAGAGACGCAGCGGTGGAGGGTCGTCGTCGGCGATCGTGACCGTGAACTCCTGGGTGGCCCCCGGATCGAAGCGCCCGAGCGACGGCGCACTGAACACCACGGTGAAGGTCTCGGACGGTTCGGGGACGTCGTCGTCGTCGATCGGCAGGCGGAACGAACCCGACGTCGAGCCGGCGTCGATGATCACCGACCCGGGTACACCCGTGGTGTCGACGTCGACACCCCCCGCCTCGTCGACCGCACCAACAGTCGCCGAGCCCGCCCGGAACGACAGCGGCACCGCAACATCGACGTCGACCGCCCGGTCGATGGTTGCCTCGATCGTCACGAAGCCGCCTTCATCGACAGTAGGGGTGACGCGCGCCGTCACGGTGAGCGGGTCGACGTCGACGATGTCGACGGTCACCGTGTCGTCGATACGACGGACCCGCTCGTAATCGGGCGACACGAGACGCACCTGGAGTTGTTCGAGACCCTCCACCTGGCTGTCGCTCGTCACGATCAGCGTGACCACGGCCGTCGTCTGGCCCGACGCGAACGTGACCGTCGGCGACTCGAGCCGGGCATCGCGTTCATCGGCGGTACCCGGCACAAGAGTCGCTTTCACCGTGAGCTCGCCCGTTGCCGAACCGGACCGTCGCAACACGGGTATGTCGACTCGCACCTCACGATCGACGGCCTCCTGCACCCTGCGGATCGCTGCCGGTAGCGTCTCGCCGATGGGCGTCGGGCGCCCATCGCCGCGATCGAACTGCACCAGGCTGGGCACGTCGTCGTTCACCACCGACACCAGTGCACGGGCATCGGCGAACGACTCGAGGACGGCCTCGACGGAGAAGGACTCGGTGTCTTCGTCCCACTCGACGTCGTCGAGCAGGGCCACGGTGAACACCGGGCTCGACGTCGAGCCGGCCGGCACGGTGATCACCTGGTCGAGCGCAGCGAAGTCCTCGCCCGACGATGCCGAGTCGTCGACCGTTCGCACCCGGAACGGCAGGCTCATCGACACCGCAGCCAACAGCCGCAACTGCAACCTGACCGTACTCGTGGCCTCGGGGAATCCGCCCGCGGGCATGTCGAACACCTGGATCGTCACCTGCGGACGAGCCTGACCGTCGTCGATCACGATGTCGCGCTGTGCCAGTTCGCCCGGAACCGACGACCGACCGACGATCAGCTTCACCGTCTCGGCCAACTCGAAGACAGAGTCGGTTG
>JBIKLX010000235.1:0-4220 GCA_044359565.1 Ilumatobacteraceae bacterium
GTTCGTCGAGCGCCTGCCGGTTGAGTTCGTCGGGCACCACTGCGTCGAAGCGCAGAAAGCCCTGCGCCACGAACGAGGCCATCTGATCGGTGCTCAACAGGTGGGTGACGTCCATGGGGCGGTGTGCTCCGGCTGTGGTGGGGAATGGTCGGGCGAACGCTAACGCGCGGTCGATGGTCGGCGTCTCAGCGATGTCTGCCGCTGGCATGATGACGACATGAGCAGCACACCACCGCAGGGGTGGCCACCACCGAACCCGGCTGCAGCCGGCAGGCCCGGTCGGCAGGTGCGCCCCGAACGCCGGCGCCTCGGCTGGGCACTCATCGGTGTCGGTGCAGTCATCGCCGTGGTCACGCTGTTCACCGCGGGCCGCGAGGTGTGGCGCGGCGTGGCCGGCTTCGAGCGCACCACCATGCCTGGTTCGGTCACCATCGACTGCCGCGAGGGTGAGGAGTGGCGAGTGGGCCCGGCCACGGGATCGAGCTCTCAGTTCGGTCCGGTGAACATCACCACGTCGAACACGCCGCTGCCGATCGAGGTGTCGGTCGTGCTGGGTGGTGCACCGGTGACGGTGATGCCGATGCAGGACGGGCAGGAGACCTTCGAATACTTCGGTTCCACCTACACTGCGACGCTCACGTTCGAGTGCCCCACCTACGGCGCCGCAGTCGTGTCGCTCGACGGACCCGATGGTCAGGGGGCCGCGGTCTTCCCGTCGTTCTGGAAGACGTTCCGTTCCCTGCTGGTGATGGGGGGCGCACTGGCGTTGGCGCTGGCGGTGACGGTGCCGGGCATCGTGTTGGCCGTACGGCACCGCCGCCCACGTGAACGCCGGGCGTAGGGCGCCGGCCGTCAGGCGACGGTGAAGACGGCGACGTGGGCGTACTGGTCGGGGTCGGTGCGATCGTCGTCGGTGTAGATGGCCACATCGACCAACCCCAGGTCGCTGATCCGTCCGGTGCCGATCAGTCGGTCGAACGCGGCACCGAACCCGTGCGACGCGTAGTGCGCGGCGTTGATGCCGATGGCGCAACGGCCTCCCGACCGCACGATGGCGAGCAGCCCGTCGAGCACCTCGGGCCCGAGGTGGCCGTGGGTGAACGTGCCGACACTGATCAGCCCTGCGTACGACCCGAGCTCGATCGACAACGGCCGGGTGAGGTCGGCTTCGAGGAGTTGGCGATAGACCGGCTCGCCGTCGTGCACCTTGCGTGCGGCCTGCTGCAGCATCTCGGGCGAGATGTCGAGGCCGTCGACGATGACTCGTTGGTGGCGTACCAACGCCTGGCCGACGACGCCCGTACCGCACCCCACATCGGCCACCGCCTCGTCGGGCCCGACGACGGGCAGGCAGTGCTCGACGAACAGTGCGGCGACCCGCTCGTGGTAGCGGTAGCCGCTCTCGGCGATGAAGTCGGTCTCGTAGGTGGCGGCCCAGCGCGCGTAGAGCGACCGGTTCGCCTCGGGCCCGTCGAGCGCGTATGCGGCAGCGAGCAACTCGTCGACCGGTTCGGGCTCGCCTGACGCGTCGTGCACGGCAACATCATGGTCGAATCCACGTCGGAGGCTCGGGCTCGACATCGGCCGTTCGCCGCGCTCGTGCCACTGTTCGAACTGACGGTTCAAGGTTGCGCCCCTGCCGACCGATAGTCCCACATGCGTTTTCGTGCCCCGTTGTCTGACCGGCACCAAGATCGCCCGTTCGACGGGCAATCCCCTGCCGCGACCGGCTTCGCCGATGGCCCTTCGTTGTCGCAACGTCGATCGGAGTCGGGCGGGGACCGGGTCGACCGACACATACTCGGTGGGTTCGCAGTGCTTCTCACGGTCGCCGGCCTGCTGGCGACGATCATCCACTTCGAGACCGATCGGCGGCGATCGATCGCTCTGGCGTCGTACCTCCGCAACGCTGACGAGGAGGCCAGAGCGCAGGTGAGGCCCGTCGAACAACTCTTCGAGCACGTCTACGAAGACCTGCGCACCCTCGCTGCGCTGCCGAGCGTGCGGGCCGTCGATCGTCACGGCGCATCCCTGGTCGGCGACAGCCGCGAGACGTTCCAGCAGATCTACAACAACCTCGCCGACGCCGTGGCCGTCTCGGAGGTGTACGTGATCCCCGGCGACTTCGATCCGGAACGTGTCGATCCGGTCACCGGCAGGCCCGAGGAGCCGATCGTCATGTTCGACGAGCTGATCGTCGACGCGGCGGCACGAGTCGACGAAGCCGAGCGCGACTCGTTGGTGGAGGGCGCCGAGGAGGAGATCGAGATCCACGAGTACCGCGAGTTCGCCGGTCAGGCGAGATGGATGCAGGAGAACTTCCCACGACGCGAATCGATCGACGGGCTGAATGTGCCCATGATCGGATCGAAGAGCCTGATCACCTGCGACAACACGTACTTCATCCACACCGGTCTCGACGCCGACCGGATGGGCATCTTGCTCTCGGTGCCGTTCTACGGGCCCGATGGCGCATTCAAGGGTCTCGTCGCGGCGATCGTGCTCGACCGTGCCCTCGCTGCCGCCCTTCCGGGCGACAATGCCGTGCTCTCCAACCAGGCGTACGGATATTCGCTCGAGACCGACCTGACCGACGTCGAGACATCGCGCCCCTTCTTCGAGTCCGGCCGACGCGACCCGGGTCTGCTGTTCTCGGAGACCTACGACCTCGGGATCCTCGATCCGATGGGATCCTGGTCGGTCTGGGTCGCACGCCCGAACGCCGAGTTCGACACCTCACTCGAGGCCAGGGCCACCCGCTCGTTCGAGTTGACGAGCATGTTGATCCTGGTGGTCCTCACGGTGCTCGCCGGCGCGATCTGGGCGCAGTTCCGACGCCAGCGGAGCGCTGCCGAGCGTCACGCCAGCGAGCTCGAGATGAAAGTCGCAGCGCGTACCGACGAGATCACCCGTCTCGCCCTCACCGACCCCCTCACCGACCTGCCGAACCGGGCGATGATGAGGATGCACCTCGACCAGATCGCGTCGCGCGCCGCAGGCAAGGCCTATGCGGTGCTGTGTGTCGATCTCGACCGCCTGAAACTGATCAACGACACGCGTGGTCACGGGGCCGGCGACGCCTACTTGGCGACAGCCGCGACACGTATGCGCGCGGCAGTCGGGGCGCGGGGAATCGTGGCGCGTTGGGGCGGTGACGAGTTCGTGATCACGCTCGAGGGCCGCGAGCTGTCGATGCAGGCCGAGGTGATCGCCAGAGAGATACTCGATGTGCTGACCCTGGAGATGGTGGTCGATGGCCAGGCGTGGATGCCGGGCGCCTCGATCGGGATCGCAGTGGCGCCGCACGACGGGACCGATAGTGACGACTTGCTCAACCGCGCCGACCGGGCGCTGTACCGCGCCAAGGCCGACGGCCGAGGTCGCGTGCTGCGCTACGACCCGACCTTGGACGAGATGGACAACCAGCGTCGCCATCTCGAGCAGGAGTTGTTCGATGCGGTCGAGCAGCGGCAGTTCGTCGTCCACTACCAGCCCGTGGTCGAGGCCGACACCGGCGACCTCGTCGGATTCGAAGCGTTGCTCCGCTGGCAACACCCGACCCGCGGCCTCGTGCTGCCCAGCGAGTTCGTCCAGGTCGCCGAGGAGACCGGCGTGATCGTCGACATCGGCGACATCGTGCTCGAGGAAGCCTGTCGTGCAGCCGCCACATGGCGCGAACCACTCCGGATCGCCGTGAACCTCTCGGCTGTGCAGGTTGCCCAGAGCGACCTGCCTGAGCGCATCGCGTCGATCCTGCGCACCACGGGTCTCCCCGGTGACCGGCTCGAACTGGAGTTGACCGAGAGCGTGCTCCTCGATGCGAGCCCTGCGACGCTCGCTCGTATCGCGATGATCCGGCAGCTCGGCGTGCGTGTTGCGCTCGACGACTTCGGCACCGGGTACTGCTCGCTCTCGTATCTGCAGGTGTTCGCCTTCGACAGGATCAAGATCGACCGGTCGTTCGTGGCCGATCTGGAGACGCGGCCGACCTGTCTCGCCATCATCCGTGCCGTGACGCAACTTGCCGAGAGCCTGGGGATGAAGACGACCGCTGAAGGTGTCGAGACGCGCCGGCAGGCTGAACTGCTCGCCCGGCTGGGTGTGACCGAACTCCAGGGCTACCTGCTCGGGTGGCCCGTGCCGGAGGCGGCGGCCACCGCCCACGTCCGGGAAGCGCAGCGGATGACTCCGCTCTCGCTCACCTGATCTGCCCCGCAGAC
>JBIKLX010000236.1:0-4196 GCA_044359565.1 Ilumatobacteraceae bacterium
TCGGCCCCATGAACAAGAAGAACTGGGTGGCTTTCATGCCCGTCCAGCGGGCCGTGGCGAAGTGACCCACCTCGTGCAAGAAGATGCAGCCGATGAGCAGCACAACGAACACGAAGGCCCACAGGCTCCACCACGCCAGCGCCAACAACAGCAGCGCAATGACGCCGAGCCCGATGACTGCGCGCCTGCCGCTGGCCGGTTCATCGCCAGCGATGTCGTCGGCGCCGCCCGCCATGATCTCGTTGCGCAGCTTCAGGTAGCCGCTCTGGCTGTCGGGGTCGGGCGGAGGGAACGGACTGCTCATGGCCTACCTGTGGGGGGTGCGCGCCGTGAGGCGTCTAGACGGAGAACGTGTCGGCGATGACGGTAGCGGCAACCAGGCGCGCCCTGGCGTCGGCCGCGATGACGTCGTCGACCGTCACATCCGGGCCCGCCTCGTACCGCTGCAGCACGGCATCGCAGATCTCGGCGATGTGCGGCCAACGCACGCGGCCCGCCAAGAAGGCCTCGACCGCCACCTCGTTGGCAGCACTGAGCCAGGCGGGCGCCGTGCTGCCCACCCGGCCCGCTTCGTACGCCAACGGCAGGCACCGGAACGTGGCCGTGTCGGGCTGCTCGAAGTCGAGCCGACCGAGGCGACCCCAGTCGATGCGGCCGAACGGGGTGCCGATGCGGTAGGGGTACGCGAGCGCATAGCCGATGGGCAGGCGCATATCGGGCAGCGACAGCTGCGCCATCGTGCAGCCGTCGGTGAACTCGACCATCGAGTGCACGACGCTCTGCGGGTGCACCACCACCTCGATCTGGTCGAACGGGGTGCCGAACAACTCGTGCGCCTCGATCACTTCGAGGCCCTTGTTCATCAGCGTCGACGAGTCGATGGTGATCTTCGGGCCCATCTTCCACGTGGGATGGGCCAGTGCCTCGTCGACCCCCACCTCGGCCAACGACGCAGCGGTGCGGCCACGGAACGGCCCCCCGCTGGCGGTGAGCACCACTCGGGCCACCTCACGATCGACCGCCGCCGACGACCGTAGGCATTGGTGCACGGCGCAGTGCTCGCTGTCGACCGGCACCAGTTCGGCGCCGGGCGTGGCCCGCAACGGCTGCACCACCGGTCCGGCGGCGATGAGGCTCTCTTTGTTGGCGAGCGCCAGACGCTTGCCCGCCCGCAGCGTGGCCACCGTGACCGGCAGGCCGGCAAAGCCCACCACCGCGTTCACCACCACATCGGCGGGCTCGACCAGGTCGGCCAGATCGGCCACCACCTCGGCGAACGGCAACTCGGCCGCAACCCGGGCGCGCTGGGCGGGGTCGGCAACCCCCACCACCGCAGGTCGGAACTCGTGGGCCTGGGCGATGAGTGCGTCGACCGATGACCCCACGCCGAGCGCGACCACCTCGTACGCGCCAGCCTCGGCACGCACCACATCGAGCGTCTGGGTGCCGATACTGCCGCTGCTACCGGCAATGGCGACCCGGACAGGGCTCACTTCGTGAGCCAGGGCTCGAGGATCTGCATCAGGTAGTAGACGGCCGGCAGCGTGAACAAGAAGCCGTCGAAGCGGTCGAGCACGCCGCCGTGACCCTTCACCAGGCTGCCGAAGTCCTTGATGTCGAGGTTGCGCTTGAACATGCTCTCGGTGAGATCGCCGATGGGCGCCGCAAGCGAGATGACCGCGCCGAGGATGAGCAGATCGCCGGTGGAGTTCCAGGTGCTGCTCTTGTCGGCGACACCCACCACCACCATGGCGAGCAGGGTCATCACCGCGCCGCCGAGGAAGCCCTCGACGGTCTTGTTCGGGCTGATCCACTGCCGCAGCGGGGTGCGCCCGGCGGCCGAGCCGATGAACAGCGCGCCCACGTCGTTGGCCACGACGCCGAGCGCCAGCAGGAACAGCGTGTCGGTACCCACCGAGGTGGTGGTTCCCCCAGCGATGGGCAGGGTGAGGTTCGAGTACGACACGATGAGCGCTGCGAACGCACCCGTGAACCCGATCCACACCACACCGAGGGTGGTGACTGCCATGTTCGGCAACGGGCTCGACTCGAGGCTCGGCGCGGCGATGAACGTGACGCACCCGGCGGTGAACGCCAGCAGCAGCACCAGGGGCAGTGCCTGCTCGCCTGCCCAGTAGGCCGCCAGTGGGAACGCTGCCACGGCGACGACACCGGCCACGGTGGCCGGGCGGTAGCCCTTCTCGGACACCTTGTCGAAGAACTCGACGGCAGCAAGGCCGATGATGAGCACGACGACGATCATCACGGCCCACGGGCCGACGAGCAGTGTGCCGATGAAGGCGGCTACCAGCAGCAGGCCGACCGCAATAGCGGTGGGCATGTCGCGGCCCGACTTGGGCGGAGCTGCCACCGGACGGGTCGACGTACGGGCGCCACCTTTCGCGTCTCCACGACCACGGCCACGCGTTGCCGGCATCGGGCGTCCCATGCGGTCGTCGGTGGGGTCGGTGCCGATGGTGATGCGGCCCTGACCGCGCCGTGGCACGGGTGCACTCTCGTCGAGGTCGTCGTCGTACAGATCGGACGGCACTCGATCGACCGGGCCGGTGGTGCGGCCGGGCAACTCGAATTCGTCGGTGGGCAGCGGATCGTCGCTCCACACCGGGGCCGACTCGGAGAACGACGACCACACGTCGAGGTCGTCGGTGTGGTCGCTCGACTGACCACCACCGAGCACCGCCGGCATCTCGCCGGTGGGCGGCGACGTCCAGTGTGGCAGCGGGCCCGTGTCGGCAGCGCCGAACGACAGGGCGTCGTTGCGGTCGGTCGGCGTTTCGTCGCCGAACAACGGCGGACCGAAATCGTCGTCGTTGGCGCGGTCTCGCCGGTCGCGCCGCCAGGCATCATCGCTCATCTGGATTCCCCAATCCGTCGCCCTGCCCGAGGGGTCATACCTCGAGCAGCTCCTGTTCCTTGCGCGCCAGCGCCTTGTCGATGTGTTCAATGGTGTCGTGGGTGAGCTTGTCGAGCTCTTTCTCGGCACGCTCGAGTTGGTCGGCCGAGATCTCGCTGGCCTTCTCGGCCGCTTCGAGGTGCTTACGCGCATCGCGGCGCACATTGCGCACGGCGATGCGGCCGTCCTCTGACATGTTCTTCACGATCTTCACGTATTCCTTGCGCCGCTGTTCGGTGAGCGCCGGAATGTTGATGCGGATGACCACGCCGTCGTTCGACGGGCTGACCCCGAGATCGCTGTCGCGGATGGCCTTCTCGATTGCGATGAGGGTGGTGCGGTCGTGCGGCTTCACGACCAGCGTGCGAGCCTCGGGCACCTGGAAGCCGGCCAACTGCTGCAGCGGGACCATCGACCCGTAGTACTCGACCTGCAGCTTGTCGACCAGCGCGGGGTTGGCCCGACCCGTGCGGACCGTGGTGAATTGGCCCTGCACGTGGTCGACCGCCTTCTCCATCTTCTCGATCGCTTCGAGCAGCGTTTCTTCGATCACTGCCACAGCGTACCGAGGCTGAGCAGCGGCCGCGGTCATCAGGCCCACGAGGCCCGCCCGATCAGGTGTCGCGGGTGACGGCGTGATGGATGATGGTGCCCACCGGCTGGCCGGCGATGATGGCGTGCAGCGCGCCCGGCTGCGACATGTCGAACACGACGATGGGGATGTCGTTGTCGCGGCAGAAGGCGATGGCCGTGGCATCCATCACCTTCAGGTCGCGGTTCATCACGTCCATGTAGTCGATCGACTCGTAGCGGGTGGCGGTGGGGTCGCGGCGCGGGTCGGCGCTGTACACACCGTCGACACCCGAGTGCGTGCCCTTCAGCAGTGCCTCGGCATCGATCTCGGCGGCCCGCAGCGCGGCCGCTGTATCGGTGGTGAAGAACGGGTTGCCGGTGCCGGCGGCAAAGATGACGACACGGCCCTTCTCGACATGGCGCATCGCCCGGCGGCGGATGTAGGGCTCGGCGATGCGGGGCATCTCGATGGCGCTCATCACGCGCGTCGTCTGACCCTGACGCTCGAGCGCGTCCTGCAGGGCCAGCGCGTTCATCACCGTGCCGAGCATGCCGATGTGGTCGCTCTGGGTGGCGTCCATGCCCGACATCGCACCGGTTCGGCCGCGCCAGAAATTGCCACCGCCGACGACGACGGTGACATCGACACCCATTTCGCGCACACCGATGATCTCGGTGGCCGTGGCGGCCAGCGTGGCCGCGTCGAGGC
>JBIKLX010000064.1:0-15175 GCA_044359565.1 Ilumatobacteraceae bacterium
CGACTACGCCTTCACGGCCCGCATCGAGGAAGACCTCGACTCGATCGCCCGTGCCGAACTGCAGAAGCAGGACTGGCTGGCCCACTTCTACTTCGGCGGCGACGACGACGCACTGCCCGGCCTGAAGCAGTTGGTGGCCGAGAACCTCGACGAGATCGACGCAGCCGAGATCAACACGTTCCCCATCGGTCACGACCCCGCCGGAGTGGAGATCGTCGTGAAGCCCGGCAAGTACGGGCCCTACGTGAAGCGCGGCGACGACACCGCCAGCGTGCCCGACGACCTCGCGCCCGACGAACTCACCATCGAGGTCGCACTGAAGTTGCTGGCCGCACCGAAGAGCGACGAGCCCATCGGCGAGCTCGACGGCTACCCGGTGTTCGCCAAGAACGGCCGCTACGGGCCGTACGTGCAGTGGGGCACGGCCGACAACCCGCCGCGCGGGCTCGACAAGCCGAAGATGGCCAGCCTGTTCAAGACGATGACGCTCGAGCGCATCACCGTCGACGACGCCGAAGCGCTGCTGCAGCTACCGCGCACCGTGGGCGTCGACCCCACCGACGGCGTAGCCATCGTCGCCAACAACGGCCGCTACGGGCCGTACGTGCAGAAGGACAAGGACTACCGCAACATCGCCAGCGAGGAGCAGTTGCTCACCATCTCGCTCGAGCAGGCGGTCGAGATCTTCAAGCAGCCCAAGCAGTTCCGTCGCGGCGCTGGCGCCAACCTCGCCGCCAAGGGCCCGCTGCGCGAGTTCGGTACCGACCCCGTCAGCAGCAAGCCGGTGGTGGCCAAGGACGGCAAGTTCGGCGTGTACGTCACCGACGGCGAGACCAACGCCTCGCTCAGCAAGGGCGACCGCCTCGAGGCGATGCTGCCCGAGCGGGCCTACGAACTGCTCGCCATCCGCCGCGAAGCCATCATCGAAAAAGGTGGCCCCGCAGCGAAGAAGGCTGCGGCCACCAAGAAGGCCGCAGCGAAGCGTGCCGCTCCGGTGAAGAAGGCCCCGGTGAAGAAGGCTGGCCCCGCGAAGAAGGCCGCCGCCAAGAAGGCCGCACCCCGCAAACAGGCCTGAGCGGTTTTCCCGCGGGAAAACCGCGTTCGCGTCAGTGAGTGAACCGGGCGTTCCGGATCTGTGCCCCACCCTGCCGGTAGCGTGCCATCCGTGACCGGAGCGGGGCGATACATCGCGTTCGAGGGCGCCGAGGCCTGTGGCAAGAGCACCCAGGCAGCCCGCCTCGCAGCGCGGCTCGATGCTGTGCTCACCCGCGAAACCGGAGGAACCGACATCGGCCGACGCATCCGCGAGATCCTGCACGACACGTCGGTGCACGACCTGGCACCGCGGGCCGAGGCGCTGCTCACCGCGGCCGACCGGGCCCAACACATCGAACAGATCGTCGCTCCGGCACTCAGCGCCGGCCGCCACGTGGTGAGCGACCGCAGCGTCTACTCCACCCTCGCGTACCAGGGCTACGGTCGCATGCTGCCGCTCGACGAGGTGCGCGAGATCAACCAGTGGGCCGTGCACTCGTGGTGGCCCGAACTGGTGGTGCTCATCGAGGTCGACCCTGCCGTGCTCGACGAGCGCATGCGCGGCCGCGACCTCGACCGGTTCGAACGTGAGGGCGACGAGTTCCACGCCCGGGTGCGCGCCGGGTTCGCCGACATGGCTGCCGCCGACCCGCACCGCTGGGTGGTCGTCGACGGCAATCGCCCGATCGACGATGTGGAGGCCGACATCGTCGCCGCAGTCGTAGAACGCCTGGGGCTCGCGCCCTCATGAGCGACGACCTGTTCGCCATCGACGCAACCGTGTGGGACCGCGTCATCGGCCAGGAGCGGGCCGTCGCCAACCTGCGGGCGTGTGCCGTCGACCCGGTTCATGCCTACCTCTTCGTCGGGCCACCGGGCAGCACCAAGGATGTCGCTGCACGCGCCTTCGCCGCTCTGCTGCTGGCAGGCGACGAGTCGGCCAACAGCCGCACGGGTCGGCTCGCCCTCGCCGGCGAGCACCCCGATGTGCGCGAAGTACGCCGCGTCGGCGCCTCGCTCGACAAGGACCAGATCACCGAGATCATCCGCATCGCCTCGCGCGCCCCGGTCGAGGGCAACCGCCAGGTGATGGTGCTCGACGAGTTCCACCTGCTCAGCGCCGACGGCGCAGCACGCCTGTTGAAGACACTCGAGGAGCCACCCGCCTCGACGATGTTCATCGTGCTGGCCGACTTCGTGCCGCACGATCTGATCACCATCGCCTCGCGCTGTGTGCGCATCGAGTTCGGGCCGGTGCCCGAGAACACCATCGAACGGGTCCTGCTGGCCGAGGGCGCCGATGCCGTCACCGCCACGGCCGCCGCACGGTCGGCAGCGGGCAACCTCGACCGTGCCCGCGTACTGGTGAGCGACCCCGGCCTCGCCCGACGTCGCGACCAGTTCGCCTCGGTGCCCCGACGCCTCGACGGCACCGGCACACGGGCGGCCGCCATGGCCGACGAGATCGTTGCCATGGCCGATCAGGCCGCCACCATGCTGGGCCCGGTGCACGACACCGAGGTGGCCGAACTCGAGGCCCGCATCGCGGCGATGGGCGAACGCGGCAGTGGCCGCAAGGCGCTCGAAGACCGACACAAGCGCGAGGTGCGCCGCTATCGCACCGACGAGTTGCGCAGTGGGCTCGCCGTCATCGCCGGCGTGTACCGCGACGCCGCCGTCGCCGGCACCGGGGTGCACCCCGATGTGCACGTTCGGGCGGTCGAACGGGTTCACACCGCGCTCGACGCGTTGGAACGCAACCCCAACGAGACGCTGCTGCTGCAGCACCTGCTGCTCGACCTTCCGTCGCTGTAGTCACCGCCGATCGGCAGCGACCGGGCGGCCGCCCTCGCTCAGCCGGGCACCACCTCGGTCGCAGGGGTCGTTCCAGCACGATCGAACCGAGTGATGCAGGCAGCGAACAGGGCCGCGCTGGCGAGCAGGTGGACCAGCACCAGCAGCGGGGGCGGTACCGGGGCGTTCCACGTGCTCCACTCCCACGGCAGCAGTGAGCCCCGGACACCGACAGCCCACCGGCGCTGAACATTCATGAAGGCAAGATTGACGACGATCCACATACCAGTGGCAAGCGTGATGACGACCCGACGCGGCGGCGCCTCGACCAACCACGCCATGGCCAGCAGCAACGGCAGGCCGACGGTGAGCGGCAGCGAGTATCTCCCTTGCCACATCGCCCCTTCCGTCAGCGAGGCGCCGATCTCGAGGGCCCACGCCACGACGATCACTGCCACCAACGACATGAGTGCGACCCCAGCACTGCGGACCCGGGTGATCATCGCGATCGCAAACATCATCCCGATCAGTACCCACCACAGAAACACGGCCGAATCAGGCGTCGGGGCATCGAGCCATCCCATGAGACCCACGAGTTGACGGAGATGGCTGCCCGTCGACGAGATCACGATTCGCAGCGTGTCGAGTCTCAGGCCGTCGGGGCGGACCCGGTCGAGCACGATCGCGCAGAGTGAGACAAGCCCACCACACAGCACGAGGCACCCGGCGACGACGGTGCTGCGTTCGAACCGCGCCCGCGCTGCGTTCCAACGAGGTATCGCCAATTCGACGACGACCAGCACCAGCGGGGCCATCGCGAGAAGGAGGTCTGCCCGAGCCGCTTCCGACTTCATCTTGCCGAGGGCCTGGAGCACGACAATCGCGACCGTGACCAACTGGGCCCGTCGCGACAGCGCTGCCCACATCCAAGACGGCCGGACCGCGCAACTGGCACAGACTGCCACCACCAGCATCGATCCCCAGAGCGTGCCATCGCGGCGTGACAACTCCAGCGCAGCGAAACCGATGACGGCCAACCAGCCGATCCGAGCGTCGCGTCCGGCCATCCGCCAGTCGACCCCGAGGAGCCCGACCCACATTGCCAATCCACCGGTGATCGCCATCGACGACGGGTTCACGACACCGAGCGAGAACCAGGCGATCGGCGTGAACCCGATCAGCGCAGCAACTGCCCCGTGGCCCCCGCGCCGTCTGAGCGCGAGCAACGACCAGATCAGGAGCGCGACGGGCAGTACCGCACCACAGACCCGGGCGAGGTACGGATATCCGGCCGGCCACGGAACCAGCGATGCGACCCCAGGCGCGAGATGCCCCCAGACGGGGTACCACCCTGCGCTCGAGAGCGCGAGGCCATCGGCGGGATCGATGGCGATGGAGTCGGCACAGCCGGCGGGCACGGAGGGCTTCAGCGCAAAGCACCCCGGTTCGGGCCGTCCGATGTAGCCGGGCATCCGGTAGATGCGGTTCCGTTCCACGTCGGCGCTGAACACCAGCGGCCGCTGGCCGCGCACGAGCGCCGCCGAGGCCACGGCGTGGCTCGGTTCGTCGGGGCCCCCGTTGCGGGGTGTGCCGAGGATGAAGCACAACGTCATCAGCACCACGCACACCGCAATCGTGGACACGGCGGTGCGGTCGCTTCCCAGGAATCGCCACCGCGCCACACCCCCACCGTACCTCCCTGTGACTGTGTCCCGTAGAGGCCGCTGGTGGCGAGTCTGAATGGTGGCCACCGTCCGTCGGCCAGATACCCGACGGATAGGGTCGCGGCGTGCCCAAGCTGACCGATCACGACCTCGCTGCCTTCCTCGACGAGCCCGGCCATCTCGCCCGCATCGGCACCACCGATGCCGACGGCATGCCCCGAGTGCTGCCGCTGTGGTTCATCGTTCACGACGGCGCCATCTGCTTCACGCCCCGTCAGCCCGCCGTCATCTGGCACAACATCGTGCGCGACCCGCGAGCCAGCATCAGCATCGACGAGGAGGCCAGCCCGTACCGCAAGGTGTTCGTGCAGGGCCATGTCGAGGTGCTGCACCAACCGGGCGACGACCTGGACTGGCAGCCGCTCTACCGACGCATCGCCAAGCGCTACACCCGCGACGACTGGGCCGACAGCTACGTCGACACCACCAGCAACCAGCCCCGTGCGTTGTGTGCCATCCGCCTCGACACCCCCACCACCCGCATCCAGACCTGGCGCATGCCCGTGGCCGGCGAAGACCCCACCGGGATCTGGCATCAGCGCTACTACGTGTAGACGCGGCTGCTGGCTCGTTAGACTCTCCGCTCGCCGCCCAGATAGCTCAGTCGGCAGAGCATTTCACTCGTAATGAAAAGGTCGAGGGTTCGATTCCCTCTCTGGGCTCCACGTGAACGTCGGAGGTGTGCATGACTCCCTCGCCGGCAGCTGATACACCGAAGTCCGACGAACTCCGCACTCCGGGTGGTCTGGTGGTGCCCGCGGCGGCACTCGACTGGTCGTTCGCCCGCTCCGGTGGGCCCGGTGGTCAGCATGTGAACACCACCTCGTCAAAGGTCACGCTCACCATCGCCGTCGCCGCGGTCACCGGCCGCGCCGCCGCCCTCGAGCGCCTGCGCGACGCGCTCGGCGACACCCTCCGCGTCACCAGCCAGTCCCATCGCAGTCAGTGGCGCAACCGGCAGGACTGCCTCGCCCGCGCCGCTGCGCTGCTCGACGACGCGGCCCGCCCGCCCGATCCGACTCGGCGCGCCACCCGGCCCACACGCGGCGCCGTCGAGCGGCGACTCGACGCGAAACGGCGCGAGAGCCACAAGAAGCAGGGCCGCAGCGGCGGCGGGCGCGACGACTGGTGATGGAGAGCGCTCGCGTCGACAAGTGGCTGTGGGCCGTGCGGGCCTACCCCACCCGCACGGCTGCCACCGATGGCTGCCAAGGAGGCCACGTACGGGTGAACGACACGCCCGCGAAACCCGCCACACCGGTGAAGGTGGGCGACCGCGTGGCCGTCACAGGGCAGGACCGCAAGCGCATCTACGAAGTGGTCCGCGTCATCGACAAGCGCGTCGGCGCGGCCATCGCCGCCGAGTGCATCGTCGACCACAGCCCGCCTCCTCCGCCCAGCGACCATGCGGCGCCGTTCCTCGTGCGCGACCGCGCCACCGGCCGCCCCACCAAGAAGGATCGGCGCGAGATCGACCGCTTCCGACGCCGCTGATGCTCCGTCGCCGACGCTGGTCGTAGGGTGGCGCCGCTCGGCGATCCGCCGAGCGAACCATCGGAGTGCACCATGACCGTCGACATTCCCGCCACCATGCGCCAGATCCGCTCGCTCGTCACCGCCGACGGCGAACTGCAGTTGTCGATCGCCACGGTCGACACACCGCAACCTGCCGAGCACGAGGTGCTGGTGCGCATCGACGCGGCACCCATCAACCCGAGCGATCTCGGCCTGCTACTGGCTGCCGCCGACGTCAGCCGCGCCACATCCGCCGGCCCCGCCGATTCGCCAGTGGTGACGGCGCCCATCGCGCAGCAGGTGATGCCCGGCCTGGCCGCCCGCGTGGGTGAGTCGATGCCGGTGGGCAACGAGGGATGCGGCGTCGTGGTGGCTGCCGGTTCGGCGCCCGACGCGCAGGCGCTGCTGGGCCGCACCGTCGCCATCATCGGCGGCGCCACCTTCGGCGAGTACCGCAGCGTGCCCGCCGTGTCGTGCCTGGTGCTGCCCGATGGCACCGAGCCGGCCGATGGTGCTTCGTGCTTCGTGAACCCGCTCACCGCGCTGAGCATGGTGGAGACGATGCGGATGGAGGGCCACACCGCCCTCGTGCACACGGCGGCCGCGTCGAACCTCGGGCAGATGCTCGTGAAGATCTGCCTGGCCGACGGCGTGCCGCTGGTGAACATCGTCCGCCGCTCCGAGCAGGTCGAACTGCTGCGCTCACTCGGGGCCGAGCACGTGTGCGACAGCAGCGCTGCCACCTTCACCGCCGACCTCACTGCGGCGCTCGTTGCCACCGGCGCCACGCTGGCGTTCGATGCCACCGGTGGCGGCCGCCTGGCCGGTCAGATCCTCGGCTGCATGGAAGCCGCCGCCAACGCCACGGCCACCGAGTACAACCGCTACGGCTCGACGGTGCACAAGCAGGTGTACATCTACGGCGGCCTCGACCGCAGCCCCACCGAGTTCGTCCGCAACTTCGGCATGGCCTGGGGTATCGGCGGCTGGCTGCTCACCCCGTTCCTGCAGAAGCTCGGCCTGCCCGGCATGCTGCGCCTGCGCGAACGGGTGGTGGCCGAACTCACCACCACCTTCGCCAGCCACTACACCGACCAGGTTTCGCTGGCCGGCGCGCTCGGCCTCGACGCCGTCGGCACCTACGCCCGGCAGGCGACGGGCCAAAAGTTCCTCATCCGCCCGTCGCTGCCGTAGCAGGCGGTTGCCCGGGTCAGAGCCCGAGCGGACCGGGCAGCCACTCCTCGAGACGCTCCCACAGCACATCGCCGCTCTTGGCCAGCAGGTGGCCGTCGCCGGGCAGGCGCACGAGGTCGCCGTACCCCGCGATGGACTGCACCATCGCACTGGTCTCGAACGGCAGGATCTCGTCGCGGTCGCCGTGGAACAGCAGGAACGGCGTGCCCTGCAGCCCGCCGGCCACCTCGCACCCGGCCGACTGCGTGGCGAACGTGACCACACCCGACACGATGCCGCGCAGACCCACGCCCACGCGCACTGCCACCGCTCCACCGAAGCTGTGGCCCATCACCACCACGCGCTCGGCCCCACCACCGGCGACCGCCAACTGAACCGCTGCAGCGGCGTCGATGCAGCACGCCTCGAGGTCGTTCGGGCGGCGGTAACTCACCCGCAGCACCGGCACGCCCCGGGCCGCCCACTCCATGCCGAGGCGGTGGTACAGGCCGTCGGCCGGACCGAGCAGACCGCCCATCGCCCCACCGCACAGCACCAGTGCCGCGGGCTGGGGAGCCATCTCGTCGCCCGGTTCGTGCCACAGCAGGCTGAGCAAGCCGCGCATCGTGTACATCTCGACGTGGCGCAACGTGGGGGTGAGCATCACGTCCTGGCTGGCCATCACCCCGAGCGCATCGAGCGGTGTCGCTGCCGACCCCGGGCCCTGCGACGTGACCTCGGGTCCGTCAATGCGCTCATCGCTCATCGCAACTACCCTACTGCGACCATGTCCCCCCAGTACCCCGTCGACCTGCGCGACCCGGACAGTCACGAACTGGCCCGCCGGATCGGCTCGGCCTGGATCGAGATCCGTCGCGGCGCATCGATGGCGGCGCTGCGCGACCACCTCTTCGGGACGGGTGACGACGCGCTGGAACAGGGCCAGATGGACACCCTCGACCTGCTCGCCACCCAGGCGTCGTGGCGGATGAGCGACCTCGCCGAGGCGCTGCGCGTCGACCCGTCGACGGCTACCCGGGCCATGCAGCGTCTGGTGAACGTCGGCCTCGCCTGCCGCAAGCCGAGCGACGACGACGGCCGCGTGGTGATGGCAGCCATCACCCCGGCGGGTCGTGCCCGCCATGCCGAGGTGGCCGAGCGACGGGCCGAACTGATGGTGCACCTGCTGGGCTCGTTCTCACCCGCAGACCGTGCCGTCCTCGCCTCGATGCTCGAGCGCTTCGTCGGCTCGGTCGACGACTTCGTCGCCCACCTCGACGAGCGCGAGCGCACCGAATCCGCCTGACTCGGTAGCGCCGGATAGGGTCGCCCCATGGCCGACCAACAGGCGTTTGCCGCAGCAGCGATGCAGTACGCACCGCAGTTGTACAACGCAGCGCTGCGCATGACCCGGAACCGGTCCGACGCGGAAGACCTGGTACAGGAGACCTATCTGCGTGCCTATCGCAGCTACGCCACCTTCGAAGAGGGCACCAACCTGCGCGCGTGGTTGTTCCGCATCCTCACCAACACGTTCATCAACACCTACCGGGCGAAACAGCGCCGTCCGCAGGAGACCGACCTCGGCGACATGGAAGACCTCTACCTGTACCGCCGCATCGGGCAGGTGAATCCGGCATCGGTCAGCGCCGAGGACCAGTTGCTCGACCTCTTCACCGACGACGAGGTGAAAGCGGCGCTCGAAGAGCTGCCTGAAGCGTTCCGCCTGCCCGTGCTGCTGGCCGATGTGGAGGAGTTCTCGTACAAAGAGATCGCCGAGATGCTCGACATTCCCATCGGCACCGTGATGTCGCGCCTCCATCGGGGAAGAAAGGCGATGCACAAGCGGTTGTTCGACTTCGCGCAGGCGCGCGGCCTCGTCGTGCCCAGCCAACCCGAACCCACCGAGACATGAACGAATCCACCGATGGCTGACTGCAACCAGACCCTGAACGAGCTGTTCACGTTCCTCGACGGCGAACTCGCCGACGACACCCGCAGCCAGGTGCTCGAGCACCTCATGGTGTGCACCGACTGCCAGGGTGCGTTCGAGTTCCACCACGAACTGAAGTCGGCCGTGTCGCGCAAGTGCCGCAGCGACGAGATGCCAGCCGGCCTGATGAAGAAGATCGAGGCCTGTTTCGGCGACGACTTCGCCGACGGTCTCGACGGCGGTCACTGACCTCGCCACCACGACGGTCGTCAGGAATGGCTGGAGCAAGCCCCGGGCTGGCTACGCTGGCGGCATGTTCGCTGCAAACATCTGGCACTGGTGGCTCGGCGTGCTCCTCGCCCTCGGGAGCGCCGCGGCAGTGCTCGTCCTCGTAGCCGGATACCTGAAGAGTGTCACCTCCCAGCGCTACCCGGGCAAGCGCTTCCGCAGCGAGGACTGACCACCGCGTGGACGCCGCGTCGGCCCGCTTCACGGGCGCCGCGGCCGAACGCATCGCCGAGTTGCTCGCCCGGTGCACCTTCCCCCCACCGGGCACCGCTGTCGCATGTGCCGTCTCGGGCGGTGCCGACTCCACGGCGCTCGCCCTGCTGGCCGTCGAAGCAGGGTGCGTTGTCACCATCGCCCATGTCGATCACGGGCTGCGCCCCGGATCGGCCGACGATGCTGCGCTCGTGCTGCGCACGGCCGCTGACCTCGGCGTGCCCTGCACCGTGCACACGGTGGCAGTGGGCGATGGTCCCAACCTCGAGGCCCGGGCCCGGGCAGCGCGCTACGCCGTACTGCCCGCCGACGTGCTCACCGGGCACACCGCCGACGACCAGGCCGAGACCGTGCTCATCAACCTGTTGCGCGGTGCCGCGGCGAGCGGTCTGGCCGGTATGCGGCCCGGGCCCACGCGGCCGCTCCTGGGTTTGCGACGCGCCGACACCGTAGAGGTGTGCCGGCTCGCCGGTATGGCCACGGCCCACGACGAATCGAACACCGATCCACGATTCGTGCGCAACCGCGTGCGCCACGAGGTACTGCCACTACTGGCCGACGTGGCCGACCGCGATCTGGCGCCCCTCCTCGCCCGTCAGGCCGACGTGCTGCGCGCCGACGACGACCTCCTCGACACCCTTGCCGCCACGCTCGACCCCACCGACGCCCGGCAACTCGCCGCTGCACCGCCACCGCTGGCCCGACGTGCCGTGCGCCGCTGGCTCACCGGCCTCGACCAGGCCGGGCACCCACCCGATCTGGCCACCGTCGAGAGGGTGCTGGCGGTTGCCCGAGGCGAATCAACGGCATGTGATGTGGCGGGAGGACACCGTGTTGCCCGTTCCAGACAACGATTGTCGCTGATTACGCCAGACAGGCCGTTCGCCTGAACCGATCCGGGCCCGGGTCGTATAGCCTGACCCTGCTTTGTTAGTCCGACCGTAGAGCAGCAGATGCCACCTCGCCTTCGCGGGAAGTGGGCCCTCGGGATCACCCCTCGCAACTTCACCTGGATCATGAAGGACAAGCTCGCCCTGTGCGAGCGTCCTGGCGGCTACGGCGACAACCATCGTCGCGTTCGTCGCCAGGAAGAGATCATCTGGCTGCGCGAGAACGGATTCGGGTGCCTCATCAGCATCATCCCGGCGCCGCACAACCTGCACAACTACGACGAGCTCTCGCTGCCGTACCGCCACCGACCCTTCACCGGCCTCGACGATCTGGGCGAGTGGCTGCGCGCGTTCTACGTCGAGCTGAACGACCTGCTCGGTTCGGGTGTGAAGGTGATCGTGCACAGCGAGCACCTCGACGATCGCATCGTCGGCATCATGGGCGGCTACATCCGCTGGAGCGGACTGGTCGACGACCCCTCGCAGGCCATCACCGTGATCGAACGCATCGCCGGGCGCCCGCTCGACCCCTTCGGGCGCGAGGTCATGCTGATGGCCGCCGACCTGCGCTGAACCGCTCGCCGCTCAGCCCGCAGCGATCACGTCGACGATGATGTCGACCGGCTGGATCGACGAGATGCACACCGCACCGGCACCGAGCCGTACTGCAACCATCTCGCTCGACACCCGCTGTGCCGACTGAGCCGACACCGATCCGGAGCTACGGCCTTCGCCACAGGGCACCACGAACACGCTGGTCGCCTTCTCACCGCTGACGGTGGTGATCGACAGCACCGCCGTAGTGGCCCAGCCCGACACGCCCCCGACACCGGCGACGGGCACCGTCACCGGCGACAACCACACCTTCGAGCCGATGTTCCGCGAGTCGTAGATGCGCACCGGATCGACCGCCGTCGGCACGGTGGCACCGGCCCAGGCTGCGGTGACGTCGACGATGACATCGGTGTCGACCGTACTGCTGAGGCACCAGCCCGAGGGGCTCACCCTCATCGTCATCGAGAACGACGAGATTGCGTCGCCGGTGAAGGGTGTCTGCCATGGGCCCTGCCCGCAGAAGCCGAGTGACAGCGTGCCAGGGGCCCCAGGGTTCACCATCGTGATCGAGGCGGTGAGCGCCTGAGTGCCGTCGGCGACGCCCAGCATGGTGGGCGTGAGCGTGAGGGTGGATCCGGCGGTCAGACGAGCAGTGTTGCGGGTGTCGACGACTCGACTGGCGCTGACGGGTTGTACACCGACACCTGTCGCGGCCTGCGCGGCGAGCACCTCCACCTTCACATCGGCAGCCGTGCTGACGAGCAGGCAGATGCTGCCGTTCACCACCTCGACCACCGAGGTGCCGACCGATGTCTCACCGGCGCCGTAGCTCACCTGCGATACGCCGGGGGCAGCCGGTAGGTCGCACGGGTAGGTGGCCAGGTAACCGGGCAGGCCGGCGCTCTTGGCCGTCAGGCGCACGATGACGCCCTTGGTGCCTACTGGCACGCCGGCCAACTGGTCGACCCTGATCTTCTGGCGGCTCTGCCCGGCCATCGGGACGGCGCCCCAGGCCGAGTCATAGGCGGTCTTCGGGGCGATGAACTGCCACTTCGTACCGGCCGAAGGCGTGGGGGGCGCCGGAGTCGCGGGAACGGTCGCCGCGGGAGCAGGCACGGTAAGGGCAGGCACGGTGGGGACCTGTGTCGAAGGAGGCGGCCCGGTGGTGACTGGCGGCATGATGGGAGGGGTGACGCCATCAGGCTGCGGCAATGGCTCAGTCACCCGACATGCATCGACCGCACGGATCGAGGCCGTTGGGTTGATGGCCTTGCCGCCATAGGGGTGGATCTCGAAATGGAGGTGCGGCGACGAGGCGTTGCCCGTGCGGCCGATCCAACCGATCACCTGCCCGGCCTTCACTCGCGACCCCACCTGCAGGCCAGGAGCAAAGGCAGCGAGGTGGGCGTAGAAGAAGTACGTGCCATCGTCGGCGGTGAGCCACCAGGCATTGCCCGACAGCGAACCCGGCCGATCGAGGCTTTGTCGGGTGAGTGTGCCGTCGGTGACGGCATAGAGATACCGGCCCGAACGAGCGATCACGTCGACACCCTCATGCTTGCGACCCCCGCCGCGCGGCGCCTGCCAGGTGTCGGTGTACCAGCACGGACCCTGCGCGGGGAACGCCGCCATCTCGACGAGGACGGGGGGCACCGTGGTGGTGGGCGAAGGCACGGTGGTGGGGGGCGAACCCGGAACTGTTGTGGCCGGAACCGTCGTGGCCGGAACCGTGGTGCTGGGCGCCGCCCCGGCGGGCAGGCAGATGGTGGTGCCGACGTACATGGGTGTCGCCGGTACGGCGGCGTTGATGCTGAGCAGTGCGTCCATCGACACGCCCACCTTGCGGGCCACACCCCACCAACTGTCGCCGGCGGCGACGACATAGGGGTTGGTGCAGGCGGGTGACTTGCGGGGTGCCGCAGCCGCCGCGGCGGCGGAGCCGTTGTCGTTCCCGGCATACGCCGTGACGGCAAACGCGCTCACCGCCAACTGCAGCGTGAGGCCGAGCGCCACCACCCGCCGATACCGCCGAAGACCCGTCGACCGGTGTTCTTGATGATTGCACGACAGTTCCATGACCACGGCCGACCTCCTCTCCGTTCTCGCCTTGCAAGGGGTATCGGAGGGCTCGTGCGGGGGCTTGTGCCGCGACAGCGCTTCTTGAGGAAAGCCTGAACACACCTCACCCAGGGCGCGACGAACAGGCCGAGTCCTTGACGAACGGCTGACAAAGCCCCGGACAGACGTCCTGCACGGAACGCCCCGCGGCACCCCTTCGACCCGCCGTACACGGATCGTGGTACCGCCGATCCGACGACCAGGGATAGGGTGACCGCATGCGAGGCCAACGGCTACTCGTGAGCGGGATGGGAGGCGAGCTGGGCTCGCTGGTCGCATCGATGCTCGAAGCCGAACCATGGGTCGGCGCGCTGATGGGCATCGACGTCGACCCGCCGCGACGGCGACTGCGACGCGCCGAGTTCCACCGCATCGAGCCGACCGACCGCGACCGCATCGTCGACGTGGTCACTACGTTCGACCCCCATGTGCTCGTGCACCTGGCGGTGTGGGAGCCCGACGCCCGCGCCGGCACCGGCACCGCCCGGTCGTTCACCGACGCCGCAGCCGCAGCCTTCATCGGCGCTGCCGCCGAGTGCCGCTCGCTCGAGAGCATCGTGGTGCGCAGCGGCATCGAGTTGTACGGCCGCGGCCGGCACGCGCTCACCCGACCCGACGAGTCGGTGGCCGCCCAGCCCACCACCGAATACGGACGCATGCTCGCCCGCCTCGAAGCCGCTGCCCGGCAAGCGGGCGAGCGCATCGGCGTGCCCGTGGGCCTGCTGCGCCTGGCACCGGTGCTGGGCCCGCACGTGCCCAGTCCGCTGGGCCGGCTGCTGCGTCAACCGGTGGTGCCCTACAGCCTGCTGGCCGACCCACCCTTCAGCGTGGTCGAAGACACCGATGCGGCGCGGGCGTTCGTCGCCGCGGCCCGGCGGCGCACCGCCGAGCCGGTCAACGTTGTCGGCCCCGGTGCCATCACCGGGCTCCAGGCCATCGCCCGCGGACGACGCATCCCGGTGCCGCTGTTCGGTCCCGAGTGGGGCTTCACCCGGCGCATGTCGCATCTGGTGGGCGCGCCCATCCCCGACCACGTGCTCGAGGTGCTCCACCGCGGCCGACTGGCCGACGGGTCACGTGCACGCGAACTGCTCGGCATCACACCGACGACCAGCACACCCGACGTCATCGACCGGCTGTACGCCTGGGAGAGCGTCGTCCGTGTCCCTGCCGCTGCGCGAGGAGCTGCCTGACGATGGCCACCATCATCGACCTCCCCCGCCGGGCCTTCGACACCACCCGGTCGCTCGCCATGGCCCCCGTGCGCCCGCTCATCCCGGCCGGCATGGTCGACGAGTGGGGCCGCGACGAACACGTCATCCGCGCCCTGTCGCCGTTGTTGCGGTTGCGTTGGAACGCCAGCGTGGGTGGCGAGAACCGCCTGCCCACCCGGGCGGGCGCGTTGCTCGTCACCAACGACCGGCGCTTGTCGTTCAGTCCGCTCTACGTGTCGTGGGCCCTCGCCGAGGCCACCGGCCGTCCGGTGCGGTTCGTCGGCCACCCCGACATCGTGCCGTTCGGCCCGGCGATGCGCCGCATGGGTGCCATCCTGCGCAACCCCGCCGAGGTGCGCGGCGCGCTGCACCACGGCGAGTTGGTGGTGCTGGCCGCGGCACCCACCAACCATCCCCGCTACGCGGGCACCATCGATCCGGCGCTGGTGGGCGCAGCCGTGATGGCCGGCGTAGGGGTCTTCCCGGTCGCCTCGATGAGCTCGCCGCTCGGCCGCTCCACCCGGGTGCAGGTGGGTGCCCAGGTGCGCCTGCGCACCAAGCGGCGAGGTCCGCTGGCCGAGGCCGAGCTGGCCGAGCTCACTCAACGGCACCTGCAGCGCATGCTCGACGAACTCGGCGGGGTGCAGACCGGGATGACCGCCATCGACTGGCTGGGCGAGGGCTGATGGCCTACGCCCGCACCTCCGACGGCCTCCGGGTGCA
>JBIKLX010000237.1:0-4174 GCA_044359565.1 Ilumatobacteraceae bacterium
CCACAACTTCCAGCGGGGCGCCGACTGGTCGCCTCCCGGCAACGGCGAGCAGTTCCTCACCACCCACGACGACCGCCCGGTGAGTGGACGATCATCGCCGTACAGTCTCGATCCCGACATCCGCCGCGTGGGCGACGATGTGGTCGCTACCGTCACCCTGCGCTCGGCGCACGAGGGGGCACCGGCACGCAGCCACGGCGGCATCGTGGCAGCGCTGTTCGACGATGTCTTCGGCTTCGTGCTCACCATCCACCAGACACCGGGCTTCACCGGCGAACTGGGCATCCGCTACGAGGCCGGCACGCCGTTGCACGTGCCCCTCACCTGCCGAGTCCGGTTGGCCGAGCGGCAGGGGCGCAAGCTGTTCATGACCGGTGAACTCACTACCGGCGACGGCGCAGTGTGCGTGCGGGCCACAGCCACCTTCATCGCCATCGACCCGGCTCGGCTCGCCTGGGGCGAAGGGGTCTGAGCCAGGTGCCCTGACCCCGCGCTCTGGCCCGGCGTCAGCGACGCAGGGTGGTGCCGGCTTTGGTGGTCTCCACCGTCCAGCCGTCGGCCTGCAAGTCGGCACGTAGTGCGTCGGCAGCGGCAAAGTCCTTTGCTGCTCGGGCGGCGTCGAGCGCAGCGGCCTTGGCGGCGGCATCGGCGGGCACCTCGTCGGCCACTTTCAACGTGAGGCCCACGGCGTCGCAGATGGCCCGCACCGCCGCAGCGAGGCCGGCTGCATCGGCAGTGTCGGCGTCGAGCGCGGCGTTGGCCCGGCGCACCGTGTCGAACAACAGCGCCGTGGCCGACGGGGTGTCGAGGTCGTCGTCCATCCGCGCCCGGAACTGGGCCATCACGTCGGCGTCGGGCTCGACCGATGCCACGCCAGCAGTTCGGTGGGCGAACGCATCGAAGCCCGCCAAGGCCTTCACCGACGCATCGATGTTGTCCTGGGTGACGCTCACCGGCCCGCGGTAGTGCGACTGCAACAGCAACATCCGGTAGGCGCGCGGGTCGTAGTGGTCGAGCAGGTCGATCAGGTTGGCTACGTTGCCGAGGCTCTTCGACATCTTCTCGCCCTCGGCGTCGACGACGAACCCGTTGTGCATCCAGTGGTTGGCGAACTGCTTGCCCAACGCCACCGCCTGGGCGCGTTCGTTCTCGTGGTGCGGGAACTTCAAGTCCATCCCGCCGCAGTGGAGGTCGAACCCCTCGCCCAGCAGACCGAGGCTCATCACCACGCACTCGCTGTGCCAACCGGGTCGGCCCTCACCCCACGGCGACGGCCACGCCGGCTCGCCGTGCTTGGTGAACTTCCACAGTGCGAAGTCGGCCGGATGGCGCTTGGCCGCGGCACCGAACACTTCGCGTTCGCCGCCGCCGGCGAGCAGGTCGTCGAGGTTCTGGTTGGCCAGCAGGCCGTAGTCGGGCACGGTCTCGACGCTGAGGTACACGCCGTCGTCGGTGACATAGGCGCGGTCGGTGGAGACCAGTTCGCCGATCATCGCCACCATCTCGTCGACCCATTCGGTGGCGTGCGGCACGTCGGTGGGTCGCTCGACGCCGAGGCGACTCATCGCGGTGAACCACACGGCTTCGCACCTGTGGGTGATGTCCTGCCACGGCCGCTGCTCGCGGTTGGCGCGGTCGATGATCTTGTCGTCGATGTCGGTGATGTTGCTGGCGAGCCGCACCCGCAACCCGGTCCACTCGAGATACCGGCGCAGCACGTCGTACACGAGCGTGGCTCGGCCGTGGCCGAGGTGCGGCGGGCCGTACACGGTGGGGCCACACAGATAGATGCTGACCGTTCCCGGTTCGCGCAGCCGGAGCTCGCGCACCTCGCGAGTAGCGGTGTCGTACAGATGCAGCATGCGCCCAGCCTACGAGCGACGCAGAGCAGCCGTCATCCGGATTGACGCGTGCTCCGTAGACCTTGCGACACCGGCCGATGTCATCCGAACCCGGTCACTCCCGATCAGGAGTGCACCACCCCGAATACCCGTCACAGACCCCATCACAGACCCGGAGACATTCATGAAGACCAACCGTTCCACCACTGCCCGCATCGGCATCGGCCTGGGCATCGCCCTCGCCGCCGCCGCCTTCACCGCCGCCACGCCTGCCTCGCCCGCCGGGGCGGCCCCCGCCACCATCGCCGATGTCGTCCTCAGCGACTCGGCGACCGACAACGCCCAGGGCTTCGACAAGAACTGGCACGACTACGACATCGTCACCCAGGCGGTGCTGCTGTTCCCCGACCTCGTCGCCGCAGTCAGCAACCCCAACGCCAACCTCACCGTGCTGGCGCCCAATGACCAGGCATTCCGCTTGCTCGTCCGCGATCTCACCAAGAAGCACCTCAACAGCGAGGCCGAGGTGTTCGCTGCCGTGGCCAGCCTCGGTACCGACACCGTGAAGGCAGTGCTCACCTATCACATCGTCGGCGCCAAGCTCGGTGCCTCGACGGTGCTGGCAAGCGACAACGCGCAGGTCACCACCCTCGCCGGCGGCACCTTCGCCGTCGACGTGATCAACGCGAAGAAGGCATCGGTGCAGTTCGTCGATGGCGACCCCGATGCCCGCAATGCCCGCCTCGTGAAGGCCGATCTCGGCGGCGCGCTGGCCAACGGGTTCATCCACGGCGTCGACCGGGTGCTGCGCCCGATCGACCTCTGAGCCCCCCTCAACCCCTCCCCCCAACCTCCCCCCGACACACATCGAGCGCCCGGTTCCACCAGTATGGGACCGGGCGCTCGCGCGGGCGGCCGGTAGGCTCGCAGCCGCTATGACGAACATCCCGGACAAGCCGTCGCTCGACGGTATCGAGGCCCGTCTGATCGAACGGTGGGAAGCCAACGGCACCTACCGCTTCGACCGATCCGCCAGCCGCGACGAGGTATTCGCCATCGATACCCCGCCGCCCACGGTGAGCGGCTCACTGCACATCGGCCACGTGTTCAGCTACACCCACACCGACACGGTGGCCCGCTACCAGCGCATGCGCGGCCGACAGGTGTTCTACCCGCTCGGCTGGGACGACAACGGCCTCGCCACCGAGCGACGGGTACAGAACGTCACCGGTGTGCGCTGCGACCCGTCGCTGCCGTTCGACCCCGAGTTCCAGGCCCCGTTCAACGGCGACGTGCCGAAAGATCACCGAGCCGTGCCCGTGAGCCGACCGAACTTCGTCGACCTGTGCCGCGAGATCACCCACATCGACGAGCAGGCGTTCGAGGCGCTGTTCCGGCGGCTCGGCCTCAGCGTCGACTGGTCGCTGCTGTACACCACCATCGGCGACCGTGCCCGGCGGGTGAGCCAGCGGGCGTTCCTGCGCAACCTCGCCCGCGGCGAGGCGTACCAGCAGGATGCGCCCACGCTGTACGACATCGACGAACGCACCGCCGTGGCCCAGGCCGAGATGGAAGACCGCGAGATGCCGGGCGCGTACCACAAGGTGGCGTTCCACCGGCTCGACGGTGGCGGCGACGTGTTCATCGCCACCACTCGCCCCGAACTGTTGCCGAGCTGTGTGGCGATGGTGGCCCACCCCGACGATCCGCGCTACCAGCCGCTGTTCGGCACGATGGTGAGTACCCCGTTGTTCGGCGTCGACGTGCCCATCCTCGCCCATCCGCTGGCCGATCCCGACAAGGGCACCGGCATCGCCATGATCTGCACCTTCGGCGACGTCACCGACGTGGTGTGGTGGCGCGAGCTGAACCTGCCGTCGCGCGCGCTCATCGGCTTCGACGGTCGCTTCGCCGCAGAGGTGCCCGAGTGGATCGCCACCGACATGGGCTGCGAGGCGTACACGCAGATCGCCGGCCTCGCCCCCAAGCAGGCGCAAAAAAGAGTGGTCGAGATGCTCACCGCATCCGGCGAGATGGTGGGTGACCCCGAACCCATCACCCACCCGGTGAAGTTCTACGAGCGCGGCAGCCGCCCGCTCGAGATCGTCGCCACCCGGCAGTGGTACATCCGCAACGGCGGCCGCGACCAGCAGTTGCGCACCGATCTGCTCGAGCGGGGCAACGAGCTCACCTGGCATCCCAGCTACATGCAGCACCGCTACGACAACTGGGTGGGTGGCCTGAACGGCGACTGGCTGATCAGCCGTCAGCGCTACTTCGGTGTGCCGGTGCCGGTGTGGTACCGGCTCGACGCCGACGCCAACCCCATCTAC
>JBIKLX010000065.1:0-15118 GCA_044359565.1 Ilumatobacteraceae bacterium
ACTACCGTTCACCGGACCACGCGACCTGACGCCACTCGAATTGTGGAGGCGGGGGTGACCCCCGCCCGGCACTCAGAGTGCCTTGACCTTGCGGGCTTCTTCGCCCTTGCGGCCTTCGCCGACTTCGAATTCGACTCGCTGCCCCTCTTCGAGCGAGCGGTAACCCGATCCCTCGATGTTCGAGAAGTGCACGAAAATGTCGGCCCCGTCTTCACGCGAGATGAAGCCGTAGCCCTTCTGAGCGTTGAAGAACTTGACGGTTCCGGTTGCCATGATGCCTGACCCTGCTTTCTCGGGAAGCACACAACAGCAACCCGTAGGTGCAGCCTATCGGCGATTTCGTCGGCTTGATCGATCGTGCCCCCCACTTCTTGTACGTCGTCCGCGGAGAATCCTCGGGCTCACCATCGCTGTGAATTGCCTGCTCGTAGCGGCATGCAGCGATGCACCGACGACCAAGGGCGTGCCGTCGTCCACCCTCGTCGGCCCGTCGACCAGCACACCCGCCACCGCCGTACCCACCACGCCGCCGCCCACCGCCGCGCCCACCACGCCGCCGCCCACCGCCGAAGCGGTCGACTCCGACCCGTACACCGTGCCCGGTTGGGTCGCCGCCGAGAACGCGCTGACGGGCGACCCCACATGGCGGATCGACGACGATGGATCGAACCCCTTCCGTGCGCTGCCCGACGGCTGGGTGGAGGGCTACGCCGATCGCACCAGCGCCGAGTGGGGCGACGCAGTGGCCCTGTTCGTCGACACACCGGCCGCCACGTTCACGGTACGGGCCTATCGCATGGGCTGGTACAACGGCGACCGAGCACGACTGATCGCCACAAGCGGACCGCACCCCGGGGGCCGCCAGTCGCCACTGCTGCTCGACGCCGTCACCGGTATGGCCGAGGCGCCCTGGCAGCCGTCGACCACGCTCGCCATCGACGCCTCGTGGCCGCCCGGCGCGTATCTGCTCCGGATCGACACCGACGCCGGTGGCGCCCACTACGTGCCGCTCACCGTTCGCCGACCCGGTGTGGCGGCCGACCTCACCCTGGTGAACGCGGTCAGCACCTGGCAGGCCTACAACCCGTGGGGCGGCTGCACGCTCTACGACTGCTTCGACAATCTGGCCAAGCAGCGCGCCGACATAGTCAGCTTCGACCGGCCGTACAGCGTGTTCTACGGCCGCGGCTCGGCCGACTTCCTCACCCACGAATTGCCGCTCATTGCCTTCGCCGAACAACAGGGCATCGATATCGAGTACATCACCAGCATCGACCTGCACCGCGAACCGGCACTGGCTACTGCCCATCACGGGGTCATCACCACAGGCCACGACGAGTACTACTCGCGGTCGATGCGCGACGCCCTCGTCAGCGCACTCGACGAGGGCGTGAACCTCGCCTTCTTCGGTGCCAACGCCATCTACCGTCACGTGCGCTTCGAACCGGGCGCTGATGGCGCGACCGACCGGCGGATGGTGAACTACCGCAGCACCGACGACCCGGCCACCCGCACCGACCCCATGCTGGCAACCGTGAACTGGCGTGAACCGCCGCTCCAGGAACCCGAGGCCGAGATCGTCGGCATCGAGTACGGCTGCGCCGAGGCCCGCGCCGACCTGGTGCTCACCAACACCGACGGGTGGGTGTACCAAGGCACCGACGCACGCAACGGCCAGCGCCTGCCCCGACTGGTGGGTGTCGAGTTCGACGAACTGGCACACCGCGACATCACACCACCCGGAGTAGAGGTGTTCGCCGCGTCACCCGTGGTGTGCCGCCAGGCCCGCTACCAGCAGGTCACCGTCTATCGCTCCACCGCCAGCGGTGCCGGTGTGTTCGCTGCCGGCACCATCGACTGGAACTGCGGCCTCGACGGCACGTGCGCCGACATCGAGGCATTCGGCGTCGTGCGCGGGATCACGGCGAACGTGCTGGCGGTCTTCGCGACCGGGCCCGCCGGACGCCTCCATCCCAGCATCGAGAACGCTGACCGGTACCGGATCGGTGCCCCCACACCGGTCGGTGGTGGCGGCGGCGGAAGTGGTGGTGGCGGCGGCACCACGGTTCCGCCCGACACGAGCGCACCGCCCGACACCGCTCCCCCGCCTGCCCCCAGCCCCACCGATCCATGACATGTCGCCCGAGGGCGCGCTGCTACGGTTCACACTCGGGGATGGACGCAATGGCGCGACGACTGAACAGGCGAGCAGCACGCTGGGCCGTGGGTGCTCTTGCATTCGCATCGCTCATCGCCGCCGGCTGCGGCGACACGGCCACCATCGGTTCGATCCCCTACACGCCCGCCACCCCCGGAACGCTGCGAGTGGCCACGGCGCTGCCGGCACCCGGATTCTGGGACGGTGGCGACACCCCCGAGTCGATCACCGGGGGCTACGAGTACCAACTCGCAACGCTGCTGGCCGACCGGTTCGACCTCGAACTCGAACTCGTAGCCGTGCCGTTCGACCAGATCGCTTCGGGCGACCTGGCCGGCGCCGACCTGGCGATCGCACAGATCAGCCGCACGAAATCGAGAGCGCTGCTCGTCGACTTCTCCACCCCGTACTTCGACACCTCGATCGGTGTGCTCGCCACCACCGGCGACGAGATCGACGACCTGAAGGCTGCCCGAGAACGCACCTGGGCGGTGGTCGACGGATCGATCGAGCAGGCATTCCTCGACGAGATCGTGCTGCCCGACAGCGAGCCCGTCGTGGTGGCCGACGAGGTGGCCGCCGCGGCCGCCATAGAAGCCGGTGACGCCGAAGCTGCGCTCGTCGACCTGCCCAGCGCGCTCATCATCGCCGGCCGTTCCGACCGCCTGCAGGTCGTTGCACAGTTCGTGAACGAGCAGCAGTACGCCATCGCGCTACCGCGAGCGGGCGCCGACCGTCACGACAACCTCGACGCCGTCGACACGGCCGTGCGTGCGTTCGCCGCGAACGGCACGCTCGACGACCTCTTCGACGAATGGCTCGACCCGCGCTTCGAGTCGTCACCCGATCGTGTCCCCGTCATCCCCGCCCGTACTCTGAGGAGCACCCCGTGAAGTTGCTCGACCTGCACCCACCCCACGGCACGGCCTGGGAGCTCGTCCTGGCGGTGATCGTCCTCATCGTGGCGCCGCCGCTGTTCGAGAAGCTCCGCATCCCGGGGATGATCGGCCTGCTCGCCGGGGGCTGCATCCTCGGCCCCAACGTGCTCGGTGTGGTGAGCGACTCGACCGGCATCGTGAAGTACCTCGGCACGGTGGGCCTGCTGTACCTCATGTTCATGGCCGGCATCGAGCTCGACCTCGGGGTGTTCGCCCGCTACCGCAAGCAGGCCATCACCTTCGCGCTGCTCACCTTCGCACTGCCGGTCGGCTTCGGCATGGCTGCCGGCTTCATGGTCGACTACTCGTTCGCCTCGGCGCTGCTGCTGGGCTCGCTGTTCGCCTCGTACACCCTCGTCGTGTATCCCATCCTGCGCAACATGGGCCTGGCCGCCAACAAGGCGGTGGCCCTGTCGGTGGGTGCCACGGTCATCACCGACACCTTGGCGCTCATCGTGCTCGCCGCTGTGTCGGGGTACACCCGCGGCAACGCCAGCGGTTTCGAACTCTTCGTGCAGATCGGCCTCGGTTTCGCACTGCTGTCGGCGTACTGCTTCATCGTGCTCGAGCGACTGGCGCGCTGGTTCTTCGCCGGGCCCGGCCGCAACCGCAGTATGCGCTACCTCTTCGTGCTCGCAGCGATGCTGTCGTCCGGAGTGCTCTCGGAGGTAGTAGGCATCGAGGCGATCGTCGGCGCCTTCTTCGCTGGCCTGGCACTGAACCGCCTCGTGCCGAACGAGGGCGAGTTCATGGAGCGCATCGAGTTCTTCGGCTCCACCCTGCTCATCCCGCTGTTCCTGGTGTCGGTGGGCACCATCATCGACCCGGCCGTGATGATCGACCCCAGCACCCTGGCGCTGGGTGGCCTGTTCACGGCCGCCTGCGTGCTGGCCAAATTGCTGGCTGCCGTCGCCTGCAAGCCGTTGTTCCAGTTCTCGTGGGATGAGATCGGGGTGATGTTCGGGCTCTCGGTCGTGCAGGCCGCCGCCACGCTTGCAGCCACGTTCGTCGGTCTCGAGATAGGGCTGTTCTCGATGGCCACGGTGAACGCCGTGATGATCGTGATCGTCGTCACGATGATCATCGCCTCAGCCTCGGCCCAGGTGTTCGGGCGCCGACTGCCCAAGCCGCCGATCGACACCTCACGGTTGGGTCGCAGTGTGGTGCTGCAGATCGACGACGCGGCCGAAGTGCCGGCGCTGCTGGGTCTGGTGCGGCGCCTCGCCGACCGCGATGGCGGTGTGGTGCGGCCCATCCTCGTCGTGCCCGACGGTGCACCCCAGCCCGACGAGGCACAGCTCCAGGCTCTCCACCACGCCATCGACAGCACGGGCACCGACGCCGAACTCACGGTGGTGCACGACGCCTCGGTGAACGACGGCGTGCTGCACACGGCCCAGGCCACCAAGGCATCGCTCATAGTCGTGCCGGCCGCGTCGCAGTCGTGGCTGCCCACGCTGTTCGAGGCGTCGCAGCACAGCCTGGTGTCGTCGAGCGACGCCCCCACGGCCATGGTGCGGCTGGGACGCAGCGAGGTGCAGCGCGTGGTGCTGGCGTTGAGCAGCGCGCAGGCAGCGCGACCGTCGAGTGCCGGACTGCAGGCCGCACAGGTGGCGGCTCGGCTGGCCAAGGGTGGCTCGCTGGTCGTGGTGTGCGCGGCCGACCCCGCCGACTCGCTCGTCGCCATCTGGCAGCAGGCCGACATCGTGCGGGCGGAGAGCACCCACGACTGGTTCGCTGCCGAGGGGCGGGCCAGCGACGTGCTGGTGATGCCCGGAGGGCGCAACGGTGCGCTCGCCACTGCCCGACTCAGCAAGGTGGCCACCGGAGTGGGCGCCACGCTGATGGTGGTGGCCGACCGGGCCTCGGTGTCGGCGCCCGGCGGCAGAGCCGAGGGCCTGGGCATCATGCCCAGTCGCTCCGTCTAGGCACCGGGGCAACATCCCGAGTGCTCAGCCCCGAGCGTTCATGCCGGGCACCGCTGGCGGGTGGTCGCTTGTCGCTCGGGCTGTGATCAGATAATCTGATCTTGTGATCGAGGTGACTGCCACCGAAGCCTCACGGCGATTCGCCGACCTGCTCGACGGTGTCGAGCACCGAGGCGAGCGCTACACGATCGTGCGGCGCGGGCGCGTGGTCGCCCAACTCGAACCGGCCGCAGCAACCACCGGTGCCGAAGCGAAGGCGATCCTCCGCCGCCATCGCCCCGATCCGGCCTGGAGCCGGGAGCTCGCCGAGATGCGCGAACAGCTCACCACCGAGGAGCGGTTCTGACGCAGTTGCTGCTCGACACGAACGTGCTCATCGAGGCGGAACGGACCTCGATCGACCTCGATGCGCTGATCGCCGACGACGACGAACCCGCCGTGGCGGCAATCACCATCGCGGAGCTCGGTGTCGGTGTGGAGATGGCCACGGGTCGGCGGCGCCGTGCCCGCAGCGAGTTCCTCGACGACCTCATCGACAACCTACCGATCATCCAGTACGACCTCGGTGTCGCACGTGCGCACACCGACTTGCTGGTGGCGGTTCGCGCGCTCGGTCGCCCGCGAGGGGCACACGATCTGATCATCGCTGCGACAGCGTTGGCCACCGGACGGATCGTGGTGACGTCGGATCGACACGGTTTCGACGACCTTCCCGGGGTGGAGGTCCGTCGACCGACGTGAGGCAAGCACCCCGGTGCAGGTGGCTCACAGCCGGACGGGCAGGTGTGCGGCCGAGCGGTCGGAGATGGTGGGCTTCCAGGTGGGCTCGCCAGCCGGCCGCAGGTCGGGGAACCGCTGCACGAGGCGTGGCAGCGCGATGCGCGCCTCCAGGCGGGCCAGCGAGGCTCCGAGGCAGAAGTGCACACCGTGCCCGAACGACAGGTGCGGGTTGGGTGATCGGTCGAGCAGCAGTTTGTCGGCCCGGTCGAACACCCGCGGGTCGCGGTTGGCGGCCAGGATGGTGAGGAACACGGCCTCACCGGGCTCCATCGAGCAGCCACCCAGTTCGGTGGGCTCGGCCACCACGCGCATCATCGCCTTGGCCGAGCCGTCGTAGCGCAGGAACTCTTCCACTGCGGTGTCGACCAGATCGGGCTCAGCCACCAGGCGCTCGCGCTGATGCGGGTGGTCGAACAGTCCCACCACCGCGGTCGACAGCAGCGACGCCGTGGTGTCGTGACCGGCGAACAGCAGCAGCGAGCAGGCGCCCAGCACTTCGTGGTCGGCCAGGTCGGCCGAGGTGGCCAGCATGCTGACCAGGTCGCCGCGCGGGTCGGCGCGTCGTTCGGCCAGCAGGTCGCCGAGGTGATGGTGGAACTCGGTGCCGGCAGCACGGGCCACCTCCTCGTAGTCGGGCCGACGGGTGGCACCGAACACCACCACACCGAATCGCTCCGACCAGTCGGTGAGCCAGCCGCGCAGGCTGTCGGGAACCCCGAACAGGCGAGCGATCACGGCCGCCGGCAACGGATGGGTGAACGCCTCGACCAGATCGACCTCGTCGTCCGTGCCTTCCTGATCGGCGAGCCGATCGAGCAGCGCGTCGCAGGCCTCGGTGACCGCCAGCTCGAGCGGGGCCACCGCCTTCGGCGTGAAACGCCGGGCCAGTGGCGCACGCAGGCGCGTGTGCTCGGGCGGGTCGTGGAACAGCATCCAGCCGTCGAGCAGTTCTATCGCTGCCGCGAGGGCTTCGGCGCGACTGCCCGAGAGCCGACTGCGGAACGCGCCCATGCGCTCGGTGGACAGAGCACTCGACCGGAACGCCGCATCGAGTTCGGGATGGCCGAGCACGATCCACGCCCGGTGCCGGTCGCTCCACACCACCGGGGTGCGGTCGCGCACCCGGGCGAGATAGCGGTGCGGGTGGGCGATCGCCTCGGGGTGCTGCAGGTCGAGGTCGGCCACCGGCCCGCGCGTCACCGGTGCGCTGGTGCTCACAGCGGTCGCATCCGCAGACCACCATCGATGCGGATGACCTCGCCGTTCAGCATCGGGTTGGCGACGATGTGCTCGACCAGCGCGGCGAACTCGTCGGCCGCACCGAACCGCGACGGGAAGGGCGTCTCGTCGGCGAGCTGCTGCTGGAACTGGGGCAGCATGCCGGATGCCATCGGGGTGTCGAACGAGCCCGGTGCCACCGACACCACCCGGATGCCGTGCGGTCCGAGATCGCGCGCCAGCGGCAGCGTCATCCCGGCCACCCCCGCCTTCGATGCGGCGTAGGCGGCACCGCCGGTGACCCCGTCGAACGCGGCGATCGACGACGTGGTGACGATCACCCCGCGCTCGCCGGTCGGAGTCGGTTCGAGGCGACTCATCGCCCACGCGGCCAGGCGCACCGCGTTGAAGGTGCCGACGAGGTTCACCCGCACCATCCGTTCGAAATCGTCGAGCGAGTGCGGTCCACTGCGACGCACCACCCGGCCGCCCTGCGAACCCAGGCCGGCGCAACACACCAGAACACGCAGGTTCGGCACCGTGGCAACGAGAGCCTCCATCGTGTCGGCATCGGCCACATCCACCGGCGTAGGGCCCTGGAGATCGGCCACCACCACCTCGGCACCTGCGGTACGCAGCCGCTCGACCGTGGCGGCACCGAGACCCGAGGCACCACCGGTGACCAGTGCTCCGACGCCCTGCACATCCATCGGCCCAGTATGGCCGCCAGCGGGACGGCCGCGTGCCGGCGCATGTGATGTGTGCGTGGGCGCAGAGGGACTCGAACCCCCGACCTTTGCCTTGTAAGGGCACTGCTCTGACCAACTGAGCTATGCGCCCGGTGTCACCGGGACGGCCATGTTACCGGCCGCGGCTGCAGGGGTAGCCTGGCAACGCTCCCCCGAGCCAACTCGACAAAGGAGGTCGTCATGGCCAAGCAGAAGAAGGCACCGACCAGTTCACGCCCGGTGAACATCGGCATCAGCGACACCGACCGCGAGGCCATCACCGATGGCCTGGGCCGTCTGCTCGCCGACACCTACACGCTGTACCTCACCACCCACAACTTCCACTGGAACGTCACCGGCCCGATGTTCAACACGCTGCACACGATGTTCATGCAGCAGTACACCGAGTTGTGGAACGCGGTCGACCCCATCGCCGAACGCATCCGCTCGCTGGGCCACTTCGCACCCGGCTCGTACGCCCAGTTCGCCGCGCTCAGCTCGCTGCCTGATGCGCCCGCCACCCCGCCGAAGGCGCTGAAGATGGTGCAGTGGCTGGCCGAGGGGCACGAGGCCGTGGCCCGAACTGCGCGCAGCATCTTCCCGCTGGCTGATGCCGCCAACGACGAGCCGACGGCCGATCTGCTCACCCAGCGACTCGCCGTGCATGAGATGGCGGCGTGGATGCTGCGCAGCCTGCTCGAGGACTGACCGCTCAGGCGAAGGCGCGGCGCGCAGCGAGAAGCGCGTCGAGCAACGCGGGCGTCGCTGCGGCCACCGGGGTGCGGCGCGCCGCGTGGTCGAGCACCACTAGGTCGCGTCCGTGCAGGTCGACCACCGGCACGCCGGCTTCCGCACACACCAGCGTTGCGCCGGCGTGGTCCCACACCCCGTGGGCCTCGACCACGCAGTCGACATAGCCATCGAGCGCACCCGCTGCCACGGCGCACAGATCGAGCGCAGCGGCGCCCAGCATGCGCGACTGCCACGAACCGAGCGCTCGGGGCGGTACGCCGTTCAGGCCCACCACCGCTGCACTGAGATCGGTGCAACCCGAGCCCCCGAGCCGCTGGCCGTCGCACCAGGCTCCTCCACCACGCTCGGCCCAGAAACGCACCCCGCTGGCCTGGTTCACCACCAGCGCGGCGGCCGGGCCCGACTCGTCGACCAGGCACAGCGACGTGGCGAACCACGGGATGCCCCGGCTGGCATTGGTGGAACCGTCGACCGGGTCGACGATCACCCACTCGGGGCCGGTGCCGGGCTGTACGCCGCTCTCCTCCGACACGATGCCCACCCCAGCCCGGCGCAAAACGGCCAGCGCTGCGTCGTCGGCGCGCAGATCGAGCACGTACTGCCCGGGCCGCAGCCCACTGAATCCGTGTTCGCGATTGGCGCGCAGCGCAGCCGCCACCGCGTCGGCAGCATCGTGCAGCAGGCTCAGTCGGTCGGTCACCACGCCCCTGCACGGTAGTGTCATCGCACCGGGCAGCAGTGCCCCTCACGCTGAAAGGAACCTCGTGGCCGTCATCGACGTCGCCGGCTTCGTGGCCGACCTGAAGAGCCACGCAATCGACCACGGGTTCCATGTCCACGACGAGCGTCATTTCGTCGAGACCTATTCGCTACGGCAGTTGTGGGAAGTCGACCTCCACCCCGAGGAGGCCTGCAACGGCCCCATCGACCTGCACCTGTCGCTCGAGGTCGACCCTCGCGCCCTGCTCGGCTTCGAGGACGAGGTGATGAAGATGGACGACCCCGACGACGATCCGCCGCTCGGGTTCTCGTTCCCGCTGATGTTCACCTGGACGCTGCCGCCGCTCCCCCGTCCTCCCGATCTGCTGGTGCTGGCCACCGACATCGCCGGCGTGGGTGGCCCCGACCTGCCGGTCGAGGTGTCGGCCATCGACTCGTTCGCCAGCGTCACCGACCCGTCCGAGCGCAGCCTGTCGCTGGTGGCCCGGCTCACCGTCGAACTGTCCGACGTGTACTCCGGGAACGAAGAGGCGTTCTGCGACACCCTCATCCGCTGCCGCGATGTGAGTCTGTACCTGCTCGATCGCGCCCCCACCTGGCTCGACCACTGATCCTTCCCGTCCCCGAAAGGCACCATCATGCGCGTCCGTGAACTGCTCGACATCCTCCGCGACCAGTCGCCCGACCTCGAGGTCGAGTTGGCACTGGTGGCGCCGGTGGAAGACGACGAGGCCACCATCACCGTCGACCGCTTCCCGGTCGACGGGGTGCTCCCCTGGCTCGACGAAGACACCGGCGAAGAAGTCCTCTGGCTCATCGGTGGCGACGAAGACGACGTCGATGCCTTCCTCGACGCCATCGAGGAAGACGACCACGAGGGCCACGACCACCCGAACTGATCGGCGACACCACGCCGTCTTTCGGTGACTCGAACTGTTCGATCCCCACCCCTGATCCCTCGAGGTAGCCGCCAAGCAGTTCGGCGTTGGGTCTGGTGAGGTCAGCCATGGCCGTCAGGAGAGCGCTCCCGACAGACCCGGCCAAGCATCGTGCGTACGGCTAGAGCGGCTCGAGCGATACCAGGCGCAGTTCCATCTGCTCGCGGTAGTTCACCATGCCCACCGCCGAATCGGAGATGCCGGTGACGTCGTCGATCCACACCACCGGCAGGCCGCCGTCGGTGAGCCACAACTCGCGCGTCGAGTCACCGCGTGTGGAGCCCGTGCCCACGATGACCGTGCGCACCACCGTCACCGGCACCGACACTCCGTCGAGCACCACGGTGTCGCGGCGCACCACGGTGACGGTGCGTTCGTCGACGATTCCACTGCCCGCACAGACGGCTGTCAGCGTGGTCCCGGGAGCGGCGTCGGGCGGCACCAGCCACGCATCGTCACCGCACTCCTGCGACCGCTCGTCGTCCTGCCCGTAGAAGGTGTGGAACCCGCCGTAGCGAACGAGCCGAACCCCGCCGGCGTCGAGACACACCTCGAACCATTCGCGGCGTTCCTCCAGCGGCATCCACTCGAAGCGGCGGCCACACGGTGTGGCGGTTACCACCAGCGCCGACTCGGCGGGATAGATGTGGGTCGGCTTGTCGAGCACGTCGATGCCCTCGCTGCCGCTGCTGGCCACCCGGTACACGCCGACCGCCGGCATCGGCGGGGCTACAACGGCCGTCGTGGTGGGGCCCTGCGACACCACCGTCGCATCCACCGTGTCGGTGGCAGTCGTGCTCACCAGAGCGCCCGACGTCGTGCTCGGAATCGATGGTCCGAACGTGGTGGTGGAGAAACCGGCGAGCACCTCGTCGACATCGACCGGCGTGGTGGAGTTGCCCCAGCGCTGCGCGACCCACACCGTGGTCAGCGCCACCGCAGCGAGAGCAACGACGCCTGCAGCCACCCACCGGTGCCGACGCGACCAACCGCGTGTGCTCGGTCCCCCGACCGGCTCATCCATGACCCGCACTGTAGGACACCCGTCACTGCGATCCGGCGGGCCGAACCGCCCGTGTTCAGCGGGCCATCAGCCAGACGAACTTCAACACCTCGGGTGGGGCGGGTGGGTATCGAACCCACGACCCAGGGATTATGAGTCCCCTGCTCTGACCACTGAGCTACCGCCCCAAAAACGCCCACAGGGCCCCGTTCGGGACCCTGTGGCTTTGCTCCGAGGGCAGGGCTCGAACCTGCGACCCGCTGATTAACAGTCAGCTGCTCTGCCAGCTGAGCTACCTCGGAAGGACGGGAAGAATCTAGCGGATCACCGGTGCCGCCACACCGCATCTCGAGCCGAACGAACCAGCGCGACGAGCGGCCCTGACCGTTCCCCGTGGTCAGTCGTTGTCGAGCAGGTCTTTCAGTTGCGAACCGCGCATCGGGTGGCGCAGCTTGGCCAAGGTCTTGGCTTCGATCTGACGCACCCGTTCGCGCGTCACCTCGAAGGCCCGGCCCACCTCGTCGAGGGTGCGCGGCTGCTCGCCGTCGAGGCCGAAGCGCATCCGGACGATCTCCTGCTCGCGTGGCGGCAGTTCGCCGAGCGCCTGCTCGACGGCCTCGACCAACGCCTTGCGGATCACCTCGTTGGCCGCCCGGTCGCCGCCGGAGTCCTCGATGAAATCGGCGAGGTTGGCATCATCGCTGTCGCCCACCGGCGAGTCGAGCGACAGCGGGTCCTGCGAGATGCGCAGCAACTCCTCCACCCGATCGCTCGACAGACCCACCCGGGCGCTCAACTCGTCGAGCGTGGGCTCGCGCTCCAACTCCTGGTGCATCTGGCGCTGCGTGCGGAGCACCCGGTTCATCGTCTCGACCATGTGCACCGGGATACGGATGGTGCGGGCCTGGTCGGCGATGCTGCGGGTGATGGCCTGACGGATCCACCACGTGGCGTAGGTGGAGAACTTGAAACCCTTGGTGTAGTCGAACTTGTCGACCGCACGCATCAACCCGAGGTTGCCCTCCTGGATGAGGTCGAGGAACTGCATGCCGCGCATCGTGTAGCGCTTGGCGATGCTGACGACGAGGCGCAGGTTGGCCTGGATGAGTTCGCTCTTGGCCTGCTGGCCGGCGTGCACCAGTCGCATCAGCCGGCGCCGCTCGACGGCATCGAGATGCTGCTCGTCGAGCGCCAGCGCCGCCGCATTGCCGTCGACCACCGCCTTGGCCAGTCGGCGCTCCTCGTCGCCGTTCAGCAGTTCGACCCGGCCGATCTCCTTCAGGTACATCCGCACCGGATCGCCCGAACCGACCACCGAGTCGTCGCGCTCGATGGCACGCGCCGCCCGACTGCGACGGCGACGGGCCAACAGGCGTTCCGCGTCGCCGCCCGCCTCGACCGCGACCACGTGGGCATCACCGGCCGGGAGCACGGCGTCTACTGCGTCGTCGATCGACTCGTCGATGACGATGCCCTGCGCTTCGAGCGAGATGGTGACCGCTTCGATGACCTCACCGCTGAGCTCGACCTCGCGCAGCACGTGCGAGATGTCGTCGGCGTGCACCACGCCATCGCCCCGCCCACGGACGAGCAACGCGTCCCACTCTGCGGCATCGACCCCCGCGAACGGGGCCCCGCCCGAGACCATGTCGACTCCCACGTCGGTCACACACGCTCCTCGTTGCGTCCTGCGAGCCACCCTAGCAACAGGGTGGCGGCCTCGGGTGCGGTTGCCAGGTCGTCGAGTCCTTCGAGCGCCAGCTTCGCCTCACGATGGACCTTCATCGCCTCGACATCGGTGATGTCGATCGGATGACGCAGTTCGCGACGAACAGCGGCACCGATGAGGTTGCAGGCCTCGACGAACGGGTCGGCATCGTGATCAGCCACCGCTGCGCGCTCGAGCACCTCACGCGCCTCGGGGTCGGCCAGTTCGAGTGCAGCGTTCAGGTCGCCTCCTGCATCGGCGAGAGCGAGGAACGCCCGGCGCACCGTGTCGTCGGCGAACAGCGACTCGATGAGCCACGCGGCGATGTCGTTCCAGCGCTGCAGCAGCATCGACACGGCGACGAACTCGGCGTTCTCGGCCGTACCCACCCGGCGCTGCGGCGCCACCTTGATGTCGGGCCGCGACGAGCGCGTAACGGCTGCCTTCACCACATCGTTCTCGGGTAGACCCACGTGCCCCGCCACCTCGATGGCGTACAGCTTGCGGATGTCGACGTTGGGATGCTCGTTCACCACCGCCATCGCATCGCGTGCCGCGCCCACGCGATCTTCGTTCGAACGCAGCGGCCGTGAGCCGAGCACACGGTCGAGACGGAACTTCAAGAACGGCACCGCCTTGTCGACCGCTTCACGCAAGGCATCGGGGTCGGTGAGGCTGAGATCGCCGGGATCCTTCCCCTTCGGGAAACGAGCCACCGACACCCGCATCTGGTACTTCTGCTCCCACTCGTAGAACCGTGCGGCGGCACCCTGGCCCGCGCCATCAGCATCGAAGGCCAACACCACATTGCTGGCATACCGCTTCATCACCCGCACGTGCTCTTCGGTGAGCGCCGTGCCACAGGTGGCGATAGCTCGTTTCACCCCGGCACGATGGAACCCGATGACGTCGGTGTAGCCCTCACACACCACCACCTGGTCGCTGGCCACGATGTCGGGCTTGGCCCAGTGCAGGCCGTACAGCGTGCGCGACTTGGCGTAGATGGAGGTCTCGGACGAGTTCTTGTACTTCGCCGGATCGGTGGAGCCGGGCAGGATGCGGCCGCCGAAGGCCACCGGTTCGCCGTTCTCGGTGAAGATGGGGAACATCACCCGGGCTCGGAACGCGTCTTGCATGCGCCCAGCCTTGTTCACGAATCCGAGGCCGGTCTCGCGCAACATCTCGGGCGGCACACCGATGGCAGCGCACAACTCGTCCCACCCGTCGGGCGCCCAGCCGAGCTTGAACGTGCGGGCCACATCGCCGGCCAGACCACGCGAGCGCAGGTAGTCGCGAGCCTCACGCGCATCGGCACTGCGCAGCAATCGCTCGTGGTACCAGTCGACCGCCTTGGACATCACCTCGACGAGTTGCTTGCGACGCTGCCGATCGCGGCCCTCGCCACCGGTGGTGTAGCGCAACTGCATGCCCACCTTGCCGGCCAGGTGCTCGACCGCGGTGACGAAGTCGACGTGCTCGATCTGCTGCACGAAGTTGAACACGTCGCCGGCTGCGCTGCACCCGAAGCACCGGTAGCGGCCGGTCTCTTCACGCACATTGAACGAGGGCGAGCGCTCGCCGTGGAACGGGCACAGGCCCACCCAGTTGCGGCCCACGCGCCGCAGCGCCATGTACTGCTGGACGATGTCGACGATGGAGACCGATGCCCGAAGACGCTCGAGATCCTCGTCGACGATCGCCATGGACCGAGGCTACCCCCAGGGTGCGCGACCCGGGACGGGTCAGCGTTCGTTGGCGGGCGGCAGGGGTTCGGCCTCGTCGGCGACCAACTCGATCGTGTCGCCGTGCGGCTTGCGCTGCAGCGACATCAGGATCGACACACCGAGCACGAGTGCGATGACGAGCAGCGAGGTGGCCGTCGGAATGTGATACTCGATCGGCTTCTGGGCGATGATCATCTTCACCCCGACGAAGGCGAGAATGATGGCCAGGCCCTCTTGGAGATAGCTGAACCTGGCATGCATGTCGGCCAGCAGGAAGTACAGCGCGCGCAGGCCGAGGATGGCGAAGGCGTTCGAACTGAACACGATGAACTGCTCGCGGCTCACCGCCAGCACCGCCGGCACCGAGTCGACCGCGAAGATGACGTCGGTGGCCTCGACCAGCATCAGCACGGCGAACAGCGGCGTGGCCACGCGCTTGGCATTCACGCGGGTGAACAACTTCTGACCGTCGAGTTCGTCGGTGACGGGCACCACCTTGCGCAGGATCCGGAGGAAGACGCT
>JBIKLX010000238.1:0-4150 GCA_044359565.1 Ilumatobacteraceae bacterium
CGCCTCCATGAACGCCTCCTGCACCACCTTCCAGTTGGTGGGGAAGATGCGCGCGACGTGCACCGACTTGTAGCGCTGCTCGAGCGGCCACTTCTCGAAGTGGCTCGGCAGCTCGCCGAGGAACGACTCGAGCGGCTCGCAGTCGGGGTCCATGTTGATGAACACGAAGCCACCCCACGTACCCACCTGCACCTCGGGCAGGCCCCACTCGTCGTGCTGCACGTGCGGGAAGTCCCACTCGCACGGCACCTGCTTCAGTGAGCCGTCGAGGTTCCAGCAGAACCCGTGGAACGGGCAGCGCAGTTCGTGCGTGGGGCCGTCGGCCTCGCGCAGTTGGCGGCCGCGGTGGAGACATGCGTTGTAGAACGCCTGGATGCGGTCGGGCGCCGACCGGACGATGAGGATGGACACGTCGCAGATGTCGTACACGCAGGTGTCGCCCACCTCGGGCACATCCTCCTCGCGGCAGGCCATCTGCCAGGCCCGCTTCCACACTTTCTCCTTCTCGAGTTCGTGGAACTCGCGACTGACGTAGCGGCTGCGCGGGATGTCGGTGTCGCCGAGGAACTCCCAGCGCTGCCACCGCAGCGCCACAGGCACGTTCTCGGGCCGGGTGTCGTTGTCGAGCAACTGCTGGTAGCTGGCACCCGGCGAGCGGGCGGCGCCTTTGGCGGTGGGTTCGTTGGTGAGCGTCATGACGGTCCCCTCAGTCGTTCATCGCCGCGGCGGCTTGCTGGAATCGGTTGGGCAACTGCTTGCCGGCGATCCACAGGCACAGATGTGGATCGGCCTGGCGGATCTCGCCTTCGGTCCATACCCCGTGCCCGGTGAACAGCCCGGTCTTGCCGTTCTTCGACACCTCGATCAGACCGCTCGGTGTCAGGTCGTAGAGCGCTCCGGAGAGCGGGTGCTTGATCGTGCGCATCGGGCTGACCCCCCAGTGCGGCCCGTCCCTCGGCGCCGCGACAACGACGATAATAACCGCGCGATCAATTCGACGGTTCGGACGGCACCGGTCGCAGCAAACCGGCGAACGAGGCCAGGCTCACCAGCATGGCGGCAGTCGCCACCGCTCCTTCTGCGACGCCGTAGCGGTGGAAGGGCTCGAGGTCGCCGATGGCGATTGCCGCCAGTGCCCCAGCGCTGAGCACACCGTACAGCGGCAGGAAGCGCACGTTCCGGAACGCGCCCACCACCATGGCGACGGGCAGCACGAACGGCAGCACCTGGACCACCAGCGGCATCGGGTCGGCGGGAGCACCCAGCCACCAGGTGGACAGACCCATGGTGCGCGAGCTGTTCCACACCGCTGCCAGGCACAGCACCACGCCGCCCCAGCCCACCCCGAACACGATGCGCCAGGGCGTCGACAGCTGGTGCGGGCGGGGGTCCACGGCGCGAGCGTACCGGCGGGTGCCACCAGTAACCTGAGCAGGGTGACTGCGACGTCGTCCGAAACGCTCAGCATCTTCTTCCCCATGTGGAACGAGGAGGCCTACATCGAGCGCACCGTGGCCGCCGCCAAAGAGGTGGCCGACGAACTGCTGATGGCGGGCAGCATCGCTGATTACGAGATCATCGTCGTCGACGACGCCTCCACCGACAACACGCCCAAGCTCGCCGACGAATTGGCGGCCGCCGACCGGCACGTGAAGGTGGTGCACCACCCCGTGAACCGCAAGCTCGGTGGGTCGATCAAGACCGGTTTCGCCGCGGCCACGGGCGATCTGGTGCTCTACACCGACGCCGATCTGCCGTTCGACATGGACGAACTGCGCAAGGCCGTGCGGCTGCTGCGCTACTACGACGCCGACATCGTCAGTGCCTACCGTTTCGACCGGGTGGGCGAGGGGCCGTCGCGGGCCATCTACACGTTCTTCTACAACGTGCTCATCCGTCGCCTGTTCGGTGTGCGCATGCGCGACATCAACTTCGCGTTCAAGCTCTGCCGGCGCGAGGTGTTCCAGCACGTCACGCTGAAGAGCGAAGGCTCGTTCATCGACGCCGAACTCATCATCCGGGCCCGCAAGTTGGGCTTCCATGTCATCCAGTTCGGTGTCGACTACTTCCCCCGCACACGCGGTGTCAGCACGCTCAGCTCGCTCTCGGTCATCAAGCGCATCGTCAGCGAGATGTTCGAACTGCGGCGCGAACTGCGTGGCCTCAGTCCCGTTGCTCGGGGTATGGGGTCGTCGTGAGCCCGGCCCAGCCCCCGGCGCGGTGGCTTCCTGCAGTTGCCGCCGGCGGTGTGCTCGTGGTCGTGCTCATCGCCGGCCTCTCCGGCCGCGGCAGCGGCGATGCCTCGGCCGGCCTCACCAGCACGAGCGGCGTGGCCAGCGACGTGCCGGTGGATTCGGGTCCGACCGTTCCGGTGGTCACCCAGCCGGCAGTCGTGGTGGGCAGCACCGACGCCCCCATCGTGAAGAGCAGCCTGGCCGGCACGATCACCGTCGGCTCGTACGGCGACGATGTGAAGCAGGTGCAGCAACGCCTCACCGATCTCGGCTTCGCGCCAGGCCCGGTCGACGGTCAGTTCGGCGGCGGCACCCAGCAGGCGGTGTGGGCCTTCAAGAAGCTCGTCGGCGGCCTCACCTTCCAGCAGCTCGCGGCCAGCGACAACGCCTCGGCGGTCGACAACGAGCTGTGGCAGCAGATGCAGGATCCCATCGTCATCCAGCCCCGGCGGCCGATGGGCGCCGGGCGTCGGCACGTCGAGATCTACCTGCCGTTGCAGGTGATGGTCGTGTTCGCCGACGACAAGCCCACGCTCGTCACGCACATCGCGAGCGGCGAGCTCGACGCCAGCGGCCAGCCGATGTATTGGTGCGAGAAGACCACCTACGACACCGACGCCGACGGCAGCCCGCTGCCCGAACCGGTCGTGAAGCAGGAGTGCGCGTATTCGAAGACCCCGGGTGGCATCTTCCGCTTCCGTCGCAAGGTGGCGGGCAACCGGGTGGGCCCGCTGGGCGGTATGTACAACCCGGTGTACTTCAACTACGGCATCGCCGTGCACGGCGCCAAGAGCGTGCCGAAGGAGCCGGCGTCGCACGGCTGTGTGCGCATCAACATGGACATCGCCGAGTACTTCCCCGACCTGGTGAAGGTGGGTGATGCCGTGTACGTGTGGGGCCACGACGGCAAGGAACCCGAGGGCTATACGCGCAACGAGTCGTTGCCCAGCTTCAACCAGCCCGACCCCAACGCCACCACCACCACCTCGACCACCACCACCACGTCGACCACCACCACCGTGCCGGCGTCGACCACCACCACGAAGCCGCCGTCCACCACGACGACCACGAAGCCGCCGACCACCACCACGACCACACCGCCGACCACGACCACCACGACCACGGCGCCGCCCGCCTGATCGGGGCCCGGCTCGACCGGGTCGGCGCGGTGCCCGACCTGGCAGCATGAGGGCATGGAGCGAATCGCATACGACGAGTTCGGCCTGTTCCACGAGAACGCTTCCGAGTACGGCCTACCGTTCATGACGCCACCGGTGGTGCGTCGCGTCGAGGTGCCGGTGGCCGACGGTCGTTCGGTGAGCGCGCTCGTGTGGGGCGATGCGCCGGCCGAGGTGGTGTTCATCCACGGCGGATCGCAGAACGCCCACACGTGGGACACCGTTGCCTTGGCTCTCGGTCGCCCGGCAGTGGCGGTCGATCTGCCCGGGCACGGCCATTCGGGGTGGCGCGACGATGGCGCCTACACGCCCGCCAATCTGGCCGACGACGTCGCGGTGGCGGTAGCGGCGCTCGCCCCCGACGCGGCGCTGGTGGTGGGCATGTCGTTGGGGGGCCTCACTGCGATGGAACTGACGGTGCGGCACCCGCACCTCGTGCGGCAGGTGATGATGGTCGACATCACCCCGGGTGTGAACCAGGCGAAGACCAAGGCCGTCACCGACTTCGTCAACGGGCCGCAGTCGTTCGCCAGCTTCGAGATGCTGCTCGAGCGCACCATGCAGCACAACCCCACCCGGTCGGAGTCGTCGCTGCGCCGGGGCATTCTGCACAACGCCCACCAACTCGACGACGGCTCGTGGGAGTGGCGCTACGACCGCCGCGGTCACGCCCGCACCGACGCTCCGGCAGCGGCCACCGACACCCCGGAGTCGCCCCTGTCGCCGCTGTGGGAGCAC
>JBIKLX010000239.1:0-4136 GCA_044359565.1 Ilumatobacteraceae bacterium
GCGATCACCAGGTTGGCGATGACCGCGACGGCGATGACCCACAGCAACCGACGGTTACCGAACCACGGTCGAGGCGCCGGCTGCGACGGCTCGGGTGGAGGGGTGCGCACGGTGCCATGGTCGTACACAGACGGCCGTCGTCGGCAGGGTCGTTCGGCCCTCGTTCGAATGGCACCGATACGTCAGTGAGTACGGTGCATGGCGTGATCGTCCGATGAACCAACCTGCGGCTCGACTGTCGACGCTCGACCGGTTCCTGCCGGTGTGGATCGGCCTGGCGATGGTGCTCGGCCTGGCGCTCGGCCGCCTCGTGCCGGGCCTCGACGATCATCTCGACCAGGTGAAGGTGGGCTCGGTGTCGCTGCCCATCGCCATCGGGCTGTTCGCGATGATGTACCCGGTGCTCGCCAAGGTGCGCTACCGGTCGATCGGCACGGTGGTGGGCGACACCCGCTCGCTGGTGATGTCGCTGGTGCTGAACTGGCTCGTCGGCCCGGCGCTGATGTTCGCCCTGGCCTGGCTGATGCTGCCCGACCTACCCGAGTACCGCACCGGCCTGATCATCGTCGGCCTCGCCCGCTGTATCGCGATGGTGCTGATCTGGAACGACCTCGCCTGCGGAAACAACGAGTTGGCAGCCGTGCTGGTGGCGGTGAACTCGCTGTTCCAGATCGTGGCCTACTCGCTGCTCGGCTACTTCTACCTCGAGGTGCTCCCCGGTTGGCTGGGCCTCGACAGCGAGGGCATCGATGTGACGGTGTGGGAGATCGCCACGTCGGTGCTCATCTTCCTGGGCATCCCCTTGCTGGCCGGGTTCCTCACCCGACTCGTCGGCGAACGCCGCAAGGGCACCGAGTGGTACGAGGGGCGGTTCCTGCCCCGCATCGGGCCGTTCGCGCTGTACGGCCTGCTGTTCACGATCGTCATCCTGTTCGCACTGCAGGGCGACACGATCACGAGCCGGCCATGGGACGTGGCGCGCATCGCCCTGCCGCTGCTCGCCTACTTCGCCATCATGTGGTTCGGGAGCTTCTTCCTCGGACTGCGCTTCGGCTTCCCGTACGACCGCAACGCCTCGATCGCGTTCACGGCGGCCGGCAACAACTTCGAACTTGCCATCGCCGTGGCCATCGGGGTGTTCGGTGTGGCGAGCGGGCAGGCGCTGGCCGGGGTGGTGGGGCCGCTCATCGAGGTGCCGGTGCTGGTGGCGCTGGTGTACGTGGCGCTGTGGGCGCGGCGGCGCTACTACCCCGCCGACGCCGCTGGCGCATAGCCTCTGGCCGATGGCAGCACACTTCGTCCGTCAGCGGTGGCTCGACGGCACCTACGCCCGTCTGGCGTGGGTGACGATTCCCGATCCGCAACTCGTCGACACCGTCGCCGCCTCCGGTCGGTTCGATGCCGTGGTCATCGATGTGCAGCACGGTCCGTTCCACCAACAGGCCATCCTCGATGCGGTGCGCGCTGCAGGTCGGTGGCCGGTCACCCTGCTGGCCCGCATCGCATCGCCCGACGCCGACCTCATCGGGTGGATCCTCGACGCCGGCGTGGACGGTGTGATCGTGGCCATGTGCGAGTCGGTCGACGATGCCGAACGAATCGTGCGTGCTGTCCGGTACGCGCCGGAGGGCACCCGCTCGTACGGTGTGTACCGCGTGCAGCCTGCAGATCACGACCCGTTCGCTGCGGCGAACGAGGCCATCGTGCTGCCCATGATCGAGAGCGCGGCGGGGCTGCAGCACGCCGCGGCCATTGCCGCTGTCGCCGGTGTCGACGGCCTGTTCATCGGCCCCGGCGATCTCGGGCTGTCGCTCGGCCACGGCGTGGGGCAGAACCGCACCGAGCCGGCGATGGTGGAGGCGTTCGCCGCCATCCGCTCGGCTGCCGCCCAGTTCGACCGGCGCTGCGGCATCTTCGCCACCACCGCCGACTACGCCCGCCAGACCGCGGCCGAGGGGTTCGACATCGTGGTGCCGTGGGTCGATGCCCCTGCGATCGCTGCATCGCTGGCCGCAGCATCGATGCCCTGAGGACCAACAGTGTCGGCGTCTGATGAGCAATCGGTCGTGGTGGTGGGCGGCGGGATCGGCGGCCTGGTGGCGGCGCTGTTCCTGCACGCCGCCGGACGCGACGTGCAGGTGTACGAAGCAGCCGACGAGATCAGGCCGTTGGGCGTGGGCATCAACCTGCTGCCCCACGCCGTGCGCGAACTCGACGCGCTCGGGCTGCTGCCGGCGCTGGCAGCCGAGTCGGTACCCAGCACCACCCTCGCCTACTTCTCGCGGCGCGGCCAGCAGATCTGGGACGAGCCGCGCGGTCTGGCGGCCGGCTACCGCTGGCCGCAGCTGTCGATCCACCGCGGCACGCTGCAGCGCATCCTGCTCGCGGCCGTCATCGACCGGCTCGGCGCCGAGCGGGTGCACACCGCGCACCGACTCGAATCGTTCACGTCGAACGACAACGGCGCCGTGGCGGTGTTCCGCGATCGACGCACCGACACGACGCGGCGGGTGGAGGCGGCAGTGCTCGTCGCTGCCGACGGCATCCACTCGGCAGCCCGGCAGCAGTTGCACCCCGACCAGGGCCCGCCACTGTGGAACGGAGCGCTGCTGTGGCGCGGGGTCGTCGAACACGAACCCATCCTCGACGGCCGCACCCTGGTGTGGGCAGGCAGCCCGCGCCAGAAGTTCGTCGGCTACCCGATCCTCGATCTGCCCGACGGGAAGCAACTGTTCAACTTCATCGCCGAGCTGCGCTACGACGATCGGGAGCTCGCCGATCGTGAGGACTGGAACCGCCCAGGCGACCCCGACGACTACCTGCCCTCGTTCGAGTCGTGGGTGTTCGACTGGCTCGATGTGCCCGCGCTGCTGCGGCGGGCGCCGGGGACGTTCGTGTTCCCGATGGTCGACCGCGACCCGCTCGATCGCTGGACCCACGGCCGGATGACGTTGCTCGGCGATGCGGCGCACCCGATGTATCCGGTGGGCAGCAACGGTGCGTCACAGGCCATTCTCGATGCGGCCACGCTGGCAGGCTGCCTGCGCAGCCACCCCGACGACCTCACCACCGCGCTCCAGCGGTACGACGAGGTGCGCCGGCCAGCGACGGGCGCCATCGTGCTGGCCAACCGTGGCCACGGCCCCGAGCTGCCGATGCAGTTGGTCGAAGAGCGCGCGCCCGACGGGTTCGCCCACATCGACGACATCATCTCGCCGGCCGAGATCCTGCAGGTGACCGAGGGCTACCGGCGCACGGCCGGGTTCGCGCTCGAGGCACTGGCCGCCGGTGTGTCGTTGGCCGATCAGCAGTACTGATCGAGCCGGGCGTCGTCAGACGGAGGGCACGGTGCCTGCGGCGCGGTCGGCCGCGATCTCGGCACCCATGCGCGTCAGCACGTGGCCGCGTAGCGCCGCCACCGTGCCGATGTAGGCGCGTCGGTGCAGGCTTGCCGCCAGCTCCTGGGCGCGGGCGATCGCGGTGTCGAGCACCTCGCCCGCTGGCACCAGTTCGTCGAGATAACCCGCCTCCACCGCGCCCGGCGCGTCGGTGATGCGCGCGTTGGCGACGGCGCGCTGCAGGTGTCGGCGGCTGAGGCGTTCGACCGCGATGGTCATCGCCCAGGCCGGCAGCACCATGCCGATGGCCACCTCGTTCAAGCCGATGCGATGCGTGGCCTCGCCGTCGGGTTGCTGGCCGATGCGCACGTCGCACCCCAGCAGCACCAAAGCGCCAGCGGCCAAGGCATGGCCGGTGCAGGCGGCGACGACGGGCAGCGACGAGCCGTACAGGCGGTGCACCAGCGAACCGCCGTCGGCCACCATCGCCACGACGGCAGCCAGGTCGCCGGCGCGCATCACCGACAGATCGAACCCGGCGCAGAACACGCCGGGCCGCCCGTGCAGCACCACGGCGCCGATGGTGTCGTCGGCCTCGGCAGCATCGAGTGCTGCATTGATGGCCGCCATCATCGCCGGTGAGAGCGCGTTCGCCTTGCCGTCGTCGAGGTGGATGACCATCACTCGATCGACCTGCTCGGTGCGGACACGGTCGGCTTGCGGTTCAGCGCTCATCGCCGAACTGTAGGTGCACAGCGACGGCCGAGAACATGTCACGCCATCCGGGTGCCGCGAAAC
>JBIKLX010000240.1:0-4111 GCA_044359565.1 Ilumatobacteraceae bacterium
GAACTCGTCGGCGGCCATGTCGAGCCGGGCAGCCACGGCCACCACCATCGCGGCGTGACGGCGGGCGAGCGAGTCGATGAGGTCGAGCGCCACCCGGTCGCCATCGGCAGCGGCCCGGTCGAGCAGTGGGGCGAGGTGGGCACCGATGCGGATGCGGCGCCGGCTGACCGCTTCGAACAGCTCGTCGACCGTGGCCACGTCGAGCGCGATGAGGAACTGACCGGTGAGGGCGGTGGCGGGGGCGACGCCGTGGTGGGCGGCGGCGACGGCATCGAGTGCTTCGCGCACCATGCTGTGTGCCCCGCTGGGTTCGCCCCAGCCGACCGCCATGGTGCGGTACGACTGGCCGTGGCGGTTCACGCCGGCGGTGACGGCACCGGTGCCGATGCTCGACACGATGCCCCATGGCTGGCTGCAGCCCGCCCGCAACGCGACGAACGAGTCATTGGTGACGGTGGCTGGCCAGGTGAGCCCGGCCTCGGCCATGGCCTGGCGCACCGGCTCGACATCGCTCGGCCAGTCGACCCCGGCCAACCCGTAGGCAGCCGCCACCACGTGGTGGCGGGCGCGGCCTGCGGCGGCGAGCGCCGTGTCGATGGTGCGGGCCACCTCGGCGGCCATGGCCGGCAGGCCGACCGACTCCCAGTTGCTGCCCCCACCGGTGGCGCTGCCGAGCACGGTGCCGCTCAGGTCGGCCACCAGCACGTCGGTGCTGGTCCCGCCCCCGTCGACACCCACCACGACGTGCTGCTCGTCGGCCTGACTCACCCGGGCGAGGCTAGTTGCGACGACACCCGATCGCTGCCGAGGTCAGTCGGCGGCGCGGGAGTCTTCGCTGCCGGGGGTCTGCTGATCGTGGTCGTCGATGTCGTGTGACCGCATTTGGCGCCCGAGCCGACGAAAGCCGACAACGGCGACCACAACGAGTGGAAGGACGATCAGACCGATGGAGACCGGGGGCGAACGACGCGCGACGAATGCGATGAGCAGCAGGTACCCGGCGGTGATGGCCAAGATCAGCGCGGCCGGGTCGGTTCTCGGGTGACGAAAGGTGGCGTCAGCCGCACTGTCGAAGGCCCGCCACCACGAACGCTCACCCTCCGCTCGGCTTCGCCGAATCCCGATCGTGAGTTTCGTGATGAGGATGGTGAGCCAGACCGCGAAGAGGACAGCAATGAACCACCCTGGCGCCGAACCTCCCGCAGGCGAAGCTGCGGTCACTGTGCCCATCACGCCTGTCGTGCCGCAGCTACCGGCATCTCGAGCGGCCGCACCCCTGCAGCGAGCAGGGCGTGTTCGGTCTGGTCCATCGCCCGCTCCGGCGGCACGAACACCACCATGCCGTCGCGGCCGCGGGTGAGGAGCACTCGGTAGGCGTTGCGCCGAATCGCCGCCTGGTCGTGCATTGGATACTGCGACCGCACGGGCCGGTAGTCCCACGCCCGCCCCGTCCAGGTGAGGTCGTTGCCCCAGCACACCACTGGCAGGTCGAGCTCCAGGCCCTGGCATTGGAACTCGGTGATCACATCGCGTAGTTCGCAACACGATTGCGGGTGCCCACGCGACTCGTTGAACCAGCGCGCCAACTTGATCTTCTTTGTGGCCGGGAACGACGAGTCAACCCCGTGCTTCGGAAGGTTGGTGTTGCGCGACGACGCCAGCAGGCCGTAGCGCTTCTCGACGTTGTTGCCGTACAGGTCCCACACATAGCGCCGGGCGGCATCGATGTCGCGGGTGACGTACATCGGATAGGCCGCAGCGTGGATGCGCGTTGCAAGCCGTGCCGCATCGCCGAGTCGCCCGTCGAGCAGCGCCACCACCCAGTCGTGCAGGTGGTCGGCCCGGCGCGAGCGCAGGCTCACCGTCAGGTCGAGCACTTCGTGCTCTTGGGCAGCCACTTCGGTGAAGGCCGATCGCAGTCGAGGCGGGCAATGCACGCGCCACTGCTGGCGCCCACGACTGGGACGGACGGCATCGTGCCACTGGTCGATACCGGCTTCCTCGCCGACGTGGATCTCCTGGCCATCACCCACGAGGCCGACGAGCATCGCCCACTCGGGAAGTCGCTCGCCTACGTCGACCAGAAGGTCGGGTTCGCTGCGGTGAATGCCGTTCTTGTACTTCATGTAGTCGGCGTCCCAGGCCCGCTGTGCCTCGTCGAACACGATCACGTGCTCGTTCGGAATCCTGGTCGATGTGCCGTAGGTCTTGATGAAGGCGTGGAGATCGTTCACGAACACACGGCTCTTCAGCGCATCGCGCAACACCTCCACCAGTGGCCCGTTGCCCGAGAGGAACGTTGCCGCCGACATCCGCGACACCCGCTCGTACACGAGCGACAGCCCGGCGAGCGTCTTACCGGAGCCGGGGACACCGGCGATGAAAGCCAGCACCCGGTGCCGATCGCGGCCCGCCTCCTCCGCCAACTGCCCGAGCAGTTCGACGGCCTGCGGGATGCTGGTTGCCAGGGCGCTTTTGATGACCGGCAGGGGCTCGTGTTGGAAGATGCGCCGAGCGGCAGCAACCAGCATCGGCAGCGGCTCATACCGGGCATGCAGCCACTCGTCGAGTGCGATGTGCCCGGGTCGGGCACTTCGCAGGACTGCGGCAGCAAGCGAGGTCGGATCGACGATCTGCACCTCATCGTCGGAAGGCGGGTCAGAGGCTCGGGTGAGCACGAGCACCGGATTGGCGCGCACACCATGCGACGCTGCGTGGTACTCCATCAGGTCGCGGGCGTAGGCCTTCACCTGGTCGATGGCGGCGGGCGTGACGCGAGGGTCCTGTTTGAACTCGAGTACGGCCATAGCGTGACCGGTGAGCACCACGACGTCGGGCCGCCGGCCGCCTTCCAACGGCAACTCGTACTCGAACACCAGCCCCCAACCCGTTGCGGCTGGCTCGGCCACGCACACATCGCGGAGCGCCACCCGGAGCACATCGTGCTCATCTCGCCAGGCGGTCACCTGTTGGCTCGACGGTGAGCCCCCGATCAATGCACGGGTGTGAGCCGATAGTGAGTCGAGCCACTGGTCGAGCGGCGTCTCGAGGAACTGTTCGACCGACCCGGCCCACCCCCACTGCTGCCGATGCATCGACATCACCTCCCGCCGCCGTGAAGTCTCTCACGCTGCCCGGTGGCGAAAGAACGAATCGGTCGCCCATCGCTCGCTCCGCTCACGACTCGCCCGGCTCCTCGTCGAAGCGGCTCTTGCGGCCGCGCGACGTGCTGCGGCTGGTGGAGAAGAGCCGCTTGCTCGAACCGTTGTCCCAGTCGCCCACGGCGAGCCGGTCGACCTCGTCGCGCAACTCGCGCATCCGGCGGTCGTGCTCGGGCAGGGCTGAGTGCAGCAGGTTGTCGGCCGCATCACCCAGCAGCCGCGCCGCAGCGTCGTAGTTGCCGCGCCCGATCTCGCGGTGGGCCTCGGCCTGCTCGCGGGCGGCACGCAGCACGAGCACCTGCTCGACCACTTCGGCATCGGCCGTGTCGGGGTTCTCGCCGGCGTTCACCACCAGCGGGATGGTCACGGCGTGCAGCGACGTGTCGTCGCCCACGGCCACCCAGCGGATGACGGCCTCACCAGCGGCCACCGCCCGGGCCTCGAACTGGGGCGCCAGGCGCAGCATCGCCACCACCCGGCGGCGCTCGCCACCGTAGGCATCGCCTAACGCCACCTGCATCCCACCCGCCACCGAGGTGATGGGGAACTCGTTCAGCACGTGCAGCTCTATCACGTCGGCACCGGGCCGCAATTCCACCGACACGTTCTGCGCCACCACGCTCGCCAGGCCCTCGAACTCGCTGGTGAACACCGCGGCAGCCTGGTCGGGCCCGGCGCACCAGTAGTCGTTACCCCGGCCGGCGTTGGCCATCGCCGCCAGCAGCCCCTCGGAGTAGTCGGCGCCGAACCCGATGCACGAGGTGCTCACGCCCTTGCCGGCCGCCCCACCGGCCATGGTGGCCAGGCGATCTTCATCGGTGATTCCGTGGTTGGCCTGCCCGTCGGTGAGCAGCACGATGCGGGTGAGGGCACCCGGCCGGGCCTGGTCGTTCAACACCTCCAGTGCCTTCAGCCAGCCACCGGACAGGTTCGTGGAACCACCCGAGTGG
>JBIKLX010000066.1:0-14877 GCA_044359565.1 Ilumatobacteraceae bacterium
GACTCGGTGTGGCCGTTCGGGTCGAAGGCCACCTGGTCCCAGTCGTCGGTGAACTGCTCGCACAGTGCGAACCAGGGTTGGTCGCGGTACTGCTCGCGCAACTCGGTGCTCATGCCGAAGTGGTTGTAGTAGTGGCGGCCCTGGAAGTCTTGGTGGTGCTTGATCGAGTGGTAGACGTCGGGGCGCACGTACGGCTTCAGCATCTCGGCGGCGATGGCTCCGTGGTTGGGCACGCTGATGGCCTTGCCGATGTCGTGGCACAACGATGCCACCACCATCTCGTCGTCGGCCCCGGCCTGCTGCGCTAGCGTGGCGGTCTGCAGGCAGTGAGTGAGCTGATCGGTGGCGAAGCCGTCGGTGATGTCGGACAACGAGCGCAGCAGACCGAGCACACGCTCGGCGACGCGGCCCTGGTTGCGAGACGTCTCTTTGCCGATGACCGCCCATTCCTCAGCGGTCGACTCGTCCATGCGGGTGAAGGTGGCGGTCATGGCACAAGTCTGCCAGACACCACCTCGTACGCTGCAGCCATGGCCGACCTGGTGAGCTTCACGCAGATGATCGACGGAACCCGCGACGACTACCAGTTGCTGCACCGTCTCGAACGCACCTACATCGACGCCCTGCCCGACCGGTTGATCGACGGCTTGCGTCGCCTCGGCGACGGCCTGGCCGGCTATCGCGTCAGTCGCCTCGAGCATTCGCTCCAGTCGGCCACTCGGGCCCGTCGCGACGGCGCCGACATCGACTGGATCGTGGCCGCGCTGCTGCACGACATCGGCGACGAACTGGCACCCGAGAACCACTCGCAGGTTGCGGCGGCCATCATCCGACCGTACGTGTCGGAGGAGGTGACCTGGGTGGTCACCATGCACGGGTTGTTCCAGATGGCGTACTACGGGCAGCACCTCGACCTCGACCCCCACGGTCGCGACGAGTACCGCGACCACCCGTGGTACGACAGCTGTGTGCGGTTCTGCGAGCGGTGGGACCAGGCGTCGTTCGACCCTGACTATGCGAGCGATCCGCTCGAATCGTTCGAGCCTGTGTTGCGCGAGGTGTTCGCGCGGCCAGCCTTCAGCTGGTCCGGCTTCAGCGGGGAGCCTCAGTAGGCTGGGGTTCCCCATCTCTGGAGACACGATGCGCACCACGCTCGCCGAGTTGCTCGCCACCCGCGATGTGCTGTTGGCCGATGGCGCCACCGGTACCAACTACTTCGCCGTCGGGCTCACCGCCGGGCATCCACCCGAACTCTGGAATCTCGAGCATCCCGAGCGTGTGGTCGGCCTCCACCAGCAGTTCGTCGACGCCGGGGCCGACATCATCCTCACCAACAGCTTTGGTGGCAGCGCCCAACGTCTGAAACTGCACCGTGCCCAGGACCGCGTGTTCGAGTTCGCCGAGCGTGCCGCGCAGTTGGCCCGTGGGGTGGCCGACGCTGCACCACGGCCGGTGGTGGTGGCCGGTTCGGTGGGGCCCACTGGCGAACTGTTCGAGCCGCTCGGCGCGCTCACCCACGAGGTGGCGGTGGCGTCGTTCCAGGAGCAGATGTGGGGCCTCATCGCAGGAGGTGCCGACGTGATCTGGATCGAGACGATGTCGGCTGCAGAGGAGGTGCGTGCCGCCGCCGAGGCAGCCATCTCGATCGGGGCGCCGTACGTGTGCACCTGCTCGTTCGACACCGCTGGCCGCACGATGATGGGGCTGATGCCGAACGCGCTCGGCCCCGTGTTCGAAGGACTTGCCGAAGCGCCGTTGGCGTATGGCGCCAACTGCGGTGTCGGTGCCAGCGACATGCTGGTCACGGTCACGTCGATGTGCTCGGTGCCGCACGCGCCCGTCGTGGCAAAGGGCAACTGCGGTATCCCGCAGTTCCGTGGCACCGAGGTGGTCTATTCGGGCACGCCCGAGTTGATGGCTGTCTACGCCGTGATGGCCGCAGATGCCGGGGCACGCATCGTGGGCGGGTGCTGTGGCACCACTCCGACCCACCTGGCCGCGATGCGGCGGGCACTCGACGAACGAGTGCCAGCTGCGGCACCAACCGTCGACGACATCATCGCCAGGGTGGGCCCGCTCACCAACGCCGCACCCACCGAGAGCGGCGAGGGACGCGAGCGGCGACGCCGTCGCAGCGAGTAGTCGGTCTCAGAGCTGGCCCACGCGGCGGGCGCCGCGCAGCAGCGGGAAGCTGCTCATGCGCTCGAGCCCGGCCACGGTGGTGCGCATCGCCTCAGCGGGCACCGGGTGGCTGATCAGGAAGCCCTGGGCCTTCTGGCAGTTCAGTTCGTCGAGTACCCGCAACTGGCTCAGCGTCTCCACACCCTCGGCCACCATGTCGAGATGCAGGGAGTGGCCCATGGCGATGATGGTGCGCACCAGCGCCTGGTCGCTCGGGTTGTCCGCGATGCCGCGCACGAAGGCCCGGTCGATCTTCAGGCGTTGCAGCGGGAAACGCTGCAGCAGCGACAGCGACGAGTACCCGGTGCCGAAGTCGTCGAGGGCCAGGCGTGCGCCGAGGTCGCGGATGGTCTGCAGACGGGCCAGGGCCGACTCGGGGTCGGAGATCATCAGGCTCTCGGTGATCTCGACCCACAGTTGCTCGGGCCGGACACCGGAGCGGCTGATCGCCTCAGCGATGACCGACGTGAGGTTCGGGTCCGACAGCTGACGCGGTGAGACGTTCACCGACATCGTCGCGTCGGGGCTGCAGATGCCGTCGTCGATCCAACTGCGCAACTGGGTGAGCGCCTCGAGCAGGGCCCACGCACCGATGGGGACGATGGTGCCGGTCTCTTCGGCGATGGGGATGAACTCGGCGGGCGACACGATGGTGCCGTCGGCCTGTTGCCAGCGCATCAGCGCCTCGAACCCCGACACCTCGCCCGTGGAGATGTCGAGAATCGGCTGGTGGAAGAGACGCAACTCGCGACGGTCGAGGGCGCGGTACAGCGCGGTCTCCACAGCGAGGCGGTGCGAGATGCGCTCGTGCATCGAATCGTCGAAGAAGGCCACGCAGTTGCGGCCCGAGTCCTTTGCCCGATACATGGCGGTGTCGGCGTTGCGCAGCACCTTGTCGGGTCGGGCAGTGATCGACGTCACTGAGGCCACGCCGATGCTGGCGGTCACGAACACGTCGCCTTGGCCGATGGAGATCGGCTCGCGGAAGATCGACTGGATCTTGTCGGCCAGTGGTGCAGCCGAATCGAGGGTGCGACTGGTGGGGTCGACCACCACGAATTCGTCACCCGACAGTCGCGCCACCATTGCATCGGTGGGCACCACGCTGACCAGTCGCTGGGCGACGATGACGAGCAACTCGTCGCCGGCTTCGTGGCCGAGGCTGTCGTTGATGTTCTTGAACCGGTCGAGGTCGATGAGGAACACCGTGGGCTCGCGGTCGGGGCGCCACAGTTCCATCGTGTATGCCTGCAGCAGTTCGAGCACTGCTGGGCGAGACGGCAGACCGGTGAGGTCGTCGATGCGGGCCTGCTCGAGGAGTCGCTGCTGGGCCCGAGCGTTGGCCCGCACCGACTCGACCACCCGCAACGTGACCGCAGCTGCGAGCACCGCTGCCGACACTGCACGGATGACGACGTCGGTGGTGTTGGTCGGTCCGGAGACGGCGATGACGACGAAGGGGACGACCAGGGCCAGCGTGGTCACCACCAGGCGCACCACCAGACGCTGGTTCGGGGCTCGCGGTGTGGGGTCTTCGCGGCTGGCGATGCTGGGGTGCAAGAAGGCGGCCGACACGCAGACGTAGCCGATGATGTAGCAGGCTTCGGCCAGGTGCAGCGCTGAGTCACCCGCATGTCCGGCTTCGACCAGCGCATATGCCGTGTCGCCCACCAACATGGCGACCACGCTCGATGCGATGAACAGCATCGCCGGCGACCGACGGCCGCTGCGGAACACGAACAGACACATGAGGAACAGGATCACTGCTCCTGCGGGTTGGTAGAAGCCGACCACCATCGACATGACCAGGTTCTCATCGCTTCGCGCGAGGGTCGGCTGCACGAAGACGACCCAGGTGAGCAGCCAGGCACCCAAACCGATGATCAAGCCATCGACCATCACCGCCGACGCCCGCGCCAAGCGCTGCTGACGCACGAGGAAGATCAGGGGCGTGATGATGCACAGGGCGCCGGCGAGCTGCAACAGGCTGCCGACGAGGCCACCGAAGACGGTGGCCAGGGCGAACAGGGTGCCGATCAGGGCGAGGCTCCAGACGAGGGGCCGTGGGGTGCGGTGCACTCGGCGGCTCACCACCACGGCGAACAGCACCTGCAGTGCGCTCAGCGTGTAGATGATGTCCACGATTCCGCGGTCGAGTACGAACGTCGACGCAGCGGCGAGCACGCCGACGATCAGCAGCAATCTGATCACTCGAATGGAAGTAGTCGCCACGGGGAGCCTCGTACCGTCGATGGACCCCTTTCACCGTCCGGTGTAGACAGCGACATGCAAGAAATGATATTTTCCGTCACAAGCGGAGGTCCCGTTCGGGGCTGGCTTCGCCGTTCTCGAACGATTGTTGTTCGAGAGGCGGCCCCGTGTTTGTCACCCAGCACCGAGGAGTGAGCGATCCTGCGTTGATCGATCGTCTCTGGGAACACTACGAGCGCTGCTACCGCCAGACGGCCGAGTCGGCGGCCACGCGTGAGATGTTCTTCCGTCACGAGTTCGACGAGGTGCTCCGCGACCCCACCAACCGCACCTGGGTGGGGTGGGAGGGCAGCCAACCAATCGGCAGCGCGGTCGTCGCCACCCAGTTCGCCGCAACCCGGTATCTCAGCCGCGCCTTTTTCGAGACCAACTATCAGGAGCAGACCCTCGAGCAGCGGGTCCACTACCTCCTCTGGGTGGTGGTCGACCCGGCATGGGGAGCCAAGGGAGCGCTCGCCCGTATGGCCCGCGAGGCGCTGGCGGTCGAGGCGGCCGAGGGCGCGCTGCTGGTGTTCGATACCCCTGAGTCGAACCAGAAGGCCGACACCGGCGGTCTGGCCGAGATCATGTCGAGGATGGCAGCCATGGTGTCGCGTGGCACCTCGGTCGACCTCGTTGCCGTGCAGCGCTACTTCGCCGCCGACTTCTCGCAGGGTGTGCGATACCAGGAGCAGTTCGACCAGGGCGCCGAGGCCGTTCCGGCCTAGTCACCCGCACCTGGTGAGGATTCGCTAGCCTCACCGGTGCCACATGACCTCCACCACCACCGCCTACACCGTCGTCGTCCCGGGTACCCACCTCATGTCGGCCCTCTGTGGCCCACGCGACGTGTTCCTCCGCCAGGTCGAGGCCGCGTTCCCGGGTGCCACCATTGTGGTGCGCGGCAACGAGGTGCACCTCGACGGCCCTGGTGCTGCCGTGGCCGGTCGGTTGGTGGAAGAGCTCGTGCTGCTGCTGCAGCGTGGCCAGCACCTCGACGAAGCCAGCCTCGCTCGCTCGATCGACATGGTGCGCAACGACGAGCGCCCCAGCACCGTGCTCACCGACGACGTGCTCCGCGGCGCCAAGGGCAAGGCGGTGCGTCCGAAGACTGCCGGCCAGAAGCGCTACGTCGATGCCATCCGCAACAACGTCATCACCTTCGGGCTCGGCCCGGCCGGTACCGGCAAGAGCTGGTTGGCTGTGGCGATGGCGGTGCAAGCGCTGCAGTCGAAGCAGGTGCAGCGCATCATCCTCACCCGGCCTGCCGTCGAGGCCGGCGAGCGGCTGGGCTTCCTGCCGGGCGACCTAATGGCCAAGATCGACCCGTACCTGCGGCCGCTCTACGACGCGCTGTACGACATGGTCGAGCCCGAGGGTGCGCAGAAGATGCAGGAGCGCCAGGCCGTCGAAGTGGCGCCGCTGGCCTTCATGCGTGGCCGCACGCTGAACAACAGCTTCATCATCCTCGACGAGGCGCAGAACGCCACGCCCGAGCAGATGAAGATGTTCCTCACCCGCATCGGCTTCGGCTCGAAGGTGGTGGTCACGGGCGACACCACCCAGATCGACGTGCCCGATGGCCGCAGCGGTTTGCTCGGCCTCGAACGCGTGCTGCAAGGCATCGACGGGCTCGAGTTCGTGCATCTCGGGGCCGGCGACGTGGTGCGGCACCGCATCGTCGCCGACATCGTGGCGGCCTACGAGCGTCAGGGCGATCGCCGTGGATGATCCTCCACCGCCTCGTCTCGGTCGGCCATCGCGCGTGGGCGGCGATGGCGACATCGAGGTGGTCTGCATCGACGAGCAGACATCGGTCGAGCTCGATCTCGCCCGCTGGCAGCGCCTCGCGATGGCAGTGCTGGTCGACGAGGGCGTTCGCGGTCTGGCCGAGTTGTCGGTGATGTTCGTCGGTGAGGCCGACATGGCCGAGTTGAACGAGGTGCACATGGGCAAGGCTGCGCCCACCGATGTGCTCGCCTTTCCGCTCGACGCGCACGATGTCACCGAGTTGGTCATCCCGGCTGGCGCCACTCGTGGGCCCGACCGGGCACCGATCGATCCGGGCGATATGCCGTTGCTGCTGGGCGATGTGGTCATCTGCCCTGCGGTCGCTGCGGCACAGGCACCCGAACACGCTGGCACGCTCGACGACGAGCTCGCTTTGCTGGTGGTGCACGGCATCTTGCACGTGCTCGGCCACGACCACGCCGAGCCAGCCGAGGCGCTGGCGATGCGGGCCCGCGAACTCGAGATCCTCGAACGTCATCATTGGCAGGGCCCCGCACCCGTGGCCTTCCGTCAGGAGCAGGAATGATCGCCCAATCGCTCACCGGTACCGACGTATGGATGCTGGTCGCCATCGTCGTGCTGCTGTTGGTGCTCATCTTCCTCTCGGTCGCCGAGATGGGTCTGTCGCGCATCAGTCGCCACAAGGCGGCGTCGTTGGCCGACAAACACGGCAAGGCTGGCAAGGCCTTGCTGCGCCTTGTCGAGGAGCCCGAACGCTGGGTGAACCCCCTCCTGCTCACGGTGAACATCTGCCAGACCGTGCAAGCCACGCTCACCGGCATCGTGGCGGGCCGCCTGTTCGGTGCGGCCGGTGTCGCCATCGGTGTGGTCGTGAACGTCATCGTGTTCTTCGTGCTGGCCGAGGCCGTGCCCAAGACCTACGCGGTCCTCTACCCCGAGCGGGCGGCGAAGGTGACGGCTCGCCCGGTGGCGGCGCTGGTGAGCTTCGGTCCGCTGCAGTGGGTGTCGCGCGGGTTGATCGGGCTCACCAATGTGATCGTGCGCGGTAAGGGCCTCGAGAAGGGCCCATTCGTGAACGAGCAGGAGCTCCTCGGCATCGTCGAAGCGGCGGCCGAGGAGGGCGTGGTCGAGCACGAGGAGCGCGAGCTCATCGAGAGCATCATCGAGTTCGGCGACACCGTTGCCCGCGAGGTGATGGTGCCACGGCCCGACATCGTCACGATCGACCACGGCTCCACGGTCACCGAGGCGCTCGATGTGGCGATCGAGCACGGCTTCAGCCGCCTACCGGTGCTGGGCCCCGACGAGGACGACGACGTGGTGGGCCTGGCCTTCACGAAAGACCTGATGCGCGCCGAGCGCGAAGGCGGAGGCTCCAAGCCGGTGATCGAGTACTTGCGGTCGGTGCGCTTCGTGCCCGAGAACAAGCCGGTCAACCGCCTGATGCGCGAGATGCAGGCCGAGAAGTTCCACCTCGCTCTCGTGGCCGACGAGTACGGCGCCATCTCCGGCCTCATCACCCTCGAGGACTGCCTCGAGGAGTTGGTGGGCGAGATCGTCGACGAACACGACGAAGAGGAGCCGACGATCGAGCACGTCGCCGAGGGCGAGTACGTGGTCGACGGAGGACTCAGCATCAGCGACCTCAACGAACTGCTCGATGTTCGGCTGCCCGACGACGACTGGGAGACCGTGGGCGGCTTCCTGTTCGGCACGCTCGAACACGTGCCCGACGAGGGCGAGGCGGTGCCGTTCGACGGCTGGACGCTCACGGTGGTCGAGATGGAAGGCCGCCGGGTGCGTCGGGTGCGCGTGCAGCGCACCGCTCACCACGACGACGTCGATTAGGCGATTGCGTCGTCGATCACGATGCGCCCTGATCGACCTGCGGTCGGTGCATCGAGGCCGTGGCATCGTCGACCACCTCGCGATCGATGCCACGAGCCAGCACCACGACCGCGAGGCCGATCACGCAGGCTGCGGCCACGTAGGGGGCACGCATCCCGAACCGGCTGGCCACCAAGCCGCCCGCCAGCGCACCGATCGACATCATTCCCCACCCGCACCAGCGGTAGATGCTGTTCACACGGCCGAACAGTTCGTTCGGCACCACCACCTGACGCAGCGACACGGTGGTGATGTTCCACACCGTCGTGGCCACGGCCTGCACGGTGGCCGCGACGATGACGAATCCGACGTGGGGATAGGCCGCGGTGAGGCCGAGACAGACGATCCAGGTACCGAGCGCCAGGAACATGCTGCGCGAGCGTCCGAGGCGGTACACGACCCGATCGCCGATGAGACCGCCGATGACGGGGCCGATGGTGATGATGGTGAGGAAGGCGGCGTAGCCGCGTGGTCCGAGGCCCAGGGTGTCGCGCACGAACAGCACCAGGACTGCGAGCGGCATCTGGAAGGCGAACATCACGATGGCGAAAGCAGTCGCGAGCGGCCGCAGGATGGGGTGGTCCCACAAGAAGCGCCACCCCACGCGGATGTCGTCTCGCAGACGGGTCGTCGGTGTGGAAGGGAGGAGTTCCGACGGTGCATCGACCCGGCGATCCCGGTTGAGCGACATCAGCAAGAGTGCTGCGAACGCGAACGACCAGGCGTCGACCACCAACGGCAGGTAGGCCGCCACGGCGAACAGCACACCGCCGAGCGGGGTGCCGATGAATCCGTTCGCCCCGAGTTCGGCGGCATAGAGCCGGCCGTTGGCGCGGGGGAGCTGCTCCTCCGGCACCAGCCCGGGAACGAGGGCGACGGTGGCGTTGTCGAAGAACACCTCGCCAACGCCCAGGGCGAGCGCTGCGGCCCACAGCATCCACAACTCGACCTGGTCGGTGGCCACCACGACGGCAAGCGCGCCTACCACCATGGAGCGGAACAGGTTGGCACGCACCATGATGCTGCGCCGGTCGCGCCGGTCGACGAGCGCCCCGATGGGGATCGACAGCAGCATCCAGGGCAGCGACGCGAACGCAGCCACGAGGGCGACGCCGACCGCGCTGTCGGTGATGCGGGCCGCGATGAGTGGGATGGCGACGAGGTACATGCCGTCGCCCAGGTTCGAGACGGCACTGGCCGTCCAGAGGCGCCAGTAGGGGCGCGGCAGGCGCGGTGCCGTCGCCGTCATGCCCCGGCGGTGCCTTCGGCGAAGCGCTGGAACGCAGCGGGGAGGTCGGGATAGCGCTTGGTGGTGGCGCCACCGTCGACCGAGTAGAACCCCGCCGAGATGAACGTCGACTCGGGGCCGAGGAGGAACGACACCAGGTCGGCGATGTCGCTGGGCTGGGCGAAGCGGCCCACCGTGGTGTTCTCGACGAACTCGTCGACCACACCGGGCAGCACCCAGAACGTGCCCGTGGCGGCGGTCTGCACCAAGCCCGGGGCCACGGTGTTCACGCGGATGCGGTGATGGCCCAGTTCCATAGCGGCCACCTGGGTGAGCATGGCCACGCCCGCCTTTGCGGCGCAGTAGGCGCCCATGCCCTCTGCTGGCTGGACGGCGTTCAGCGAGGCGATGTTCACGATCGAGCCGCCGTCGCGCATACAGCGTCCGGCGTGCTTGATGGTGAGGAACACGCCGGTGAGGCACAGGTCGATGACCTCGCGCCACGAGTCGAGCGAGAGCTCGACCAGGGGTCCGTAGCCGCCCTTGCCGGCGTTCGCCACGGCCATGTCGAGGCCGCCGAGTTCGAGCGAGCGGTCGGCCAACGCGGCGATCGATGCCTCGTCGGTGACGTCGCAGTGCATCGTCACCACCCGGTCGCCGTGTTGCTGCGCCAGCGTGGCGAGGCCGGCTGCATCGATGTCGCCGGCGAGCACCACCACTCCGTCGCGCACGAGACGGTCGACGATCGCCCGACCGATGCCCGAGGCGGCCCCGGTGACGAGTGCGAGTGGAGCGCGTGTCTCAGCCTGCATGGCCCGGCAGGCTAGTCGTCACTCTCGGTGGTGGTCGGTGATGCTCCGTGGTGGTGCACCAGTGTCGTTCGCGACACCTTGCCGATGGCGGTGCGGGGGAGGGCCTCGACGAGGTGCAGCTCCTTCGGCGCCATGAAGGCGGCCAGGCGCTGGCCCACCGCAGCACGGAGATCGGCCAGCGACGGGGCGGCAGTTCCGGCGGGCACCACCCATGCCACGACTCGCTGGCCCCACTCGGGGTCGGGAACGCCGGCCACCGCCACCTCGGCCACACCGGGTAGGTCGGCGATGACGCGCTCGACTGCGTCGGGCCACACGTTCTCGCCGCCGGTCACGATCATGTCACCGCGCCGGCCCTGCACCTGGAGGTGGCCGTCGGGGCCGAGGGTGCCGAGGTCGTCGGTGTGCAGCCAACCGTCGGCGTCGATGGAGGACGAGCCGTCGCGGTAGCAACGCATCAGCATCGGGCCGCGGACGAGGATCTCGCCGTCGGCGGCGATGCGCACCTCCACACCGTCGAGCGGCAGCCCGTCGTACACCACGCCGCTGCCGGTCTCGGTGAGGCCGTAGGTGGCCACCACGTTTGCCGGTCGATCGAGCGGCGGGCGACTGCCGCCGAGCAGCACCACGCGGAACAGCGACGGGTCGATGCGAGCCAGGGTGGTGGGTACGAGCGACACCAGGGTGGCGCCGGCGCGTGCCTGCGCGGTCACCTCGGCAGCGTCGAAGCCGGGGAGGACCGTCAGCGGGGTGCCCGCGGTGAGCGCCTTGGTGATGACCGTGAAGCCGCCGATGTGGGCGAGCGGCAGGCAGGCGAGCCAGTGATCGGAGGCCTCGACACCCAGCCGGGCGTTGCCCGCCTGCGCCGATGCCTCCAGGCCTGCCATCGTGTGCACGACGCCCTTCGGAGTGCCGGTGGAACCGCTCGTCGGCATCACCAGCGCATCGCCCGGCTCGACCGGATCGCCGTCGAGCGGGTGCTCCCCGTCGGTATCGACGATGCGGCCGGGGCGCAGGGCGGCGAAGAGCGCGTCGCGTGCCGGGCCGGGCAGACGCTGGTCGACCGGCAGCACCGCATCGCCGCGGTCCCACACCCGGCGCAGCGCGTCGACGAAGCCAGGGCCACCCGGCAGGTCGAGCGCGACGAGATGAGGCATCGATGCAGGATACGGTCGCGCCGCGGCGTGGTCGACGCGTCAGACTGGGCCGATGACGACGAATCGATGGGTGCTCGGCGCCCGCCCGCGCACGCTGCCTGCCGCGGTGGTGCCGGTTGCGCTGGGCGCCGCGGCAGCCGCGGGCGAGCCCGATGCGCGCTGGTGGACCGTGGCGCTGGCGCTGGTGGTGAGCCTGGCGCTGCAGGTGGGCGTGAACTACGCCAACGACTACAGCGACGGTGTGCGCGGCACCGACGAGGTGCGGGTGGGGCCGGTGCGGTTGGTGGGAAGCGGGTTGGCCTCGGCCTCGGCGGTGAAGCGGGCGGCGTTCGCGGCGTTCGGTGTGGCCGCCGTGGCGGGCCTGGTGCTGGCCGCCGCCACCTCGTGGTGGCTGCTCGTCGTGGGTGTGGCCAGCATCCTCGCCGGGTGGTTCTACACGGGCGGGTCGAACCCCTACGGCTACCTGGGCCTCGGTGAGGTGTTCGTGTTCGTGTTCTTCGGCCTGGTGGCCACGGTGGGCACCACGTTCGTGGTGGTCGAGTCGTTGCCCGGGCGGGCCTGGATGCTGGGCTGTGTGGCCGGCTGCCTGGCGTGCGCGTTGCTGGTGGTGAACAACCTGCGCGACATCCCCACCGACACCGTGGCGGGCAAGCGCACGCTCGCCGTCCGGCTGGGCGATGCAGCCACCCGGTGGCTGTACGTCGCCCTGCTGGCGGGCGCCTTCGTGCTGGTGATCGTGGTTGCGCTCACCGGGCGGATGGGTGCGCTGGCCGGGCTGGTGGCCGTACCGCTGGCGGTGGTGCCCGCCCGGCGGGTGCTGGCCGGTGCAGCGGGCCGCGACCTCATCGCCGTGCTGGGCGAGACCGGGCGCGTGCAGTTGGTGGCGGGGCTGCTGACGGCAGTGGGTGTGGTGCTCAGCGCCTGATGGCGCTGGTGTGCAACCACTCGACCAACAGGCCAGCCACGGCGGCGGGCTGCTGCAGATGGGCGGCATGGCCCGCGTCGGCAACAGACTGGTACTCGCCGTCGGCGACGGTGTTCGCGATCTGCTGGGCGATGGGTGCGAACTTTGCGTCGCGTTCGCCGGCCAGGGTGAGCACCGGCATGTTCAGCTCGTGCAGGCGGTCGCGCAGCGGCAGTTGTGTACCGGTGCCCGCCAGGCGCAGGCTGCTGGCCAGGCCGGCGGGCGTGTTGGCCTGCCGGGCCGCCATGTCGGTGGGCGACGGCACCAGTCCGTCGAACAGCGGCAGCTGCAGCCACTCGGTGAGGAACGCCGCGGTGCCGATGTCGACGATGCGTTCGGCCAGGGCGTCGTCGGCGGTTCGCCGGGCGGCACGTTCGTCGTCGTCGTCGAGGCCAGGGGTGGCGCCCAGCAGCACCAGGCGCTCGACGATGTGCGGGTACATGATGGCGAGGTGCAGGCACACCCGGCCACCGAGGCTGTAGCCCACGTAGGTGGCCTGACCGGCTGTGGCAGCCAACAGGTCGGCCGCGCGGCGCAGGTCGGCGCGCACGTTGCCCGACGCCCCGTGGCCCGGCAGGTCGACCAGCACCACTTCGTAGCCGGCGCCGACAACCTGCTCGGCCACGGTGCGCCACGACTCGCCGGTCTGGGTGAAGCCGTGCACGAACACCACCCGCGGCCCACTGCCCGTGCGCTGCGCGCCCAGCGAGCCGCCGAGGGGCGACCAGTCAGCTGTCATCGCCGGCCCGTTCGGCGAGGCGGCGCAGGGCCCGCACGAACAACTCCGAGTCCTGTGCCCCAGGGACCATCCAGCGCTGCTCGCTGCCGGGGGTGCCGAACACGTAGGTGGGAACGGCGGTGATGCCGTTGTCGTGAGCGAAGGCGAGTTGCTCGCGCACCTGGTCGACGCCGTCGGTGCTGTCGAGGAAGGCGCGCACGGTGTCGCGGTCGAGGCCCACATCGGCAGCGCAGTCGGCCAGCACATCGGGGTCGCCCACATCGAGGCCGTCGCAGAAGTAGGCCTGCAGCAGCCGCTCCTTCAGCGCCTGTTGGTGGCCGGTGGCGGTAGTGAGCCACAACAGTCGGTGGGCCATCAGCGTGTTGGCCCGAATGGCCCGGTCCATGCGGAACTCCAGGCCATCGCCGGCGGCGACGGTGCTGACGTGGTCGATGATCTGGGCAGCGCGTTCGGGGCCGCCGAACTTCTTGGCGTAGGCCTCGACCACGGGAGTGGCCATACCGGGCGACGCGGTGGGGTCGAGTTGGTAGGGGCGGTAGACGAGGCGCACCTCCACCTCGTCGGCCACCTCGGCGACGGCGCGTTCGAACCGCCGTTTGCCGATGTAGCACCAGGGGCACACCACATCGGACCAGACCTCGACCTCGAGCACAGGACGCATCACCGGCCACGATACGCCCCTATCGTGCAGGTCGTGACTGCAGCCGCGACGATGTGCGCCACCCTGGTCGACCAATGGGTGCGCGATGGCATGCGCCACGCCGTGATTGCGCCAGGCTCGCGCAGCACCCCGATGGCTCTTGCCATCGCTGCCTGCCCCGACCTGCGCGTCGACGTCTACCACGACGAGCGGTCGGCGTCGTTCGCCGCGCTCGGCAGTGCGCTCGCCACCGGGGTGCCTGCGTTGTTGCTGTGCACCAGCGGCACCGCTGCCACGCACTTCCACGGCGCCGTCGCCGAGGCGCACCTGTCGCACGTTCCGATGCTGGTGCTCACCGCCGACCGACCGCCCGAACTGCGCGACGTGGGTGCGCCGCAGACCATCGACCAGACCAAGCTCTACGGCGATTCGGTGCGCTGGTTCCACGACCCCGGTGTGCCCGACCTGGCCACCGCCGGTACGTGGCGGGCGCTGGCCCGGCACGCCTTCGAGCGCACGCTCGGCCCGTCGGCTGGGCCGGTGCACCTGAACCTGCCGTTCCGCGAACCACTGGTGGGCGAGCCGGGCGACCTGCCTGAGCACCATCTCGGCCCAGTGGCCGTGCCCACGCCCGCGCTGCGGCTCGGCACCCTCACCATGCACCTCGAACGCGAGCGCGGGGTCATCGTCGCCGGTCGCGGTGTCGACGATCCGGCTGCGGTGGCGGTACTGGCTGCGGCCACCGGCTGGCCGGTGCTGGCCGACCCGCGTTCGGGCTGCCGAGGCATCGCCGGTGCGGTCGCGGCGTTCGACGCACTGCTGCGTCACGAGGGGTTCGCCGACTCGCACCTGCCCGACGTGGTGGTGCACCTCGGCGAACCGTCTGCTTCGAAGGTGCTGTCGCAGTGGCTGAGGCTGGCAGGTGGCGTGCAGGTGCGAGTGCAGGCCCGCGACACGTTTACCGATCCCAGCCATGTCGTCACCCATCGCATCACGGCGCCGGTGGGCGAGTTCTGCCGTCGGGTGGCGGGCGAGGTGCGCGGTTCGGCCGACCGGTCGTGGCTCGAGCGCTGGACGTCGCTGGCGGGGCGAGCCGACGAGGTCATCGCCGCCGAACTGGCGGACCAACCGCTCAGCGAGCCGGCAGTCGCCCGCATCCTGTCCGAGCAGTCGCACCGCCTGGTGGTGGCGTCGTCGATGCCGGTGCGCGACGTCGAGTGGTTCGGTGCCGCTGCGCAGCGGGCCACCGTGTACTCGAACCGGGGCG
>JBIKLX010000067.1:0-14870 GCA_044359565.1 Ilumatobacteraceae bacterium
CGGTCGCCCGAGTGGCCCTTCACCCAACGGAACTCGGGCTGGCGCTGCTGCACCAGGTCGATGAGCGGCTTCCAGAGGTCGGCGTTGGCCACCGGCTCCTTCTTCGCATTGCGCCAGCCGTTGGCCTGCCACCGCACCCACCACTTGTCGCGGAAGCAGTTCACGACATAGGTCGAGTCGCTGACGATGGTGACCGGGCCGTCGGTGGCGCGCAGCGCCTCGAGCACCGCCATGATCTCCATCCGCTGGTTGGTGGTGTGCGCCTCGCTGCCCGAACCGTTCGGCGTACCCTCCGGAGCCTCGGCCCACGCCCAGCCCCCTGGCCCCGGGTTCCCCGAACACGCACCATCGGTATAGATCGTGCGGGTCGAACTCATTGCGATCACTGTACGTAGTCCCGCTGTTACTCAGCGGTAATCATGCGAGAATGCAGGCCATGATCTTCGACGGTTACGTCAACCAGTTGCCCGACACCGATCCGGGAGAAACCGCCGAGTGGCTCGACAGCCTCGATGCGGTCATCGACACCCACGGCAAGACCCGCGCCCGGTTCCTGCTGTCGAAGTTGCTCGAGCGTGCCCGCTCGAGCGAGGTCAGCTTCCCCGCCACCGTCAGCACGCCCTACGTGAACACGATCCCCCGTGAGGCCGAGCCGTGGTTCCCGGGCGACGAACACATCGAGCGCCGTATCCGCGCCTACGTGCGCTGGAACGCGGCGATGATGGTGGTGAAGGCCAACAAGCACGCCGAGGGCATCGGCGGCCACCTGGCCACGTTCGCCAGTTCGGCCAGCCTGTACGAGATCGGCTTCAACCACTTCTTCCGTGGGAAAGACGACGGCAACGCCGGCGACCACGTGTACTTCCAGGGTCACGCCGCGCCGGGCATCTACGCCCGCGCCTTCCTCGAGCGCCGCCTGCAGGAGGACGATCTCGACGCGTTCCGCCGCGAGATCGCCCGCCCGGGCCGGGGCCTGTCGAGCTACCCGCACCCCCGGCTGATGCCCGAGTTCTGGGAGTTCCCCACGGTGTCGATGGGCCTCGGCCCACTCACCGCGCTGTACCAGGCGCGCTTCAACCGCTACCTGCTGAACCGCCAGCTCGACGACACCAGCCAGAGCCGAGTGTGGGCCTTCCTCGGCGACGGCGAGTGCGACGAGCCCGAGACGTTGGGTGCCATCTCGCTGGCCAGTCGCGAAAAGCTCGACAACCTCGTCTTCGTGGTGAACTGCAACCTCCAGCGCCTCGACGGCCCGGTGCGTGGCAACGGCAAGATCATCCAAGAGCTCGAGGCCGTGTTCCGCGGCGCGGGCTGGAACGTCATCAAGGTCATCCTCGGCTCGAAGTGGGACGGACTGCTGGCGCAAGACAACGACGGTGTGCTGCTGAACAAGCTGAACACCACCGTCGACGGCCAGTTCCAGCGCTACACCATCGAAGACGGCGCCTACATCCGCGACCACTTCTTCGGTCCCGATCCGCGCCTGCGGGCGATGGTGAGCCACCTCACCGACGCCGACCTGGTGAACCTGCCGCGCGGCGGCCACGACTACCGCAAGCTCTACGCCGCCTACAAAGCAGCAACCGACAACCTGGGCTCGGGCGCTCCCACCGTCATCTTGTGCAAGACGGTGAAGGGCTGGACGCTCGGCCCTCAGATCGAGGGTCGCAACGCCACCCATCAGATCAAGAAGATGAACGCCGAGCAGTTGCTCGCTCTGCGCGACCGCCTGTACCTGCACGACGAGATCCCCGACGACGCGATCGACGACGAGAACCCGCCCTACTTCCGGCCCCGCGAAGACAGCGTCGAGTTCCAGTACATGATGGAACGCCGACGTCGCCTCGGCGGCTCCATCCCGAAGCGCCGCACGGCTCCGCACCGGCCCGTCACCCTGCCCACCGACGATGTGTTCGTCGAACTGCGCAAGGGCTCGGGCACGGCAGCCGTCAGCACGACGATGGGGTTCACCCGCCTGCTGCGCAATCTGGCACGCGACGACCACTTCGGCCGCCATGTGGTGCCCATCGTGCCCGACGAGGCGCGCACGTTCGGCATGGACGCACTGTTCCGCGAGCTGAAGATCTACGCCTCGCAGGGCCAGAAGTACGAGCCGGTCGACCACGACCTGCTGCTCAGCTACACCGAGGCCAGCGATGGCCAGATCCTGGAAGAGGGCATCACCGAGGCCGGTTCGATGGCCAGCTTCATCGCCGCCGGCACGTCGTATGCCACGCGTGGCGTCACCACGGTGCCCTTCTACACGTTCTATTCGATGTTCGGCTTCCAGCGGGTGGGCGACCTCATCTGGCAGGCGGCCGATGCCCGCACCCGCGGCTTCCTGATGGGGGCCACCGCCGGGCGCACCACGCTGCTCGGCGAGGGCCTGCAGCACCAGGACGGACACTCGCTGGTGCTGGCCTCCACCGTGCCGCCGGTGCAGGCGTACGACCCGGCCTTCGCCTACGAGGTGGCCGAGATCGTGCGCAGCGGCCTCGAGCGGATGTACGGCGACAACCCGGCCAACGGCGACCCTGACGTCTTCTACTACCTCACTCTGTACAACGAGAACTACCCGATGCCGGTCATGCCCGACAGCCCCGAGGTGCGGGCGGGCATCGTGCGCGGCCTCTACCACTTCGAGGCTGCGCCAGCGGCGCGCACCCGGGCCACGGTGCTGTTCAGCGGGTCGGCACATTCGGCCGCTCGGGCAGCGGCCACGGCCCTACGCGACCGTTACGACGTGGGTGTCGACCTGTGGTCGGCTACCTCGTACAAGGCGCTCCGCGACGACGCTCTCGCTGCCGAGCGCTGGAACCGGTTGCACCCAGCCAAGGCTCCGCGCGTACCACTGGTGGCCCAACTGCTTGCCGGCACGCCGGGGCCGGTGGTTGCTGTCACCGACTTCATGAAGATCGTGCCCGAGCAGGTGGCCCGCTGGCTGCCCGATCGCCAGTTCACCCCGCTCGGCACCGACGGGATGGGGCGCTCCGACACACGTGGTGCACTGCGCCGCTTCTTCGAGGTCGACGAGGGCCATGTGGTGGTCGCCGTGCTGTCGGCACTGGCTGCCCGGGGCGAGGTCGATGCCGAGGTGATCGTGAAGGCGATCGGCGACTATGACATCGATCCCGACGCGGTCGACCCGACGTTCTGCTGAACCGACACCCCACCCAACCGAGGCCCCACCCAACTGAGGCCCCACCCAACTGAGGCCCCACCCAACCAAGGAAGGGGACTCAGCTCCACCAGCCGTTCACGTCGATGACGACGTGCGTGGCGTCCTGGGCGTAAAGGCACAGCGTTCCCGTCGGCGACAGCGGCAACTGAGCCGCGTTCGAGACGGCGTTGTCGGTGCGCATGTTGGCGGTCGAGGCGACCGGCCGCTCGTTGCACGGCCAGGCCGTGATGTACCCGTCGCCGCTCGATGCGATGGTGGTGATGTTGACCGAGACGGCGCCCGCCTCCGCAGGCACGCCGCGCTGGCCGGCGATCTGCAGGGTCACGATCTGGCCGGCAGCCAGCCGCTGGCCAGGGGCCGCGACGTTCATCGCGGCCCGCAGCCGGTCGCGGGTGTCGACCAGGCGGAACGGGGTGGAGGGCGTGAACGTGCGGCCGTCGGACTCGCTGTAGTAGCCCGTCACGTCGGCGGCGAGGTCGACGGGGTTGAGGCTGTAGAGACACACCCGCCCGTCGGCCGACAGCGGGACGGTCACCATGTTGGGCCGCACCCGGCCCGGCTGGGGGTTGAGGTTCGACACGACGGGCCTGGCGGCGCCGCACGGATAGGCGGTGACGTAGCCGGGCAGAGCGGCATCGACACTGGTGAGGTTGAGCGTGACCGCCGTTGCGGTAGCGGGTACCCCGGCGACACCGACGATCTGCAGGGCGACGGTCTGGTCACCACCGAGTCGGGTGGCCCCGAAGCCCGTGCGGGTGTCCATCACTCGCTGCGGGGTGACCGAGGTGAAGCGGCTGGTGGCGGTGGTGGTCACCGCCCCGGTGACGTCGACCACGAGGTGGGCGTTGGTCGAGGCGAACACGCAGAGTCCACCACCGGCGTCGAGGCCGACGGTGCCGGCGTTGGCAGTCGCCTCGCTGTTGGCGTAGCTGATGGTGGTGACGAGCGGCCGCTCGGGGGCGCAGTTCCAGGCGGTGAGGGAGCCCGCACCGGTGGCGTCGACCACGGTGATGTTGGCGACGACAGCCGAGGCACCGGCAGGAACTCCGGCCCATCCGCTCACCTGGATGCGCTTGGTGACACCGGCCTGCAGCGCTGTGGCACCGCGGCCCTCGCGGGTGTCGACGAGGCGAGCCGGGGCGAGCGGGGTGAAGCCGACGCTCGGGCCGACGGGCTGGGCGGATGCGGGCGCCGGCATCACACCCGTGGCGGCGGCCGGGTCGACGGTGAAGCTCCACGACACCGTGCGGCTGGCGGTGGCAATGGTGACGGTGTAGGTGCCGGGGGTCAGTTCGGTGCGGGGCATCGCCACAACGGCGTTGTCGCCACCGAGGATCGAAGCTGCCGATCCATCGGTGTTCTGCTTCCACAGTGGGCAGGTCTCGATCGGTCCGTTGGGGCCGGTGATCGAGGCGCTCACCGGGCCCACCACGGGCTCGGGCATCATCGCGAAGGTCGGCAACCCGGCGCCGCCGCTCCACCCGCAGTAGGTGAGCGGGTTGGGGGTCTCGGTCACGAACTTGCTGAGGCTGGTGGTGGTGCCGTCGCCGGGGAACGTCACCGGTGCGGCCGGTCGACCGGCGTAGTAGTCGAGGCCGCGCAATACGTCGAGGGTGGCGGCCGACTGCCAGGGGCTGGTCGTCTGGTCGGCGCACTTGCCGAACCCGACGGTGCGCAGACCCGGACGGACGACGCCGATGGCGTGGAACGGGCCCGTCATCCAGAGGTCGATGTGGTTGCGGGCGGTGGCGCCGTAGGCGCTCGACACGGCGACGTTGCCGTTGTTGCCGGCCTTGCGGCCCTCGGCGGAGGCGCCGGGCTTCGACATGTCCTCGTCGTGCGAGATGCCGTTGCGCAGCATGTAGCACGAGTGCTGGTACGAACCGACCGACAGCGCCGGGTCCTCGGTCACCGGGGCCACGCCCACCATCGCGCGGTAGTAGTTGACGGTGGTGAGCCAGTCGGCCGACGGCGGGATGTAGGCGGGTTGCGGGTCGGTGTCGTTCGCTGCGGCTGACGGCACGGCGAGGCCGGCGCCGACGACGACCGCGGCGATCGCTGCCAGGGTCACGATGCGACGCATGTGTACGAAACGGTTCCGCGGGCCCTTGGCCCCGGGCCGCTGATCTCGCATCTGTGTCGTTGTGGCATCCATCGTCGCATCGCTCCTGCTGGCATGTGCTCAGCGAGGACATCGGTGCAATCCGACTGCCGCTTGACCGGTCTTGAGACTTTCTGTACCCCAATTGGGGGAATTTGTGACAGTTGTCAGGGTCGACCACACGGAGCGTGGTGGCGACTCCTCCTGCGTCCGCTCTCAGCGGTGGCGTCGTCGCTCGACGAGCAGACGCGGCGCCGCGAGCACAGCAGCCCACAGCGCACGGGCATGTACCCGACGTGGCCGATATCGCAAGCGACGCACGGACAGCCACAGTCCGCGGGCAGCATCTCCCCAGGGTCGGTGGCGGATCAGCACCCACAACCGGTTGCGCTCGCGGAAGAACGCGGCGATCTCGGGCACTGCCGTCGTCGACGCACTGCCGATGTGCGTCACCTGCACCGTGGGCACACAGCGGTAGCGCCACCCGTGTTCGGCACCGCGAAGGGCGAGGTCGACATCTTCGTAGTAGAGGAAGAACCGCGGATCAAAGCCACCCGCATCGGCGAGGAACGCTGCGCTCAGCATCACGGCGCCGCCGGTGAACATGGTGAGGCCGTGGGCAGTGGCGCTCGGGTCGGGCGGCACGGGCAGTGGCGTGCCGCGGCCGATGTCGACCCCGGCGCCGTCGCGCCCGAGTTCGACCCCAAGGCTGTTCACGGTCGGCGGGTCGGTGGGGAACATGAGCATCGGCTGCACGGCACCGAGGCGTTCGCCGGGTTGCGTCGACCACTCGGCGAGCAGGCCGTCGATCCACCCTGCGGGCACCGTGACGTCGTCGTTGAGTAACGCGACATGCGTTGCACCACCGGCGAGAGCCCGCTCGACACCGAGGTTCATCCCGGCTGCGTAGCCGAGGTTCTGGCCCGGTTCGATCAGCGTGCACACCGGCACCGACCCCAGCGCCGAACCCAGTGCATCGATGCGCCCGCGCGCCCGTCGCCCGTTGTCGACCACGATCACCTGCGCCGCGCCGCCGGTGGCGAGCACCGAGGTGAGACACGCCTCGAGCAGCCCGTCGGGCGGGTCGAAGGTGAGCACGACCACCGCGACCTCGGGCACAAGCGGAGGATAGCGTGACGTCGTGACCGGCACCCTCTTCATCACCGGCGATCCTGAGTCTGACGCCCTGCTCAACACCGACGGGACCGCCCTCTTGATCGGCATGTTGCTCGACCAGCAGGTGCCCATGGAGTGGGCGTTCACCGGGCCCGCCACGCTGCGCCGCCGTCTCGGGCATCTCGATGCCGCCCGGATCGCGGCGATGGAACCGGCGGCCTTCATCGCCGTGTGCAGCGAGACACCCGCCATCCACCGCTTCCCCTCCTCGATGGGCGGCCGCATCCATCAGCTGTGTGTGGTTCTCACCGAACGCTTCGATGGGCGCGGCGAGGTGGTGTGGGCCGATGTGCGCAGCGGCGACGAGCTGTACAAGCGGCTGCGCACGCTGCCGGGCTACGGCGACGAGAAGGCGAAGATCTTCCTGGCCCTGCTCGCCAAGCGGATGGGGGTGGCACCGCGCGGCTGGAAGGCGGCAGCCGCACCGTTCAGCGACACCCGGCCGCGCAGTGTCGCCGACATCCACTCGCCCGCCACACTCGCCAAGGTGCGCGAGTGGAAGAAGGCGGCCAAGGCGGCCAAACGCGACAAGCAGGACCGACCGGTCGACTGAGTTCGCCGAACCCGCCATGAGCGATCAGCGCCCCTCCACCACCGACGCTGCGTACACCGCGCGCCTCGCCGCGTCGACTGCGCCACGGGCCGGCTGGCGACGATTCGTCGACCCGCAGGTGCCGTACCGGTGGAACATCCGCCGCCTCGGCCTCGGCCGGGTGCTCGACATCGGCTGCGGCACCGGTCGCAACCTCGCCCATCTCGACGGCAACGGTGTGGGGGTCGACCACAATGCGGTGTCGGTGGCCGAGGTACGGCGGCGCGGCCTCACGGCATACACGGCCGACGAGTTCGGCGCTTCGGCCGAGGCCGTGCCCGGCTCGTTCGACTCGCTGCTGTTCGCGCACGTGCTCGAGCACCTCACCCGCGACGACGCGACGGCACTCGTCGCCGCGTACCTTCCGCTGCGCCGGGCGGGTGGCGCAGTGGTGGTGATCTGCCCGCAGGAGCGCGGGTTCGCCTCGGATGCGACACATGTGACGATGCTCACCCGCGACGACATCGCGGCGCTGCTCGGCCAACTCGGCCTGCGGGTGACGCGGGCGATGTCGTTCCCGTTCCCCACGGCAGCAGGTCGTTGGTTCACCCACAACGAAACCGTGGTGGTGGCCACCTGACCATCGGCCGTGCCCGCACGGCCGGCGTGGCCGCGCTGGCGGTGCTCGTCGCCGTCACGTGGTCGCTCGGTGTGTCGCGCTACGGCGGACCCGACGAACCGGCCCATGTACTGCGAGCGGCGGCGGTGGCCGACGGCCAGTGGCGCGGTGAACCGGCGTCCACAGGGCTCGGTCTGGCGCCCGGCTATCGCATCGTGCAGGTGCCGGCGGCGCTGGCGAGCGGCGACCCAGCGTGCTATCGGCACGACTCGTCGCTACCGCCCGACTGCATCACCGTGTCGACCGCGACCGACTCGATCGCCGTCGCCACGTCGGCCGGGATCAACCCGCCGTGGTTCTACGCGGTGATCGGTGGCCTCACCCGCCTGCTGGGCGACCCGGCCGACCCGGCGCACTACCGGATCGTGGCGGCGGTCGTTGCGGCGCTTCTGGTGCTCCTCGCCGCGCGGCGCGCCCGACCGCTCGTCGCCGGTCGGCCGTGGGCGGCGGTGGCAGCCCTCGCCGCGGTCACGCCTGCGGTCTGGTTCCTTGTGGGCGTGGTGAACCCGAACACGTGGGAGGTGGCCCTCGCGGCACTCGGCTGGGTGGGGGTGGCCCGCTTCGCGCGTGGCGGCGAGCGGCGGCCGGCCGACACTTGGTGGATCTCGGTGCCGATGGCTGCAGCCGTCGTGGCCCGCCCGGTGGCGCTCGTTGCAGCGGTGACGATGCTGGCGGTCGTCGAGGTGATGCCGGGTCGGCGGCCGAACCGTCGCGATCGGTGGGCGCTGTGGGCGCCGGTGGCGGCTGCGGTCGCAGCGGGCGCGGTGTGGCAGCGCTCGGCGGCGGTGGCGGTCGACGATCCGCGCACGGCCCAGCAGGGGTCGTGGTGGCAGGCGGTGACCACGGCGATCGGGGGCCTGCCGCGCACTGCGGGCGAACTGGTGGCATCGCTCGGCTGGCTCGAGTACGGCGCGGTGCCCGCCGTGGCGGCCACCTGGGCTGCCGTGCTGGTCGCCACCGTGGTGGCCGTGCGCCGCACCTCGGTTCCGGCGGGCTTCGGCCGTGCCGTCGCGGTATGGGCGGTGGCCCTCGTCGGCACCCCGGTGGTGTTCGAGGTGCTGATGTTCTGGCGCCTCGGGCCGATCTGGCAGGGGCGCTACTCGCTCGGGGTGTGGCTCGGGCTCATCGCGCTGGTGCTCGCCCGGCCGCCACGACCAGCGCCGTCACCGCGGCCGGCACGGGTGCCGCTGGCGATCGTCGCTGCCAGCGCGGTGGAGGTGGCCACGTTCTGGACCGTGCTGCGCCGGTCGACGGTGGGCACCGACGGGTCGTGGTGGTTCACCGGGCACGTGGCCGTGGGTGGCCCCACACATCCACTACTGCTGCTCGGTGCGCACGCGCTCATGGTGGCTGCCGCCGTGGGTGTGGGTGCGCGATGGGTTCACTCGATGTACCCGAACACGTCGAGCAGCACATCGGTCGAGCCGGCGAAGTTGAACACCGCCACGGCACCGCCCGCACCAAGCTTCAGGTAGGCCTGGTTGGGTACCGCGACACCGACGCGCGGGTTGAGCGCCGAGGCGAGCGGCTGGGCGGTGCCGGCAGGCCAGGCGGTGAGGTACGAGGGCGCGGTGCTGTTGACGGCGGTGAGGTTGGCCACCACCCCACTGGCAGAGCTGGGCAGCGGGCCACCGGCCACCAGCGGGATCGTCAGCACACCGAGCGGTCCGACCGCCGCCCGTACGGTCCGTAGGCCGACGCGGGTGTCGACCACGCGCTGCGGGTCGAGCGGCACGAACCGCCCACCGGCGGCCGAGAAGTAGCCCACCACATCGGCGATCAGGTGCGCCGTGCCATACGCGTTGTACAACGACACGCGACCGCCCGCACCGACCTTGGCGAGCACCAGGTTGGCCACGGTGAGGCCGGCCACGACGTTGTGCGTCGATGCCAGTGGGCGCGCCTGCCCGGTGGGCCAGACGGTGATGTAGCTCGAGCCGGTGGGTTGGTCGACGGTGACGTTCAGCGCCACGGCCGACACCCCGCTGGCAGGCACACCGCCCACACCGGCGACGGTGAGGTCGATCGAACGGCCGGCACCGAGGGGTGCGGTGGCACCGCCGACGCCCACCCCGGTGCGGGTGTCGAGCACCCGGTTCGGGGCGAGCGGCGTGAACCGTCCGGTGGTGACGGCGCCCGACGTCGTGTAGTAACCGACCGCGTCGGCGACGACATCGGTGGTGCCGAACGCGTTGAACACGTCGACCTTTCCGTTGGCGCCCAGCTTCACCGTCACCAGGTTGGGCACGGTCTGGCCGGCGACCATGTTGAGGTTCGACACCGGCGGCCGGGCCACACCCGACGGGGTGACGGTGAGGTAGCCCGGCGCCGTGGGATCGACCGCCGTGACGTTCAGCACGACGGCCGTGACGTCGGTGGCGGGAATCCCGGCAACACCGGCGATGCCGAGTTCGGTGAAGGTCTGCGGGCCGAGGGGCACGAGGTTGCCGCCGATCCCGGTGCGGGTGTCGAGGACGCGCACCGGGGTGATGGGCACGAACTGGCTGGGTACCGAGCTGACGGGCCGTTCGAGGCGTAGCGGGCCGGTGGCAGTGCCGGTGCCCACACCGGCTGCGTTGCGCATCACCACCGTCACCCAGCAGGTGGCGTTTGGCAGCGGTGTGCCGGTGGTGTCGGTGCCGTTCCAGGTGAACGTGTTCACCCCCGGTGTCACCCGCAGGCCCGTGGCGACGGCGATCGCACCGGCACCTGCCGGGTCGGTGCTCACCAGGATGTCGGCCGTGCTGCCGGTCGTGGCTGCGGTGTCGGTGAACGTGATCGGGTAGGCGGTGCTGAACGCGGCGTCGTCGGCCAGACGGATCGAGCGCAGGGTGAACGACCGCTGGCCGGGGTCTTCGTTCAGGTCGAACCGCAACCGGGCCAGTCGTTGGCCGCGCCAGCCGCGTTTGTACACGGTGTTCTCGTCGTTCACGGCCACGGCAGGATCGGTGGTGAGGTCGACCGTCATCTGATTGCAGCCCGGGTAGATGATGATGTCCTGCGTCTCGCTCCAGGCCGGGAAGCCCTCGGGGAGCCAGGCGAAGCGGGCGTTCATCCCGCCGCCCGGGGCGTCGGCGAACCCCATCTCGCCGCCGTAGCAGACGTCGATGGTGGCCCGGTGATAGCGGTCGGGATTGGTCGGCGCCCGCAGCGGCAGTTCGACGAACGAATCGTTGGCGACGGTGGTGCCGGCCATCCCGCCCGGCCCGAACGTCACCCCGGCGAGGTCGCCCGACGACACCACGTCGTCGGGAGCGGCGAAGTCCCACGGGTTGCCGCTGGCGGTGGCGTAGTCGACCCCGCCTTCGGCGCCGGGGGTGAGCACCCGTGGCGCGGGCAGGCCGGTGGGTGGTGTCGAGGACGCATCGGCGCGGTGCAGGCGCACCCAGTCGAGGGTGATGTCGACGACGGGATCGGTGCCGCTCGGTGTGCCGCCGCGGAGCAGTTCGACGCGCACCATCGACCCGGTCCACGGGGCGCGGTAGCCGGCCGGGTTGGTGCTGATGTCGCGCAGGTCGATCCGGTAGGTCCCGCATCCGGCCGGCGGATAGAAGGGGTGCAGGCCCTGCTCGCCCGCTGCGTTCCAGTAGTGCACCGCCATGTGCAGAGGGCCGCTCAGGCACATCCGCAGCGACAGCTGCGTATAGCGGTCGGCAGGCACCGGGTGGAGTTGCCCGTCGCGCCCCCATGGCAACTGGGCACCCCAGGTGCGCACCAGCTTCACGGTGGTGTTGTTGCGCGACACCACGGTGAGGGTGCCGTCGGCGTTGCGGCGGATGCCGTTGCTGTTCTCGGTACCCACCAGTGGGATCGGTGGCACATCGTCGTCGTTGGCGAAGTCCCACGGGTCGGCGAAGGTGTCGGTGGCGTAGTCGCCACCGGTCGACGACGGCACGACAGCCGCGGGCTGCACTGGTGCGGGTTGGGCTGCCACCGGCAACACGGCGGCGGGCGCCGCCACCAGCAACACGGCGGCGAGCGCCGCCACCGGCAGTACGGCGGGGCGCAGCCGCATCGGGTCAGGCACGCTCGGCGCTGATGCCGTCGCGGTGGGCCACCACCTCGTCGAGCGTGCGCCGCAGCAGTGCGTACTGGGCGCGGGCCTCGGCCAGGGCGTGTTCGAGCGAGGCGATGACCGCCGGGTCGGCGTGCACCGGATCGGCCTGCACGGGGCCGGCCTGCTCAGGCACGGGCGATTCCGCGCAGCCGGGCGTACGCCCGTCGGGGCAGGACGCTGTAGCGGAACACCTTGGTGGCGCGCACCTGGGCCAGTTCGGCCTCGACGACCCGCAGCCGTTCGGCGAGCGCGGGCGGTGCATCACCGTCGAGTTCGGCCAGACGGGCACCCATGCCGACGATGGTCTGCGTGCGGGCCTCGAGCAGGCACTCGAGTTCGGCGATGCGGGCGCGCAACTGCGCCGTCGTGTCGGGGCCGGGTTCGGGGGCGGCGGTGGGCTGGTTCAACTCGGCCATGGCAGTCGTGGGTGCCGTTCTCGGAGGGTGACGAAGTTGGTGGCCATGTCGATGTCGCTGATGCGGCGCATCGACCCGGCCTGCTCACGGTACCGGCCGACGAACCGGCCGACGAGATCGGCCCGCTGGCCGGCTTCGGCGATCGTCAGCCACAGGTCGTAGTCCTCCCAGCCGTAGATCCCGGCGACATCGGCATAGCCGCCGAGGCGTTGCCAGGAGTCGCGCCGGAACATCGCCATCGCGTCGATGTAGGCGCCGTGCACCAGCAGGTCGACGTCCCATGGCAGATGGCTGGTGAGCCCCAGCGACCCGGTCTCGTCGAAGCGTTCGAGCAACCCGTAGGCGGCCACCACGTCGGCGGGTGCCCGGTCGAGGTGTTCGACGAGCACGGCGAGGCCGGTCGGGTACACCAGGTTGTCGGCGTCGAGGGCGAACAGGTAGCGGCCTCGGGCACGGCTGAAGCCGGTGTTGCGGGCCACCGGTAGGCCGCCGTTCGCCGCACGCGCCACGACCGCGATGGGGAACCAGGCCCGTTCGGCGAGCAGTTGGTGAGCGACGGCCAGCGAGTCGTCGGTGGAGTGGTCGTCGACGACGACGATGTCGCAGCGTGGCGACCGACTGCTGGCCGCGATCGCCGAGTCGATCGCGGCGGCGAGGTAGTGGCCCTGGTTGTAGAGCGGGATCACCACGGTCACCTCGGGCTCGGCCGCGCCGAACGTGGGGGTGGTGGTCTCGTCGACATGATCGACCGCGCCGTGCCGGGCGACGGCAAGCGAGGCCTCGATCGCGCGGATGGTGCCCATCTGGGCGATGACGGCCTGCTTCAGCCGCGCCGCGGTGTGATCGGCGAACTGCTGCTCGCCGGTGGGTGACGCCGCGGGCGCGGCCCGGCGCGGGCGAGGCTTCGGCAACGAGATGGCGGGCCTGCTGCGTCGGGAGGCCTTCATCTCGGCGGCAAGGGCGTCGAGGGCGCCGGTGACGAGCACCCTTTGGTCGAGTTCGTCGACGAGCACCTCGTACGCAGCCTTGGCCATCGCCGCACGGCGCGGTTCGTCGAACGCCAGCGCCACGGCCTGCTCGGCGAGCGTGTCGAGCGGGGCCATCAGCAGATGGGTGCCGGGCACCAGGGGTTCGATGCCCACCGAGGTCTCGGTGGCGATCACACAGCCGTTGGCGATCGCCTCGACCACCCGCGCCCACTCGAAGTAGGGCGCCTCGTCGCGGTGCACGTTCAGCAGGATGCGCGTGTCGGCGAGCCGGGCGTACTTGTCGTCGCCGACGGTGAACGACGGCGTGCCGTCGCGGGCGGGCCGGTGCCAACTGAACAGGCGCAGGTCGGTGCGCCACTCCCACAGTTGCCCAGCGGCACCGCCGAGGAACGCCTCGCGCCGCGGGGTGCGGCCACCGAGGAAGGCGATGTCGACCTCGCGTGGCACCTGGTCGACACCGTGCCATCGGTCGATCGACGCGACGTGCCCGAGGGGCAGGTGCACCGCGGGCAACCCGGTGCGGCGAATGCTGTCGAGCGCGAACGGGCTGATGTCGAGCACGCCGGGGCCGTGGGCCGCGTAGTGCATCGCCAGGTCGAAGAACGGGGTGCCCGGTTGCTCGGTATTGATGCACACCGACCGTGCCGCAGCGGCGATCCGGTCGGCCTCGGGTGCCGGGAACAGGCCGAAGAACTCGTGCGGGGCGACGACGAGTTGGTCGAGCGGTGGTGCATCGCCCGGCAACCGGTCGACCACCAACTCGGCGGACTGGCCGGCGCCAGCGAGCGCCTCGACGAGGTGCTCGGCGATCTCGCGCATGAACACGTTGCCGTGTTCGCTCACGAAAACCCGTCTGGCCACGGCGGTACGGTACCAACCGACGACTAGCCTGCCCCTTCATCGAGGCCCGGATCTCTGTCATCACCCCGGTGTACGACCCACCGCTGGGCGCCCTGCTCGCCTGTATCCGGTCGGTCACAGCGCAGACCTACCCGCACTGGGAGTGGTGCTTGGTCGACGACTGCACCACGCGACCCGAGGTGGTTGCTGCGCTCGAGGCCGCCGCTGCGGCCGATCCGCGCATCAGGGTGCAGCGCCGCGCCGCCAACGGCGGCATCGTGGCCGCCACCAACGATGCGCTGGCGATGGCCACCGGCGAGTTCGTGGCGTTGCTCGACCACGACGACGCCATCGTGCCCGACGGGTTGGCCACGGTGATGGGTGCCCTCGAGGGCGCGGGTGGCAGCGATGTCGACTACCTCTACACCGATGAGGCCCACGTGCTGGCCGACGGCCGCGAGGCCGCTCACTTCCTGAAGCCCGACTGGTCGCCCGAGCGGTTCCGTTCGTCGATGTACACCTGTCATCTGTCGGTGCTGCGCCGGGCGGTGGTGCAGGCAATCGGTGGGTTCCGCGAGGGCTTCGACGGTTCGCAGGACCACGACCTCATCCTGCGTGCCACCGAGCACATCACTGCGCTCGGTCGGCGCATCGCCCACCTGCCGGTGCTCGCCTATCACTGGCGCAACGTGTCGAGTTCGGTATCGCGCGACAGCGGCACCTTGTCGGTGGCGGTCGAGCGGGGCCGCCGTGCGGTGCACGAGCAGTGCATCCGACTGGGCCTCGATGCCGAGGTGGTGCACGGGCCGGTCGCGGGCACGTATCGCCTCGTGCGGGCAGCGGGGGCGCGGGCCACGGTCACCGTGGTGGTGCCGAGCAGGCTCGAGGGTGCTGCGTCG
>JBIKLX010000005.1:0-48161 GCA_044359565.1 Ilumatobacteraceae bacterium
CCCGGATCGCGTCGCGGAAGGCGTCGAGGCCGTGCAGGGTGAGGGCGAACCACAGCGGCATCCCGCTGGCCCGGCGGGTGAGCTGGAAACCGAGATCGCACGGGTTGTAGGCCGTGTTGCCGGTGGGGTCGTCGTCGGTACGCAGCACGTCGATGTAGGGGCCGTGCTGGGTGTGCACCTCGCGGGCCAAGTGCGGCTGTCGGTACACCAACGCGCACGAGCCGGCGGTCGAGAACAGCCACTTGTGCGGATCGACGATGAACGAGTCGGCTCGCTCGATACCGGCGAAGCGCTCGCGCAGTTCCGGCAGCAGCATCGCGGCCAGACCGTAGGCGCCATCGACGTGCAGCCAGGCGCCTACATCGGCGGCCACATCGGCACAGCCTGCAAGGTCGTCGATCACCCCGCCGTTGGTGCTGCCGCCCGATGCCACGATGGCGGCGATGTCGCGGCGATCACCGACCGCGGCCCGGAGCGCCGCGGCGGTGAGCCGGTAGTCGGGTCCGGTCGGCACCACCAATGCCTCCATGCCGAGCAGGTGCAGGGCGTTGCGCACCGAGGCGTGCGCCGTATCAGCGACTGCAACCGCCCGTCGGCCGAGCGCCTGATCGCGAGCGACGGCCAGAGCCGACAGGTTGCCGATCGAGCCACCGCTCATGAAGCAGCCGCTCGCACCCTGCGGCATTCCCGCCGTGCGGGCCAGCAGGTCGATCACCTCCGCTTCGGCAGCCACCGCACCGGCGGCCTCGAGCCAGCTCTCGGCCGAGAAGTTCGCCGCGCTCACCACCGTGTCCATCCACACCGACGCGGCCGTGGGCGACATCGGGATGAACGCGCAGAACCGGTTGCTGTCGAGGCCGATCGTGTTGGGCACCACCACATCGGTGAAACGTCGCCACGCTTCGTCGAGGCCGACACCGTCGTCGGTGATGCCACCAGCCAATGCGTCGGCCAGTTCGCGCCGATCGCCGACGCGGCCCACCGGACTGTGGGCGAGGCGATCGGTGATCCATGCCGTGGCACGAGCGGCAAGATCACCGATGTCGGCGTCGGCGCCGTGCAGGCGATCGGCGGCGGTCATCGCCGCGTCATTCGGGTGTGACGTATGCCGAGGTGATGCCGCCGTCGATGATCAGGCTCTGGCCGGTCATCCAGCTCGACTCGTTGCTCGCGAGGAACAGCGCACCGTTGGCGATCTCGACCGGCTCGCCGAAGCGGCCCATCGGGATGTGCACGAGGCGACGGTTGCGCTTCGCGTCGTCGCTCAGGAACTTGGCGAGCAGCGGCGTCATGATCGGCCCCGGGCACAGCGAGTTGGCGCGTAGGCCCTGACGGGCGTAGATGACGGCGATCTCGCGGGTCATCGCCAGCACTGCTCCCTTCGATGCGGTGTAGGCCACCTGCGGGGTGGCGGCACCCATGTGCGCCACGAACGAGGCGACGTTGATGATCGAGCTCGACTGGCCGCTGACCTTGGCCGACTCGAGCATCGCCGGAATGGCGTACTTGCAGCCCAGCATCACGCCGAGCACGTTGATGTCCATCGTGCGCTGGTAGGTGTCGATGCTGGTGGTGACCGGATTGTCGTCGTCGCCGAGCATCACGCCAGCGTTGTTGTACAGCACGTGCAGGCCGCCGAACGTCTCGACCGCGTGATCCACGGCGGCCTCGATCGAACCGGGGTCGGTGACGTCGCAGCTCACATAGCTGGCCTCGCCACCGACGGCGGCGATCGCCTCGACCACCTCGTCGCCGTCGGCCATGTCGGCCACGACCACCTTGGCGCCCTGCGCCGCGAACAACTCGGCGCCGACGCGACCGAGACCCGATGCTGCACCTGTGATGAGGGCCACTCTGCCTTCGAGACGATTCATGGCGCCGACGGTAGCCGACCGACAAGACTGACCGCCTGATGACCGGCGACGCCTCCACCACCTGGCGGGTGCTCACGTGGAACGTGCGCGGCGCCGCCCGGCCACCGCTGGCCAGGCTCGCCGAGGTCATCCGCGAGTACGAGCCAGATGCGGTGGCGCTGCAGGAGATCCAACCGCACCAGGCCCGCCATCTGGCCACCCTGCTCGGCTGGCAACACCGCTGGGGCCGTAAGCACTACCCCTACTCGCACGCCGTGTGGTGGAAGGCCGAGGGCCTGGCCATCATGTCGCCGCACCAGCTCGAACGATTCGTCCGCCAGACCATCTCGCCCGGCGTGCACCCGTGGACGTGGCGGCACCGCGTGTTGCTGGCCGCCGATGTGGTGCGCGGCGACGCCCATCTCCGTCTGGTGAACACCCATCTCGCGGCGCATGCCTCGGGCGCCGATCAGCGCATCGCCCAGGCGGGCCGGGTTGCGGCACGGGTGCGCACCGATGCCGCGCCGCTCACCGTGGTGGCCGGCGATCTCAACGCGCCCGGCGAGGTGGAGGTGCTGCGCGAGTTCCGCTCCGTCGGGCTGCGCGACGTCGGCGGTGGACCCACCAACCCGTCGATCGCACCGACGCAGCGGCTCGACTACGTGCTCATCCCCGACCACGCCCGTCTGGTCGAACAGGCACAGCCCGATGGCGGCGAGTGGTGGTGGGCACTCAGCGACCACGTCCCGGTACTGGTGGCGTTCGAAGCCTGAGACTTCCAGCACCTCCGCCGACGAGCGCGAGTCGCGTCGCGATCAACGGATCGATCGAGCCATCACACGGTCGATCGACGCCCTGTGCGGCATGCCGATCGACCGTGCCAGACGCTCGAGATCCGCTCGGTCGACCAGTGATGCCGCTGCGAGGGCCCTGCAGTACTCGACGTCCTTGGTCCGCCCAGCAGCGGCTTTCGAAAGCCACACATCACTTGCGCTCAGGCACCAACCCACCTTTGCCCCGGCAGCCGACTCGCTGATCAACGGGACGAGACGGCCGCGCCAACCCTCGGCCAGGACCGCGACCTCGATCTCCACACCCTCGGCGTAGTAGCCGTAGGTGGCGTGGAACATCGAGCCCTCACCGAGCGCTCCCTCGATGAGCAGCGCGAGGTCTGATCGATCGATGCCCAGTGAGATCTTCGAGATCTCGTGATCCACAGCGATGTCGGCTTCGATCGACCGCGTCACTTCGAACGGCAGTTCCATGTCGTCGACCGTTGCCAGGATCGCCTGCGAGCCGAGCACGATCACGTCGTCGACGCCCACCACGGCGGCAGCTGCGCGCACGACATGAGCGAGTTGCTCGCGATTCACGGATGCGCCGCCGCTGCCGCCGCCAGCACCAGGCGGCGCTCGTCGTCGGTCAACAGCCCGGCGAATGGGGCCACCTGGCGGAGATCGTCGCCGGCCGGGTCGTCGCGCAGCAGCAGGTGCACCACTGCCTCGGGACCGTCGTCGACCGCACGGCGCCAGGTTGCGACCCACTGCTCGCCCGATCGACCTCGAGCTTTCGCGGCAAGTCCATCCAACTGCTCGATCGCAAGCGGTCGAGCCTCGTCCCATCGCTCACGAACGCGAAGCGCCGTCGCCGCGGCCATGGCACGGCGTCGTCGTCGCTGCCGGTCGAGCGCCCGCTCGTGAGGGGACGGAGCGAACCGGAGTTCGACCTCCAGACCGGCAGCCGCCGCGATCCGACTCAGCGTCGACAGGCGCGGTTCCTTTCGGCCCGCCTCGTAGTCGGCGACGGTAGGGCCCGAGGTACCTGCCGCTTCTGCCGTGGCACGCTGGCTGAGGCCCGTCCTGGCGCGCACCGCCTTGATGATCGCCGAAGTGTCCACGCGTTACCTCCAGAATGCTATCCGTTCGAATAGCATACAGCCGGCCACAGCCTCACACCCGAGCCCCCACGCGACACGGCGCGACACGGCGCGACACGACGCGACGCGTCGGTTCAGCGCTCGCGGGGTGCACCCGGGTGAGTGAGCGTGGCGACGATGTCATCGAAGCAGGCTGCACTCCATGCTTCGGTCGACCCGTCGGTGCGCTGCCAGTCGTCGAGCGCATCGAGCGCCCAGTCGCACCAGCGCACATAGGTGTCGAACAGGTCGGCGACAAATCGACCGCTCAGGGCCACCAGCGCCGAGCGGTGCTGATACGGCCCCTGCTGCGCCTGGTACTCGTGGCCGACGGCCGCGAAGCCGATGGCGCGGGCCACGGCGTCGGCCCGGAACGCGGCGATGTTGGCGCGCAGTTGGTCGAGGTCCTCGAGGTTCGCGAACACCACCCGCAGGATCGGCTCGGCGTCGACCTGCGGGAACGCCGGTGGCGAACCGAGCCAGGCGCGCAACTCGTCGCGGCCGGCGTCGGTGATGCTGTAGACGGGAACCACCCGTCGGCCACGAGGCAGGTCGGTGTGGGTGATCAGCCCGTCGGGTTCGAGCCGCTTGGGTTCGGCGTAGATGGCTGCGTCGCTGCGGCTCATCACGATGCCCAGCGAGCGGCCGTAGCCCTGCACCAGCTCGTAGGCATTCATCGACCGCAACGAGAGCAGGCCGAGCACTGCGTACGAGACGGTAGTACGAGCAGCCATGGGCGGACCTCCGAGCGATCACGGATCAGGTGTTGACAGATACTCCAGTTTGGAGTATTGTTTGCTCCAACTTGGAGTACCACACCGTACCCGATCGATCAACCACACACCACAGGAGAGCCACCATGAACCCGTCCGACCAGAGCCGTCCCAGCGCCGAAGCCTTCGCCGCCCTCGTGGCCGGTATCGGCACCGGCCAACTCGACAACCCCACCCCGTGCGCCGCCTGGTCGGTGCGCGACCTGCTCAACCACGTCTACGGGGCCGGCCACCTCTTCGCGGCCATCTTCGCCGGGCGCGAGCCGGCGCCCTCCCCCGACGCGCCGGTCGACCTGGTGGGCGACGACCCGTTGGCGGCATGGATGCGCGTCGTCGACGACCTCGGCAGCGCCGTCGACACGCCCGGCGCCCTCGACCGCATCGCCCCGATGCCGTGGGGCCCCACCCCCTCCGCCGTGCTGTACGAGCTGGTGAAGATGGACCTGCTCGTGCACGGGTGGGACCTCGCCCAGGCCACCGGGCAGGCCTTCGAGCCGTCGGCCGATGTGGTCGACCCGGTCCTCGCCTCGGTCCAGCAGATCATCGCCCCCGAGATGCGCTTCGAGGGCGGCCCCTTCGCTGCCGAGGTCGCCGCACCGGCCGATGCTCGACCCATTGAGCGCCTCGTCGCGTTCACCGGCCGCGCCATCTAGGCGTCGCCGCGAACCACCGCTAGATGCGCTCCCAGTAGCGGCGGAGTTCCCAGTCGGTGACGGTCTGGTTGAACGCCTGCCACTCGGCCTTGGCCATGGTGAGGATGTGGTGGTGCACCTCGTCGCCGAAGCACTCGCGGGCGATGGCCGACTGCTCCCACAGGGCGATGGCGTCGGGCAGGTTCCAGGGGATGCGGTCGATGTCGGCGGCCTCGTAGCCGTTGCCCACGTAGGGCTCGCCGAGGGGCAGCTTGTGGCGGATGCCGTACAGGCCACCGGCGATCTGACCGGCGAACGCGAAGTACGAGTTGGCGTCGGCGCCGGGGATGCGGCACTCGACACGGGTGCCCTTGCCGTGGCCAACCTTGCGGAAGCCGAGGGTGCGGTTGTCGACGCCCCAGCCGATACCGGTGGGGGCCCACGAACCCAACTGGAAGCGCTTGTAGCTGTTGATGGTGGGCGCCCAGAGCAGGCTGAACTCGCGGGCGGTGGCGATGAGGCCAGCGAGGTAGTGCTGGAACATCTCGCTCATACCGTGCTGGCCGTGGTGCCCATCCGCATGCCCGTCGAACAGCGCCTGCGTGCCGTCGAGGCTCCACAGGCTCGAGTGGATGTGGCACGACGAACCGGTGTCGCTGAAGTCGTACTTGGCCATGAACGTCACCGACCGGCCGTTCAGGTGGGCGATCTCCTTGGCGGCCGTCTTGTACACGCTGTTGCGGTCGGCCATCTCGACGGCCGTGGTGTAGTCGAGGTTGATCTCGTGCTGGCCCTTGCCGGCTTCACCCTTCGAGAACTCCACCGGCACGCCTGCAGCCTCGAGGTTGCGGCGGATCTGACCGAGGATGTACTCGTCTTTGGTGGTCTGCAGGATGTGGTAGTCCTCGAGCCACGGCGAGTGCGGACGCAGGCCGCGATAGCCCTTGTCGTGAGCCTCGTCGTAGGTGTCGTGGAACAGGTAGAACTCGATCTCGCTGGCCACCATCGGCAGCAGACCCATCGCCGCTGCCTCGTCGACCTGACGCTGCAGGATGCTGCGCGGGGCCACCTCGATCAGTTCGCCGGTGTTCACGTTCAGCAGATCGCACATGATCATCGCGGTCTTCTCGACCCACGGGATGAGCCGCACCGTGTTCCAGTCGGCACGGGCCAGCATGTCGCCGTAGCCCTGCTCGTAACTGGCGAAGCGGTAGCCCGACACGGGGTTGTTGTCCATGTCGCAGGCGATGAGGTAGTCGCAGTTCTCGGTGCCCGCATCGGCCACGCTCTGCAGGAAGAACCGGCCCGTGGTGCGCTTGCCCACCAGGCGGCCCTGCAGGTCGGGGAACACCATCAACACGGTGTCGATCTCACCGCTGCGGATGAGTTCTTCGAGTTCGTCGCGGGAAAGCAGTCCGGCCATGCCTGGACTGTAGATCGCCCGGAGAGGTCAGGCTTTCTTCTTGGCGGCGGGCTCGGCCTTGGCCGGCTTCAGCACACCTTTGGCAAGTGCCTCGTCGAGGAACTTCTCGGCCTCCTCGGCACTCACCTTCAGCGCCGGGGCGATCTCGCTGATGAGGTTGATGCGGGCCCGGTCGTACATCGTGCGCTCGGCTGCCGACAGCGAGGCGTCGCGATTTCGGGCCGCGAGGTTGCGCACGACTTCGGCCACTTGGTACACGTCGCCGCTCTTCAACTTCTCCTGGTGGTTCTTGAACCGCCGGCTCCAGTTGCTGGGCACTCGCGGATCGGGCTTCGACAGCACCGACACCAGATCTTCCAACTCATCGGCCGACACGGGCGGGCGGACGCCCACCTCGGCCGCCTTGGCAGTGGGTACCGACAGGGTCATCTCATTGATGACGGTGCGCAGAATGAGGTACTCCTGCATGGAGCCGAAGGCTTCCAACTTCTTGGTGCCCATGACGAGGCACGCACCGTGCTGGGGGTAGATGACCGTGTCACCCTTCTTGAACTTCACGCATGACCTCACTGAGTGGGAACGGCCGGCGGGCAGGTCGTGGCCCGTGCGGACCGTTGTCCAAGGGTAGGGCGCGATTGCACAATTCCCTCCCGAACAGGCCGATGAGCCGCTGCAATCAGCCCTGATTCGTGCGCTCGGCGAGGGTGGCGGTGCGCTCGATGCGTTCGCCGCCACGCAAGATGGTGAGGGTGAACTCGGCACCCGGCTCGCTGTCGCGGATGCGGGCGATGAGGCCACCCTGGCCGTTGATGGCCCGGCCGTCGGCGGCCACCACGACGTCGCCCACCTCGACGCCCGCCACCTCAGCGGGGCTGTCGGCCGACACCTCGGTGATGAGCGCCCCCGAACCACCGTCGGTGCGGTTCTCGATAGCCACCCCGAGGAAGCCCTCGAGCAGTTCGTCGCCCTGCGACCGACGGCGGAGCGCGTCGATCTCGTCGATCAGGTCGCGGGCCGAGATGGCGAACCCCACATTGGTAGCGGTGCCGGCGCTGATGGTGGCAACGGCAGTGTTGATGCCCACCACCTCGCCACGGGCGTTCACCAGTGGGCCGCCCGAGTTGCCCGACGAAATCGGTGCGTCGGTCTGCACCAGGCCGCCGAGCGCACCATCTTCGGTGAGCAGGGTGCGCTCGAGCGCCGACACCACGCCGGTGCTCACCGTGGCTGCACCGTCGAGGCCGAGCGCGAACCCGATGGCCACCACCGGTTCGCCGACCGCGATGGCATCGGGCGCCGCGATGACGGCGGGCTGGAAGCCAGATCCGTCGATGCGCAACAGGGCCAGGTCGTTCGGCGGATCGGAAGCCAGCACCTCGGCATCCCTCGGCTCGGTCTCGCCCATCAGTCGCACGCGCACCTCGTCGGCGCCGCGCACGACGTGCTCGTTGGTGATCACTTCGCCGTCGGAAGTGATGATGACGCCGCTGCCGGTGGCAACCTCGGTGCCGTCGACCAGCGATACCACCGTGACCACGCTCGGGCCCACTGTGGCGGCGATAGCGCCGGCATCGATGATGGGCGAGATGCCCGCCGAATCACTGCCGGACGAACTACTGCCGGACGGACTGGGGGCCACCGCCACCGGTTGACCGGCACTGGCACCGTCGTCGGCCAACCGGGCGCCCAGGAACCCGCCCGCAAGACCAACCGGCAGGGCCACCAGCGCGGCAGCGAGGAGCCAGCGCCAGCGAGGTGGTGATGCGGGCTGCTGCGGGGCCAACGACGGGCTGGAGAGTGGTGGCGGCGGCGGGGGCAGAAGGGTCATGACATGCTCCGACAAAGGGTTGGTGTGCCCCCGGAGAGACTCGAACTCCCAACCAACGGGGTAGAAACCCGCTGCTCTATCCGTTGAGCTACGGGGGCGTTGTCGCCAATCTACTGGTGCGGCGACGCACCCGGTCCGGCGAGCAGTTCGCGGCGCAGCAGGTCGAGCGCGCTGATCACGCTCATCTGCCGCATCTGGTCGCGCTGGCCCGGAAGTCGAAGGGTCCGGGTGAGCGTGCGGCGACCGCCCGGAGCAGCAGCGCCGGGGTCGGGCAGGCTGACGCCCACGCACAGCGTGCCCACCGGCATCCCGTCCTGTTCGGCGGGGCCGGCCACCCCGGTGAGCGCCAGGCCCACATCGCTGCCCAGCACCCGGCACACGCCCTCGGCCATGGCTGCGGCTGTCGGCTCGTTCACCACCGGGCCCTCGGGCACGCCGAGCAGATCGAACTTCACCTCACTCGCGTAGCTGACGATGCACCCGCGGTACGCCTGGCTGGCACCTGGCACGGCGGTGATGCGGCCCGACACGAGGCCACCGGTGACCGACTCGGCCACGCCCAGCGTGAGGCCCCGCTCGCGCAGCAGGCCCAGCACCACCGACTCCATCGTGTCGTCGTCGACACCGAACACCTGGTCACCCACGATGGCGCGCACGTCGGCCTCGACCGGTGCCAGCAGTGCCTCGGCGGCGTCGCCGGTGGGCGCCTTCGCCGTGAGACGCACCTTGATACCCTCCCACCCGCTGGCCAGGAACGCCAGCGTGACACCCGAGCCGTGGGTCTCGTGATGAGCATCGAGTGCGGCAATGACCGGTTCGAGCCGTTCGTTCAGCGCGCTCTCGCTCTCACCCCAGGTGCGCAGCGTGCGGCTGACGATGGCCGAGGCCTCGCCGGCTCGACGCCGCAGATCGGGCAGCACCGCCCGGTCGAGCATGTCCTTCATCTCATGCGGCACGCCCGGCACGGCGTACATCACCTTCTCGACCCCGTCGACGGTGAGCGGACAGATGAGGCCCGGGGCAGTACCCCGGGTCTGGGGGATGACCGTCGCCCCGTCGGGCACCTGGGCCTGGCGCAGGTTGTTGGGCGCCATGTAGCGGCCGCGGGCGGCAAACAGTTCGGCGATCACCGCCGCCACCTCGTCGTCGTGGTGCAGGTCGACACCCATCACCGCGGCGATGGCCTCGCGGGTGAGGTCGTCGTGCGTGGGGCCGAGGCCGCCACACACGATGACGGCATCGGCGTCGGCCAGCGCCCGGCGGAACACCGCTTCGATCCGGGCCAGGTTGTCGCCCACCTTCACCTGGAGCAACGAGTCGATGCCGTTCAGCGCCAGCTGCTCGCCGATCCACGACGAGTTGGTGTCGACGATCTGACCGAGCAGCAATTCAGTGCCGACGGCGACGACGTCACACCGCATGGGCCGCCGAGCGGGCTCGCCAGAAGTACTGCGCCGCGCTCACCAGCGCCAGCACCACCGAGATCCACAGCAGTCCGTTCCACAGCCACTTCGCATCCATGCTGGTGAGCGGTGCGATGGCGAAGCCCACCGACAGCTGCTGGGCGACCGTCTTCCACTTCGCCAACTTGCTGGCCGGCACGCTGACGCCCTTGGCCCCGACGAACGAGCGGTACAGGCTGATGATCAGTTCGCGTGCGGCGATGATGACCACCGGCACGATCCAGAACATGTTGCGGCTCACCAGGGTGAACATGGCGCCGAGCACCAGCACCTTGTCGGCCAGTGGGTCGAGGAACGTGCCGAGGGTGGTGGTGCCGTGACGCCGGGCCAACCAGCCGTCGATGCCGTCGCTCACACACAACACGAACCACAGCAGGAACGCCGGCCACGAACCCTGCGGGCCGTCGGGGAACATCCAGAACGCCAACGGCGCCACCAGGAAGCGGCTGATGGTGACGAGGTTGGCCCAGGTGGCGACAGCCGACGGGTCGACCGGCATGGTCAGGCCTCCTCGCCCACGAGGTCGGGACCCATCGCGTCGGTGACGACGATCTCGACGAACTCGCCCACGGGCAGATCGTGCGGCACCTCCACCACGCCGTCGATCTCGGGCGCTTCGCGATGGCTGCGCGCCTCGCCGGGTTCGTCGACCAGCACCGTGAGCGTCTGCCCGATGAGGGCGTCGCGTCGCCGCGCGGTGATGTCGTCCTGCATCTCGCGAAGTTCGGCGAGGCGCTCGTTCATCAGGCGCGGGTCGACCGCTCCGTCGAGGGTGTAGGCGTGGGTGCCCTCCTCGGGCGAGTACGAGAAGAACCCGCACCAGTCGAGTTCTGCTTCCTCCACGAAGCGCAGCAACTCGTCGTGGTCGGCCTCGGTCTCACCGGGGTAACCGACGATGAAGTTGCTGCGGAACGCGGCGTCGGGCTCGCGCTCGCGGATGTCGGCGATGCGGCGCAGGAAGCGGTCGCCATCGCCCCAGCGACGCATGCGCCGCAGCAGAGGCTTGCTGACGTGCTGCAGCGACAGGTCGAAGTAGGGCACGCCGGTGTCGCAGATGGCGTCGATCAGGTCGTCGCTGAGGTCGCTCGGGTACAGGTACAGCAGCCGGGTCCACGGCACCCGGGCCGACACGGCGCGCACCAACGGAACGATGGAGCCGGCGCCCAGTTCATTGGGGCGGTCCTTGCCGTAGCTGGCCAGGTCTTGCGCGACCAGCACGATCTCGCGGGCCTCGAGTTGGTCGACCTCGGCGAGGATGGCGTCGATGTCGCGGCTGCGTTGCGGCCCGCGGAACGACGGGATGGCGCAGAACCCGCAGGTGCGGTCGCACCCCTCGGCGATTTTCACGTACGCCCACGGCGCCGTGGCCTTGGGGCGCGGCAGGTTCAGCAGGTCGAACGACGGGATGGGCGCAGCGCTGACCGCGATCGACCGCTTCCCCGGCTTGGCCGCCAGCGTGACGGGCACCCCGAACCCGGCCACCTGATCCACCTCGGGCAGGGCCTCGGCCAACTCGCTGCCGTAGCGCTCGGCCATGCAGCCGGTGACCACCAGGCGGGTGCCGTCGCGGCGCTTGTCGTCGAGGGCCAAGATGGTGTCGATGCTCTCGCGCCGGGCGTCTTCGATGAAGGCGCAGGTGTTCACCACCACCAGGTCGGCGGCCGATGGATCATCGGTGGCAGTCATGCCATCGGCCAGCAGCGTGCCGATGATCTTGTCGCTGTCGACCTGGTTCTTCGGGCAGCCCAAAGTCTCGACGTAGAACTGCTGCCCCATGGACTGCAGGCTAACCGCTAGAGGTAGTTGAGCCGCAGGCCCCGGTTCGGCCAGCGCATGTGCAGCAGCTTGCCGTTGCCCGACACGGTGATGTAGGCGTCGCGGTACTCGCCGCTGCCGTCGTTGTCGCCGAAGCAGATGTTGGTGGTGAGCAGGTCGCCGGTGGCGATGTGGCTGGTCTCGCCAGCAGGCGTGATGACCGTGATGCCACCGTTCACCAGTGTGGCCACGCACACGTTGCCCTCACCGTCGACGGCCAGCGAGTCGAGCAGCTGGTAGCCGGGCAGACCGGCCAGCACCACCGACGGGTCGACCGGGGCGGCCGGCTCGAGCACACCGGGCGAGGCGATGCGGCGCTGGAACACGCGGCCGCTGTGCGTCTCGGCCCAATACAGCATCGAACCATCGGGCGACAGGCCGATGCCGTTGGGGCCCTCCACCGGGTGCACCACCTCGGTGATGGCGCTGCCGTCGGCTTGGGCGTAGTAGATGCTGGTGAGATCGCTGGTGCGGGCGGCCCCGTCGCGGATGCCGTGGTCGGTGAACCAGAACCCGCCGTGGGCGTCGAACACGAGGTCGTTCGGGGCGCGCAGGGCGCGGCCGTCGCAGTGTGTGTACAGGTCGGTCACCGCACCCGTGGCCAGGTCGACTTTCTGGATGCGACCACCGATGTAGCGCGACGGGTCGAACGGTCCGGGGAACAGCAGATCGCCCATGTCGACCGGTGTGAAGCAGCCACCGTTGTTGCACAGGTAGAGCGCGCCGTCGGGGCCGATGGCGGCGCCGTTGGGCCCGCCGACGATGTCGGCGACTGTCTCCTTGGTGCCGTCGGGGTGCACGCGGGTGATGCGCGGCCCGAACATCTCCACCAGCACGACGCTGCCGTCAGGCATGGCGATCGGCCCTTCCGGGAACCGCAACCCCGACGTGATCTCGCGCAACTCGACCATCACTGGACCCCCTTGTCGACCAGGCGAACAGTGTGCCACAGCCACCCGCGGGTGAGCGTCAGCGGCCGTCGTCGGCCTGGCGGAGCAACTCGTACTCCTCCACTGTCATCAACACGGCGCGGGCCTTCGAGCCCTCGCTCGGCCCGACGATGCCGCGCTGTTCGAGCAGGTCCATGATGCGCCCGGCGCGGGCAAAGCCCACCTTCAACTTGCGCTGCAGCATCGAGGTGCTGCCCAGTTGACTGCGCACCACCAACTCGATGGCCTGGCGCATGAGCGTCTCGTCGTCGTCGTCATCGCCCCCGCTCGACGAGCCACCGCTGAAGAGGCCGCTGCCGGCACCTTCCTCGTCGCCCTCCACTCCGCTGACGTACACCGGCTCGGGGCTCTGGCGGCGCCAGTGGGCCACCACCTTGCGCACCTCTTCTTCGCTCACGAAGGCGCCCTGGATACGTTGCGACACGTTCGAGTTGCCGGGCAGCAGCAGCATGTCGCCCTTGCCCACCAGCTTCTCGGCGCCCGGTTGGTCGAGAATGACACGGCTGTCGGTGAGCGACGACACGGCGAACGCCATACGCGCCGGCACGTTGGCCTTGATGACGCCGGTGATGACGTTCACGCTGGGCCGCTGGGTGGCGACGATGAGGTGGATGCCGACCGCACGCGCCTTCTGGGCGATGCGCGTGATGCTCTCCTCCACATCGCGGGCGGCCACCATCATCAGATCGTTCAACTCGTCGACCACCACGACGATGTACGGCATCCGCTCGAACCGGTTCACGACCTCCACCCCGTCGGCGCCGACCGGCGACGCCTCGGCCGGATCGGTGAGCAGCTCGCCGCGATCGAAGGCCGCGTTGTAGCCGCTGATGTCGCGGAAGCCCACCTCGAACAGCAGGTCGTAGCGACGCTCCATCTCGCGCACCGCCCACGACAGGGCGTTGGCGGCCTTCTTCGGATTGGTGACCGGCTGGGTGAGAAGATGCGGCAGACGGTTGTACTGACCCATCTCGACCTGCTTGGGGTCGATGAGGATGAGCTTCACCTGGTCGGGCGTGGTGCGCATGAGCAGCGAGGTGATGATGCAGTTGATACCGCTGCTCTTGCCGGCACCCGTGGCACCCGCCACCAGCAGGTGCGGGGTGGTGGCGAGGTTGAGGAACACCGAACGACCGGCGATGTCTTTACCCACGGCCACATCGAGCGGATGGTTGGCCACCTTGGCCTCGGTCGACGACATGATGTCGCCCAGCGCCACCAATTGGCGGGTGTGATTGGGCACCTCGACACCGATGGCCGACTTGCCCGGGATGGGCGCCAGGATGCGCACATCGGTGGCCGCCATGGCGTAGGCGATGTCGCGGTTGAGGCTGGTGATGCGGGCCACCTTCACACCCGACCCGAGTTCGAGTTCGTACCGCGTGACCGTGGGGCCCACCGTTTGGCCGAGCAACTTGGTCTCGACCCCGTGCGACGCGAGCGACTCGACCAGGGTGCGCCCTCGTGCCTCGACCTCGGCTTTGTTGATGGTCTGGGCTTCGCTACGCACCAGGTAGTAGCCCGGCGGCAGCGACCACGGGCCACGCTCGACGCCGGGCCCCAGATCGAGCGACGCCTGCTCGGCCCCCTCGATGGCTTCGAGGTCGAACACGGGCGGCGCCTTCTTCTTGGCCGGTTTGGCGCGCTTGGCTGCGGCTGGTTCGTCCCACATGCCGTCGTCGGCAGCGTCGTACAGCGACGCCATCGGCCGGGTGTGCTCGGCTGTGTCGCGTTCGCTCTTCAAGGTGGCGATGTCGTCGATGGCGGTGCGCGCCCGGCGCGCCGCCCGCCCGAGTGGCGCCGCGGTCTGCTGGGCCAGGCCCTTCACCGTGGAGCCGGTGATGAGCACCACGCCCACCAGCACCAGCGCGACGAACACCACGACCGCACCCACCGAGCCGATGAGGCGACGCAGCGGCTCGCCCACCAGCGCACCCAACCAACCACCGGCACTGTCGAAGGCGCCGAACCCGCCGAAGAACTTCTCGGGGCCGCGCACCACGTGCAGCAGGCCCAGTACGGCGGCGGCGACGAGCGCCCAGCCAACGAGCAGGCGTCGCGGGTTGTCGCTGCGGCCCTGGTGTACCAGCGCCGCGCCGACGCCCACCAGCGCGAACGGCACGACATAGCGGCCGATGCCGGTGAACCAGCCGAGCACGGTCTCGACACCCCGACCGAGCGGACCGGCGACGTCGAAGTAGATGGCCAGACCGAGCAAGACGCCGGCGACGATGAGTCCGAGGCCGACGAACTCGATGCGCGGACCCGATGGCGCCGGCGCTGCAGCGGCCGACCGACCGCCCTTGGCAGCAGGCTTGGCGGCAGGCTTCGCAGCCTGTTTGGCCGGCGTGCGGCGAGAGCCCGGGGTGTAGGTGGCCATGGTGCTGTCACGCTACCAATGGGGTGTGCGCCGGTTGGGGCATCACACCGGGTCGACCGACAGCACCTGCCCCGAACTGGACACCTCCACCACGAGCTGTCCACCCTGCTCGGAGGCCACGACCGCCGAGTAGCGCACCGCACCGTTCGGTCCGCCCTCCACCACGAACGCGGTGAGCATCGACGACGGCAACTGTCCCACCACGCACGACAGCACCCGCTGGGGGTCGATCTGCACCGCCTCGGCTGCGAATCGGTTGCCGTCGGCCGGGCTGGCCGGCTGCGCCGTCAGCTCGCCACCGCTGAACGCATACGGGGTGACGGTGGAACTGCCGTCGGCGGCGGTGCCGGCGACGAACAGGTTCACCACCACCTCGGCGGCGTTCACTTCGAAGTACTCCTGCGGACCGCCCAGTTCGGCCTCGACCGCAGCAATGGCCGGCGCAATCTGATCGACCGCCAGGGGCTGATCGGCTGCTACCGGGCACTCGGCCGGCAGGGGCGCCACCGTGGAGTCGGCCGGCAACGACGGCACGAGATCGTCACCGCCGCAGCCCACGAGGCCCGCCACCGCGACGAGCGGCACCAGCACCAGCAGTCGCCTGATGCGCATCAGGCCTCCATCACCACCGGCACGATCATCGGCCGGCGCTTGGTGCGCTCGTTCACGAACTTGCCCGCCGCACGGCGAACGTCGCGTTCGAGCTGGTCGACGTCGCGCACCCCCGCTGCCAACGCCTTCTCGACGGCCGCGGCCACGGTGTCTTCCGCCTCGTCGAGCAGGTCGTCGGCCTCGGGCGCGTACACCCAGCCACGGGTGATGATCTCGGGGCCGGTGAGCACCTTGCCGGTGCTGATGTCGACCGTGACCACCACCACGACCACACCCTCTTCGGCCAGCACCTTGCGGTCGCGCAGCACGCCTTGACCCACGTCGCCCACGATGCCGTCGACGTACAGGTACCCCGCCGGGATGCGACCGGCGAACTCGAGGCCGCCGTCGGACAGTTCGAGCACGTCGCCGTCTTCGCACATCAGCACATTGGTGGCGGGCACGCCCATCAGTCGGCCGAGACGAGCGTTGGCGGCGAGGTGCCGGTACTCGCCATGGATGGGCACGTACCACTCGGGCTCAGCGATCGACAAGTACATCTTCAGGTCGTCGGCCTGGGCGTGGCCGGTGGCGTGCACATCGGCGATCCCGCTGTGCACCACCTCGCACCCCGCACGCAGCAACTCGTCGATCACCCGATTGACGTTGCCCTCGTTACCGGGGATGGCATGACTACTCAAGATGACGGTGTCGTGCTCGCCCACCTTCACCCACTTGCTCTCGCCACGGGCCAACAGCGCGAGGGCGCTCATCGGTTCGCCCTGCGACCCGGTCGACACGATGCACACCTGCCCAGGCGGGTACTTGTCGATGTCGTCGATGTCGATCAGTGAGGCGTCGGGAATGTTGATGATGCCGAGGTCGCGCCCCATCCGCACGTTCTTCTTCATGCTCAAGCCCAGCGTGGCCACCACCCGCCCGGTGGCCACGGCGGCATCGGCGATCTGCTGGATGCGGTGCAGATGACTGGCGAAGCTGGCCGTGATGATGCGCCGGCCGGCGTGCCGGTGGAAGAGGCTGTGCAACACGTCGCCCACGCTGGTCTCGCTGGGCGCGCACCCCGCTTCCTCGGAGTTGGTGCTGTCGGCCAGCAGCACACGGATGCCCTCGTTGGCCGCCAGGCTGCCGATGCGCGACAGCGCCGTGCGGCGGCCGTCGACCGGGGTGAGATCCAGTTTGAAGTCGCCCGAGTGCAGCACCACACCCTGCGGGGTGTGCAGGGCGATGGCGTGCGCGTGCGGCACCGAGTGGGTGACGGGGATGAACTCGACGTCGAACGGACCGATCATCCGCCGCTCGCCGTCGGTGACCGTCACCAGTTCGGTGCGGCCCAGCAGACCGGCCTCCTCGATGCGGTTACGGGCGAGACCCAGCGCCACGGCCGACCCGAAGATCGGGAAGCTCAGTTCGCGCAGCAGGTACTGCAACGCACCCACATGGTCTTCGTGGCCGTGGGTGACCACACAACCCTCGATGCGCGCCGCATTGTCGCGCAGGTAGGTGAAGTCGGGCAGCACCAGGTCGATGCCGTGCATATCGGCATCGGGGAACATCAGGCCGCAGTCGATCAGCAGGACGCGGTTGTCGTGCTCGACGGCCATGCAGTTGCGGCCGATCTCGCCGAGACCACCGAGGAAAGCAATGCGAACGGGGGAACTCACGACTCAGCTATCGGGGCGATGTGGGAAGGCATCTCGCCAGCGTTGCAGATCGGCCCACACCTGAGGTGCACGCTCGACCACAAAGTCCGGAGCCGGGCCCATCGGCAGGCGAGCCTGACCCACCGGAATGCCGAGATGACGCATCATCGCCTTGGTGGGAATGGGGTTGGGGGCATCGTCGCCGGTCTCGAACGCGAAGCTGTGCACCATGCGGGCGTTCACCAACCGGGCGCCGGCGGTGTCGCCCGCCGCGAACAGGTCGAACATCTGCTGGTGGTCGGTGCCGGTCCAGTGGGTGGCCACGCCCACCGTGCCCACGGCGCCGATCGACAGCAGCGGCAGGGTGAGGCCGTCGTCGCCGCTGTACACCTCGGCACCCTCGGGTGCCTGCACCAGCAACGAGGCGGTCTCGGCCGGGTTGCCGGCAGCGTCTTTCAGGGCCACCACGTTGGGCACCTCGCGGAACAGTCGCAGCAGGGTGGCCGTGGTGATCTTGCGCCCGGTGCGCACGGGGATGTCGTACACCATCACCGGCAGCCCAGAGGCGCCCGCCATGGCGCGGATGTGCGCCTCGATGCCCGCCTGCGAGGGGCGGTTGTAATACGGGCACACAGCCAGTACCCCGGCAGCTCCGAGCGACTCGGCCTCCTTGGTGAGGTGCACCGAGTGGGCCGTGTCGTTGGTGCCCGTTCCCGCAATGACCGGGATGGTGACGGCTTCGATGACGGCAGCAAACAGCGACAGGCGCTCGTCGTCGGTGAGCACCGGGGCCTCACCGGTGGTGCCGGCGATGACGAGGCCGTCGTTGCCGTTGTCCTGCAGGTGTCGGGCCAACCGCCGGGCGACGTCGAGGTCGAGCGCACCGTTGTCGTCGAACGGCGTCACCATCGCCGTCAGCACACGGCCGAAGCGGGGCATCAGAACGACCCTTCTGCTGAGCGATCGATGCCCTGGGTGAGGATGAGGTCTTCGTGCAGTTCCATCCACACATCGTGGTAGCTGCCGCACATGACACCGGTGAACATATTCGTTTCACCGGCCACCACCCGCTGGCACGTCTGGTTCAGGCGGGGCGTGTACGGGGCGAGGCGGGCGAGCACCTCGCCCATCGCCGTCACGATGGGCGCTGCCTCGCCATCGAGGGCCACCAGTCGCTCGACGACCGTCGCGTCGTAGGCGGTGTCGGAGTGGTCGTTCGGCGCGCCGTTCTTCAGTTGCCAGTCGCCGCACAGCTCCTTGAACCGGCCGTTCAGGTCGAGGAAGTGGTGGTAGGGGTCGTGCAACTTGGCGGCGATGTGGGTGTGGCCGACGTCTTCGACGAGCGCGATCTTGTGTTCGTCGCGGCCCACGGGGGTGAGCTGCCACAACTGCCGAACCTCGCGGAACATCGCCCACTCGCGCGCCTGCAGTGCCTGGAGGTGCTCGTCGACGAGGGTCTGCGGCAGATCGGCCACCTCGGCCACCACCTCGGCCTTGGCGAACCCCTTGATGCGCAGCGCGTGGAAGGTGCGGAAGAACGGATCGGACTGCTGGGACATAGTGCCCCAAACTACGCGACTGGCTCCTCCAGCGCGAAGGCGGTGTACTCCTCGCCTGTGTCGGCCCAGTCCTCGAACTGGATGACGTTCATCTCCTCGAACCGGCGGCGCAGCCACTGGTCGTTGCGATCGAGCAGACCGAGCTTCTTGCAGTTCGGCACGATCTTCGAAAACAGCATCGACTGGAACAGGATGCGGGTGGGATCGGCGAGCACCATCGGGCCGATGTCCTTCACCGGCACACCCATGCGCTCCCACACCTCCTGGCTCATGAAGCGGTCGCGCATGCGCACCGCGGCCTCGAAGGCGAACTCCTGGCGATCCTTCATCTCGGCGTCGGTCATGCCGTCGTAGACCTCTTTCAAGCTGAGCACCCCGAAGGCCACGTGACGGGCCTCGTCGCTCATCACGTAGCGCAGCAACTGCTTCAGCAACGGCTCACCCGTCGTCTGGTGCAAGAACCCGAACGCAGCCAGGGCCAGGCCCTCGACCATCACCTGCATGCCCAGATAGGTCATGTCCCAGCGGCTGTCGTTGATGATGTCGTCGAGCAGCATGCGCAGGTGGGCGTTCACCTGGTAGCCGCCGCCGAGCTTCTCTTCGAGGTAGCGGGCGAACACCTCGACGTGACGGGCTTCGTCGACCACCTGGGTGCTGGCGTAGAGCTTGGCGTCGTACCACGGCACCGTCTCGACGATCTTCGAGGTGCAGATGAGCGCGCCCTGCTCGCCGTGCAGGAACTGGCTGAGGGTCCAGTTGCGGCTCTCGATGCCGAACTCGAGCCACTCCTTCTCACCCCACTTCTCGACGGCCGAACCGATGTAGGCGTTGGCGTCGAACCCGGTACCGAGGACGGCCTGGTCGGCTGCGACGACCCGCTCGACGTCGACCTCGGTGTCCCAGGGCAGGTCGGTGGTTCCGTTCCACTGGCCGGTCTTGGCCTTCTCGTACAACTTGCGCAGCGCAGGCCGCGACAGCGAGTAGTCCCAGGTGAAGATGGAGTCGGCGTTGTTCTTCACCACGTGCTCGATCTCGTTCGGATCGGTGCCCGGGATGGCCAAGATGGCCTCGATGTCGTTGATCTCGGCTCGGCCGATGATGTTGTGATGATCGCTGTGGGTGACGGTCATGACCGTGCTCCTGTTGTGGTGGGGTCGGATTGGAACGTGGGCAGGATGTGGGTGACGATGAACCGGCGGGCCGACTCGTCGTCGCCGAGGTCGATGTAGGGAGATGGTGCGAGAAAGTAGGAAATGACAAGACGGGCCATCAGGTCGACCAGACGCGAGGCGGCGTTGCGGTCGAGATGCGCCTCGACCTTCGGCACGATGAACAGCGTGGCCATGCGCACGATGCGTGGCAGGCCCTGCACGGTGAGTTCGCTCAACGTGTCGCCCGGTTCGCTGGCCAGCATTGCGGCGAGGTGCGAGTCGTTGCGCAGTTCGCGAGTGGCATGCACCACGGTGCGAACGAGGAGCTCTTCGAGGTCGTCGGCGCCATCGAGGTGGGCGCCGAGTTGGGTGAAGAAGTCCTCGAGTTCGCGCACCCGCATCGCGTCGAACAGCACGTCCTTGCCGCCGGGGAACATGCGATAGAGCGTCGCCCGCGACACCCCGGCCTCGGCGGCCACGTCGTCGACGGTGACCTTGGCGATGCCCCACCGCCCACAGCACGCGCGTGTGGCGTCGAGGATGCGGCGCTCGGTGGGACTCATGAGATGAGACGATAAGACGAATAGTGTCTCAGCGTCAAGCGCGTAAATTCCGACCCGTCTGGTCGGGTTTCCTGACCAGGACGTCCGCTACCATGTCTGCCTCAGCGTGAACAACTGGAGGAGATCCCCATGAAACGAATTGCCACCGCCGCCATCGCCGCCGCCTTGGTGATGGCCGCCTGCGGCAGCGACGACGAGTCGAGCACTGACACAGCGGCCCCGGCCGCCACCAATGCTCCGGCCGACACTGCGGCCCCCGCCGACACCGCAGCACCCGCTGCCGCCAGCGAGGCCGCCGCCTGCGCCGAGGGCAAGACCATCACCCCCGGCACCCTCACCATCGCCACCGGCGAGCCCGCGTTCCCGCCCTACGTCATCAACGACGCCACGCCGGAAGACGGCCAGGGCTTCGAGGCCGCAGTGGCCATGGCCGTCGCCAAGGAACTCGGCTACGAGGCCGGCGAAGTCACCTGGACCCGCACCGCGTTCGATGCCGCCATCGCCCCCGGCCCGAAGGACTTCGACTTCAACCTGCAGCAGTACACGGTCACCGACGAGCGCAAGACCGCGGTCGACTTCAGTGACGGCTACTACACCGCCGCCCAGGCCGTGTTCGGCCTCGCCGACTCGCCGGCCGCCTCGGCCGCTTCCGTCGCCGACCTGAAGGGCCTGGTCATCGGTGTCGCCGCCGGCACCACCAGCGTCGGCTACGTCGAAGATGTCATCCAGCCCGATGCCGAGGTGCAGGTGTTCAACGACAACGCCGCCGCCAAGGCCGCACTCGAGTCGAAGCAGGTCGATGCCATCGTCAGCGACCTGCCCACGGCGCTGTACATCACCGCCGTCGAGATCGAGGGCACCAAGGTCTTCGGCCAGATCGAGGGCAGCGGCACCGACCAGTTCGGTCTGCTGCTGGCCAAGGACAGCGAACTCACGCCCTGCGTCAACCTCGCGCTCGCTGCGCTGAAGGCCAGCGGCGAACTCGACGCCATCACCACGACGTGGATGTCGGAGTACACCGAGGCCCCTGTCATCGCTGCCGCGTGACATGACCAACGGTCGTGACGGAGCCGACACTGCGGTGTCGGCTCCGTCGCGTCCGATCGCCGGACGACGCGCCGAGTTCGAGCGTCGTCAACGCCGGCGCAGCACGCTCATCGCCTCGGTCAGCACGGTGCTCGTCGCCGCGGCGATCATCCTCATCGTCCCGCTCGCCCCGGGCTGGGACAACGTCAGGGCGTCGTTCTTCGATCCCGATGAGTTCCGCAACGCGCTCCCGAAACTGGTTCAGCCGTTCCTGTTGAACCTGCGCCTATTCGCCATCTGCGCACCGCTCATCGTCGTGTGCGGTCTGCTCGTGGCGATGGCCCGCAATGTGCGTTCACCGGCTCTCTACCCGCTTCGCCTCGTTGCTGCCGCGTACACCGACGTGGTGCGCGGTGTGCCGGTCATCTTGTGGATCTACCTCATCGGATTCGGCATGCCCGGGCTGTTCCAAGAGCGTGCGTGGTACACCAAGCCCATCGTGTGGGCCTGCGTCGCGCTGGTGCTGTGCTACTCGGCGTATGTGGCCGAGGTGTTCCGCGCCGGCATCGAGAGCGTGCACGAGAGCCAGCGCGCGGCTGCCCGCTCGCTGGGGCTGTCGCAGAGCCAGACGATGCGCGGCGTCGTGCTACCGCAGGCCGTGCGCCGGGTGGTGCCGGCACTGATGAACGACTTCGTCAGCCTGCAGAAAGACGTCGCCCTCGTCAGCGTGGTGGGCGTGGTCGAGGCGTTGCGCCGCGCCCAGATCCTGCAGCAGAAGACCTACAACTTCACGCCCATCGTGGCAGCCGCTGTGCTGTTCCTCTGCGTGTCGATCCCGCTCACCCGCTTCACCGACCATCTCCTCGCCCGCGAACGGCGCCGCACCTCGGGCACGGTGGTGTCGTGAAGCTACGGGTGGCCCAGGTGCACAAGGCCTTCGGCGAGCGCACGGTGCTCGACGATGTGTCGCTCGAGGTGGGCACCGGCGAGGTGGTGTGCCTCATCGGCGCCAGCGGCTCGGGCAAGAGCACGCTGCTGCGCTGCATCAACCTGCTCGAACCGATCGACGACGGCACCATCCATCTCGATGGCGTCGACATCAGCGAACCCGGCCTCGACCCCGACCCCATCCGCCGTCGCATCGGCATGGTGTTCCAGAGCTACAACCTGTTCCCGCACATGAGCGTGCTGCGCAACATCACCCTCGCCCCCACCAAGGTGCTGCGCCGACCGAAGGCCGAGGCACGCGACACCGCGCTGGAACTGTTGGGCCGGTTCGGACTGGCCGACAAGGCCGAGGCCTATCCGGACCAGTTGTCGGGTGGCCAGCAGCAACGGGTGGCCATCGTGCGGGCGTTGGCGATGCAGCCCGAGATCATGCTGCTCGACGAGGTGACCGCTGCCCTCGACCCGGTGCTGGTGGGTGAGGTGCTCGACGTGATCCGCGAACTGCGCAGCAACGGCATGACCATGGTGCTCGCCACACACGAGATGGGCTTCGCCCGGGAGATCGCCGACACCGTGTGCTTCCTGCAGAACGGCCGCATCCTCGAGCAGGGTCCGCCGGCGCAGGTGTTCAGCGAGCCGCGCGAGCAAGCCACCCGCGACTTCCTCGCCCGGGTCATCGCCAGCGGCCGCCTCTGACCCGCCTCCGATCCGGGGGGCGTCAGCTGCTCGTCACGCCGCACACGACGTCGCGGTGCAGGCACAACTGCACCTCACCGGCCAGCTTGTCGGCGTCCCACGCGTTCACGAAGTCGGCGTGGCCGCTCAGCAGACCGCCCGAGGCCAGCGCCAGACCGTCGACCGGACCGGTGTGGGCGTACTCGACACTGAACTGCAGTTGCGGCACTGCCACAGGGTGCGTGTTCGGGCAGGCCCCACCGGTGGAGTAGGCGACGTGGTCGATGTGGTTCGCCGAGTCGAGGCGGACGCCGTCCCAGCAGTCGGGGAAGGTGAGGATGAGGTGCAGGTTGCGGCCAAGTGGGCACACGGGCGGCAGGGCCGACCGTTCGATCCCGGCACCGCAGGTCCAGGCAACCACCTCGAGCGGTTGCTCGGTATCGGCAGCGGCGTTACCGGCGATCATCACCAACCCACTGGGGTAGGGCTGCACCGTGGTCGGCTCGACGTCGAGGCCGGCTCGGTAGTACGCCGTGCTCTTCACCGGCTCGACCATGGCAGTACCGGCGAACAGCGCGGGCACCCAGTACGCGGCCCGGTCGAGTCGCTGCTCGCAGGTTGTCTGGCCGGCTTCCAACGAGACAAGCGTCGAGGCTGCATCGGTGCCGGTGTTGCCGAAGAACACGTGCTCGTGGCTGGCACCCGGCTGGCCGGGAGAGATGATCGGATCGTCGTTGGCGGCGTGACTGAAACCGCATTCGACGACGAACTGACCCCGGCCGCCCTGCGGCCCGGCGATCACCCGGTCGGGCTTGCCGTTGGAGGTGTCGAGATGCGCGTGGGCGTTGCCGGCTGCATGCTCGTGGCTGGTGTCGTGCCCGCACGACACCAGCGCGAACACAGCGACGAGTGCAGTGGCGCCGCGGCGCATCACGCCGGCTTGGCGGGCACCGCGATCGCAGCCAGGTCGACCGCGTAGGGCACGTTGGTGGCAGGGTTGGCAGGTGCGGTAGCCGCGTCGGGCATGTTCTCCTGCGGCTCGAGTGCGGGCAGTGTGGCCGTCTTCCAGTCGACCGACGGCGGACGCTCCTCGCCGAGCCAGGCGGCGATGTTGTACTCGCCGTCCTTCCAGTCGCCGCTGCCGGTGCCGTCGCACGGAGCGAGGGTCTCGATGTTCTTCGGCAGGCTGAGCGTGAAGGTGTTGCCCAGCGCGCAGTTGCCCAGCGTGCTCACGTCGGTGCTGACCGATGCAACCAAGATGTCGGCCACCCGGTTGTCGTCCAGCACGTTGCCGATCACCCGGTTCTGCTGGCTGTCCCACAGCAAGGCGCCACCCGGGTCGTTCACCGGCTGCTGCTTGGCCTCGGTGCACGGCATGTCCCATTCGTCGACTGCGGGCATGTCGTCATTGGGGTCTTCTTCCAGGAACGGCACCAGGCCGATACCACTCTTGTCGTGGTCGAAGACGAGGTTGCGTTCGACCACGTTCTGCACACCGCCGGCGCTGAGGATGCCGTTGCCCATCGCCAGCAGTGCCACGTCGATGGCCGGGGTGTCGGGCTGGTTGTTCGAGTGGACGATGTTGCCGACGATGGTGGTCTGGCGCTCGGGGTAGCACAGCTCGTAGCTGCCGCTGTTGGGCACGATGCCGGCGCGGTTGTTGCGGAACGTCGAGTTGATGATGAGCAGGTTGCCGCCCGAGTTGGTGCCCGAATAGCCGAGACCGTTGTGCTCGCTGACGATCTGGTCGATCACGGCGTCGCACGGGAAGCACTGGCCGATGTACACACCGGCATCGGGGCTACCGGCGGCGTAGATGTGGTCGAGTTGGCCCTTCACCGAATCGAAGGCGTACACGCCGTAGTCGCCGGTGCGATAGGCGGTGAGGTACGAGCCGCGGTAGCCCTCCGACCCGGTCCAGAAGAAGCCGTTCGAGGTGTAGTTGGTGGCGGTCATGTTCTCGACCGCCACACCCTTCGCGCCCAGCACGCGGATGCCGTTGTCGAGCTCGAAGTTGCCGTCGAGCACCACAGTGTTGCGGTCGAGGCCGCGGATGGTGAGGTTGTCGGTGGTGACGTTGACGGCCTCGTTGTAGGTGCCGGGGGCGATGAGCACGAGGTCGCCTGGCTTGGCTGCGTCGACGGCGCCCTGGATGGTGGCCACCTCGCCCGGTACTTCCAGTACACCGTCGGCGCCGGCTTCGGCCAGCGTGGTCTCGGGTGCCGCGGTGGTCGCTGCCGCCGCCGTCGTCTCGGCGGCTGCGGTGGTCTCCGCGGCCGCGGCGGTGGTGACGGTGTCGGCTGCCTCGTCGCCGCCGCAGGCGGTGGCGAACAGCGACAGCGCGCCGAACACGGCGAGTGCTTTGAGCTTCATGGTCTTCCCCCTGTGACCGGTCACGGTGCCGTGACGGTGATCGAGCCAACCATACCTACGGCGTCGGTGCCGTGGATGGAGCAGTAGTACGCGTAGGTGCCGGGCTCGGTGAACACGTGGGCGTAGCTCGCACCCGGCGCGAACTGCTCCTTCTGCACACCCCAGGCCGACCCGGTGGGGTCGCCCTTGGGCAGCACGTTGTGGTCGTTGCGACCACGGTTCTCGAACACCACTTCGGTGCCCGCGGTGATGCTGAGCTCGGCCAACCGGAACGAGTTGTCGATCACCTGCACGGTGACCGATTCACCGTTCGGCGCCACCCCGCTGCCTGATCCAGTCGCGTCGGGTGCAGGCGCAGTGGTCGACTCGGCGCTCGGCGACGCGGTGCCGCTCGGTGCATCACTCGGATCTGCGGCGCATGCCGACACTCCCCACGCAATGGCCAAGGCGGCCACGATGTGGCCCAGACGTGCTCCCCTCATGGCGTTCGAACGTAGTCGTCGCGTGCGTCCCGCGGCCGATTGTTGGAAATCGGCTTCTAGTATTGGCGTATGGCGACCCCATCGACGGCCTTCCACTCCGATATCGAGGTGCGGCCTGCCGCGCGACGAGCGATCCTCGTGCTCGCGGGCGTGCTGTTCGCCGTCGGCACCGTTGGGTCCAATGTCGGCCCGGCGTGGGTCGACGAGCGCCCTGCCGTGGTGCTGGCCATGTCGGCCCGCAACCGCAACCTGTTCGGTTCGGTGCCGTACTTCAACGACAACTGGCTGCTCTACGGCGTGCTCGGTTTGGGCCGCCTGATGCTGGCCGGGGTGACGCTGTTCTTCCTCGGCCGCTGGTACGGACGCAAGGCCATCGAGTGGACCGAGGGCAAGGTGGGCGAACTGCCTGCCATCTACCGCTGGTTCCAGACCGGCATCGACAAGGCCGGGTGGCTGATGGTGGTGCTGATGCCGGCCTCGAACTTCGTGTGCCTGATGGCCGGCCACCGCCGGATGCGGCCGGTGCGCTTCATCATGTTGCTGGCGGTGGGCATCGTCATCAAACTGGTGGTGCTGTGGGTGGGTGGCCAGATCTTCGAAGACCAGATCCGCAGCTTCCTGCAGGCCATCGAGCAGTACCAGTGGTGGATCGTGGGCGCCCTGTTCGCCGTCACGTTCTTCCAGTCGGCCAAGAAGGTGCGCAAGGACCTGCCCGAGGTCATTCACGAGATCGAGACGCCCGATGGCGTGGTGCCCGACGAATCGGTGCGCTGACGCTACGGCAGCGTCAGCTCACACACCCAGCCGATTCACACACCCAGCCGATTCACACACCCAGAAGGGCGTCGAGGCCCAGGGTGAGCCCGGGAAACTCGGCGATGCGGGCACACGCCAGCACCACACCCGGCATGTAGCTGAGCCGGTCGTAGCTGTCCTGGCGGATGGTGAGGGTCTGGCCCTGCGCGCCGAGGACGACCTCCTGATGCGCCACCATCCCGCGCATGCGCACCGAGTGCACGCGGATGCCGGCGGGTCCTTCGCCGCCGCGTGCACCGGGGTACACCTCGTGCTGGGTGGGGTCGGCGGCCCAGGCGGCCGAGGCGGCTGCCATGCGCTGGGCAGTGCTGACCGCAGTGCCTGATGGAGCGTCGACCTTCGCATCGTGGTGCAGTTCGATGATCTCGGCCGTGTCGAACCACGGCGCCGCCATCTCGGCAAAGCGCATCATCAGCACCGCGCTGATGGCGAAGTTCGAAGCGATGAGGCAGTTGCTGGCACTGAACGCCTGACTGAAGTTGGCGAGGTCGGTGTCGGTGAAGCCGGTGGTGCCCACCACTGCGTGCATCCCGTGCATCGCTGCCCAGGGCAGAGTGATGCGGGCGGCCGCGGCGACCGTGAAGTCGACCAGCACCTCTGCGCCGGCGTCGGCCAAGGCGCGCAGTTCGGCGGCCACCGTGACACCCTCCACCACGGCACCTACCGCCAACGGATCGACGCCCGCGACCAGCTCCAGCCGTTCGTCGGCCGCCACCGCCGCGCACACGGCACGACCCATCCGGCCCCCGGCACCCACCACACCCACACGCGTCGTCATGCGGTGGAGGGTAGCCCGACGAGCCGGCGACCGCCGTCTAGCCGGGGCCGAGGGTGACGACGATCGGGTCTGCCGTGTACACCCGCTCGATGGCCCGCCGGGTGGCGGCCTGGTCGACGCCGAGCCAGCGCCGCACCTGTTCGTCGACCGGCACGATCTCGCCACGGGTGCACAGCAACGCGCCATTGCGGGTCATCCGCGAGCCCGTGTCTTCCAGGCCGAGCTCGAACGTGCCGGTGAGGGCGCCCTTGGCCACGTCGATCTCGTCGTCGGTGAGGCCGTGGGCTCGCAACAGTTCGAGTTGCTCGATGATGAGCGACAGCACCTCGTCGGCGTTGTCGGGCAAGGTACCCGCACCGACCAACCAGGCCCCGGCGTCGCCGTAGCACGAGGTGCCCGAGTACACGCTGTACGCAAGACCGCGTTGCTCGCGGATCACGTCGAACAGTCGGCTCGACAGGCCGCCGCCGAGGATGTGGTTCACCACGTCGAGCGCCTCGCGGTCGGTGTCGTCGCGGGCCATGCCGCGTCCACCGAGTACGAGGTGCACCTGCTCGGTGTCGTCGACCAGCACCTGGTTGGTTCCGGTGCCTGCGGGCGGGGTTCGATCGGCGCGACCGTCGCCCGCCGACAGCCCGGCGAACCCGGCTGCCACCAGTGCCAGCATCTCGTCGTGCGAGCGCGGGCCGGCGACCGACACCACCATCGAGCCGGCGCGGTAGTGCCGGGCGAAGAACTCGCGCACATCGTCGCCGCTGATGCCCAGCACCGACTCGCGGGTGCCGGCCGTCTCGCGACCCAGCGGATGATCGACGAACAACTGCTCAGCGAACATCCGGTGCACCACATCGTCGGGACTGTCGTCGTCCATCGCGATCTCTTCCAGGATGACCTGGCGCTCGACCTCGATGTCGGCGTCGCGCAGTGCCGGCGCGGTGAGGATGTCGCCGAGCAGGTCGAGACCCACCTCGGCGTGACGCTGGGGCACACGGGTGACGAACGCCGTGTACTCCTTGTTGGTGAACGCGTTGATGTCGCCACCGCAGCGGTCGATGGTGCGACTGATGTCGTGCGCCGAGCGGGTGGCCGTGCCCTTGAACAGCAGGTGCTCGAGGAAGTGGCTGGCGCCGTTCAGCGCCGGCGACTCATCGCGCGCACCCACCCCGACCCAGGCCCCGGCGGCCACCGACAGGGCACCGGGCACCTGTTCGGTGACCACGCGCAGGCCGTGGTCGAGATGGGTGATGCGCAGATCGCTCAACGGCGACGACGGCGGTTGCGGTCGTCGCCGCGCCCGCCACGGTCGCCACGGTCGCCACCGTCGCTGCGGCCACTGTTGCCGCCGGCTTCGCCGCCGGGGCCGAGGTCGCCCAGTTCACCGGCCAGTTCGGCATCGAAGCTGTCGGCGAACGACACGGTCTCGACACCGTTGGCAGCGGCGGGCGCAGCAGCGCGCGGGGCCCGGGCAGGGGCGTCGCCCGAACCCTCGTCGCCGCCCGACTCGCCACCGGCACCGCCCCAGGCGGCCGACGGGGTGAGGCTGACCTTGCCCTTTTCGTCGATCTCCTCGACAACCACCTCGATCTCCTGGCCGAGCTGCAGCACGTCTTCGACGTTGTTGATGCGCTTGCCGCGACCCAGCTTGGAGATGTGCACCAGGCCGTCGCGGCCCGGCATGATGTTGACGAAGGCGCCGAACTTGGTGATGTTCACGACCTTGCCCATGTAGGTGGCGCCCAGCTCGGCGGTGGGCGGCGACACGATGGCCAGGATGCGGGCCTTCGCGTCTTCCATCCGCCACGCCTCGACGGCGCCGATGGTGACGATGCCCACGGCACCGTCGTCGTCGACGGCGATCTCGGCACCGGTTTCCTGCTGGATGGTGTTGATGACCTTGCCCTTGGGCCCGATGACCTCGCCGATCTTGTCCATCGGGATGGTGATCGTGACGATCTTCGGTGCCGTGTCGGCCAGCTCGGCGCGCGGGGCGGCGAGGCAAGCGTTCATGTTGGCGAGGATCTGCTCGCGGGCTTCCTTGGCCTGGTCGAGCGCGGCGGCCAGGACGTCGGCGGGAATGCCGTCGATCTTGGTGTCGAGCTGCAGGGCTGTGATGGCGTCGGCGGTGCCGGCCACCTTGAAGTCCATGTCGCCGAAGGCATCTTCGGCGCCGAGGATGTCGGTGAGGGTGGTGTACTTGCCCTCGGCGTACACCAGGCCCATGGCGATACCGGCCACGGGGGCCTTCACCGGCACACCGGCGTCCATGAGGGCGAGGCTGCCCGAGCACACCGAGGCCATGCTGGTGCTGCCGTTCGAGGCGAGCACCTCGGCCACGAGGCGCAGGGTGTAGGCGAAGTCGTCCATGCTCGGCAGCACCGGCAGCAGCGCACGGGCGGCGAGCGCACCGTGGCCGATCTCGCGGCGCTTGGGCGAACCCACGCGGCCGGTCTCGCCGTTGGCCCAGGGGGCCATGTTGTAGTGGAACAGGAAGTACTTCTTGGTCTCGGGGCTGAGCGTGTCGAGCATCTGGTTCATGCGCGGCATGCCAAGGGTGACGACGTTCATCACCTGGGTCTCGCCGCGCTGGAACAGGCCGGTGCCGTGCGCCGTGGGCAGGACGCCCACTTCGCTGCTGAGCGGGCGCAGGTCGCGGGTGCCGCGACCATCGATGCGCTTGCCCTCGTCGACGATGCGCTTGCGGACCAGCTTCTTGGTGAGGCTGCGCACCGCCTCTTTCACCTCGCGCTCGCGGCCCACGAACTCGCCGCCTTCACCGCAGAGGGCGGCGATCGCAGTGGCCGCAGCCTCGTCGGTAGCGGCGTTGCGCTCGGCCTTGGCGCTGATGGTGATGGCCTTGCCCACCTGGGCAGCGGCCACGTTCGACACGGCGTCGAACACTTCGGGGGCGTAGTCGAGCGACACCGAGTAGGGCATCGGCACGATGGGGCCGTGGGCGGCGACGACCTTGGCCACCAGCTCGCGCTGGAGGGCGATCGACTCCTTGATCCACACCTTGCTGGCATCGAGGCCACCGGCGAGAACACCCTCGTTCACCTTCGGGGCGCCGGCCTCGTAGTACGAGAAGCTCTTCGACGTGCCACCGGCCTCGACCATCATGATGGCCACATCGCCGTTGTCGAGCTCGCGCCCGGCGACGACGAGTTCGAACGTGCTGGCCTCGCCCTCTTCGAAGGTGGGGTGAGCAATCCACTCGCCGCTCTGGCTGAACGCAACGCGGACAGCACCGATGGGGCCGTCGAACGGGATGCCGCTGAGCATCAGCGAGGCCGAAGCCGAGTTGATGCTGAGCACATCGTGCGGGTTGGCCTGGTCGGCGCCGAGGATGGTGAGCACCACCTGCACCTCGTTGCGGAACCCGTCGGGGAAGGCGGGGCGCAGCGGACGATCGGTGAGACGGCAGGTGAGGATGGCGTCCTCGGTGGGACGGCCCTCACGACGGAAGAACGAACCCGGGATCTTGCCGGCGGCGTAGGCACGCTCTTCGACGTCGATCGTGAGCGGGAAGAAATCGGTGCCCGGTCGGACGTCCTTGGCAGCGTTGGCGGTGGCGAGCACCGTGGTACGGCCGATCGAACCGACGACAGCGCCCTGGCTCTGCTGAGCGAGTTTGCCGGTCTCGAACGACAGGGTCTTGTCGGTACCCGAAATAGGTGCCGACACGCGAATGGCTTCAGCCATCACGTACTCCTTTCGGTCGGGCGCGTTGTTTCCCGCGCCTCGACAGTTGGAGCGGAGGCCGGTTCCCAGTCGGCGTGGCCGGAACACGAGCGTGCCTCGGCAAAGGCGACTGACAACCGATCCAGTATCCGCTCGGTTGGTTGTATCGCCTCGGAGGTTACCAGCGGCGTCACCCGAATGGGTGGACGCCGGGTGATCAGCGGCGCAGGCCGTTCTTGGCGACGATCTCGCGGTAGCGCTCGACGTCGATGTTCTTCACATAGTCGAGCAGACGGCGACGACGGCCCACCATCATCAGCAGACCACGACGGCTGTGGTGGTCCTTCTTGTGGGTCTTGAGGTGATCGGTGAGCTGGTTGATGCGCGCCGTGAGGAGCGCGATCTGCACCTCGGGCGAACCCGTGTCGGTGTCGTGCAGCTTGTGGGTGCCGATGGTTGCGTTCTTGTCGACCATGATGAAAGCCTTCCGATGACGGAGGTCGCCGCCGCCATCGGGTGATGGCACGGCATCGCGTGGGAGGCGCCAAGGCGGCCCCGACGGACCCGGAGATGCTACCGGGCCGCCCGTCTGCGTCACCACCTCGGGCCGGTTGTTACCGTGGCGCCATGACATCGACTCCCCCGCCCACCGGTTCGGGCGATCTGGCGGGCCTGCGCGAGCGCATCGACCGGCTCGACCGCGAGTTCGTGCGCATCGTCGCCGAACGGCTGGCCGTGTGCGAGGAGGTGGCCGAGGTGAAGCGGGTGGCGGGCACCGCGGTCATCCAACCGGCCCGGGTGCGCGAGGTCATCACCTCGCGGCGCCAGATCGCCATCGATGCGGGCGTCGACCCCGACTTCGCCGAGCAACTGTTCCGGGTGCTGTTGGCCGAGACGCATCGCATCGAGGTGGCCGGGCACCGCCCCGACGCGGCACCCGACAAGCCCGCTGCGCCCGACAGCAGCCGTTCGGGCCTCGACACGGTGGCCACTCGTATCGATCACATCGTCGTCGCGGTCGACGGCCTGGCCGAGGCGGTGGCGTCGTTCACGGCCACCTTCGGGTTCCACCCCACACCCCTCGCTGGCGGCGACGTACCCGGTGTGGTGGCACTCGCTGCGGGCGGGGTCAGCATCGTGCTGGTGGGTCCCGAGGCGTCGCCATCCGTGGCGGCCTACCTGGCCCGCCACGGCAGCGGTGTGCAGCACATCGCCATCGACGTGCTGAACGCCGGCTACGCCCGGGCCTGCCTCGCCGATTCCGACGCGTCGCTGCTCACCGATGTCATCGTCGACGGCGACGGGCACGAGCAGTTCTTCGCCGCCCGCGACGCCGCCACCGGCGTGCAGTTCGGCTTCATCTCGCGCACCGGCCACCGGGTGGGCGTGTCGGCCGCCAACGTGCTGGCGCTGTTCGACACCCTTACCGCCGACTGAGGCATCCCATGGCACCTGATCGCACCGTCACGCTGGCCAACTGGATGGACTGGCCGCACAACCGCACCGCGTTCCAGCGTGTGCGCGAACTCGCCCCAACGGCACTCATCTCACGCCGGGGCGGCGCGCCCCTGCTGCTCCCCCGCCGGCCGGTGGAACTCGACGACATGGATTTCGCCCGTGCCGACGGGTCGCGCACCACCTGGGCCGCTCACCTGCAGGCAACCCAGTGCGACGCCGTGTGCGTGGTGCACCGCGGCGACATCGTCTACGAGCGCTACTTCAACGGGATGGTCGAGCACACGCCGCACCTCCTGATGAGCGTGTCGAAGTCGTTCTGCGGCGCTGCGCTCGGCATCGCCATCGGCCGGGGACGATTGTCGGTCGACGACCTCGTGTGCGATGTGGCACCCGAGTTCGCGGGCACCAGCCTCGACGGCGCCACCGTGCGCCACGTCATCGACATGACCGCGGGCACCGACTTCGTCGAGGACTACGAGCTGTACGCCGACCCCGAGGCCGACAACCCACTGCTCGAGTACGAACGTCAGGCCAGTTACCGGCCGCTGGGTGCGCGCACGCCCATCGGCACCCTCGGCCACTTCCGCACGTACGGTCTGGCCCGGCCGCACGGCGCCTGGTTCGACTACCGCTCGCCGCTCACCAACATCGCCGCCCGCCTGCTCGAGGTGGTTGAGGACATGCGCTACCCCGACATCGTGTCGCGCGACCTGTGGGGTCCACTCGGCCAGGAGCACGATGCCGACATCATGCTCGACCCTCTCGGGCACCCGGTCGTGGAGGGCGGGATGAGTTGCACCCTGCGCGACCTGGCGCGCTTCGGGCTGGCCTACCTGGGCGACGGTGCACTGGCCGGCCGCCAGGTGGTGCCCGCCGACTGGGTGCGCGACACCCGCGAGGGCGACGATGCAGCCGTGGCGGCGTTCCGCGACACCGAGCCCGGGTGGTCGATGTACCGCAACGCGTTCTGGGTGATCGAGCGCGGCAACTGCTTCAGCGGTCTCGGCATCTTCGGCCAGTTCTGCTGGGTCGACCGCACCACCCAGACCGTGATCGCCCGGTTCTCGACGTTTCCGACGGCCTTCCCGGTCGAGACCTCCGACGAGGCACACCGGGCCATGAGCGCGGTCGCAACGGCACTGGGCTGAGCGCACCTCGTCGTCCAGGAGCAGGGTCTGGTAGGGTTCGCCCCACGCACGGCAGTACGGGGCATGGTGCACCTTCTCGCATCGGCACGATGTCCCGGCTGTGCTCTGGCACAACCCATTCATCCGTTCCGGAGGTTCTGCCATGACGCGCCCTGATCGTGCCATGCTGCTCGAGGGTTCCCTCGACGACCTGATGCTCGCCGCCCGCGCCGTTCGCGATCGCGCCCACGGCACCCGCATCACCTACTCGCCCAAGGTGTTCATCCCGCTCACCATGCTGTGCCGCGACCAGTGCGGCTACTGCACGTTCGCCCAGCCGCCGGCCCGGCTGGAGAAGATCTACCTCCTCCCCGACGATGTGCTGTCGATCGCCCGCCAGGGAGCCCGGCGCGGCTGCCACGAGGCACTGTTCACCCTGGGTGAACGGCCCGAGGAGCGCTACGAGGTGGCCCGCGAGTTCCTGCGCGAACACGGCTACGACTCGACGGTGCACTACGTGGCGGCCATGGCGAAGCTGGTGCTCGACGAGACCGGCCTGCTGCCCCACGCCAACTGCGGTGCGCTGTACCACGACGAATTGGCCATGCTGCGGCCGGTGTCGCCGAGCCAGGGCATGATGCTCGAGAGCATGCGCGACGACCTCGAGTGCCACCAGGCTGCGCCCGACAAGGTGCCCGCCCGCCGCCTCGCCACGATCGAGGCCGCAGGCGAACTGCAGATCCCGTTCACCACCGGCATCCTCGTGGGCATCGGCGACGACCGCATCGACCGCATCGCCGCGATGGAGGCCATCGCCGCCAGCCACGCCCGCCACGGGCACGTGCAGGAAGTGATCGTGCAGAACTTCCTGCCGAAGCTGCGCACCGGCATGCAGCGCACCAAGGCCTGCCCGCCCGACGAGTACCTGTGGACGCTGGCGATGGCTCGCCTCGTGCTGCCCGCCGACATCCACCTGCAGGCCCCCCCGAACCTGAGCGACGACTTCGGCGTGCTGCTCGACGCGGGCATCGACGACTGGGGCGGTGTTTCACCGGTCACCGCCGACCACGTGAACCCCGAGCGGCCGTGGCCCGACCTCGACCTGCTGCGCGACGTCACCGAGGCCCGTGGCTTCGCACTGGCCCCGCGTCTCACCATCTACCCCGAGTTCGTCCGCCAGCCGGCTCGCTGGCTCGACCCGGCGCTGCACTTCCCCGTGATGGACCGCAGCGACGCCGAATGCCTCGGCCGCGACGACCCGGGCGCCATCTGGCCCGAGAAGGTCACCGCTGCCGATGTGGTGCACGACGGTGCCGAGGTGGTGCTCGTGGGCCACCGCAGCACGCAGTGGTACAGCGGCGCGAACACCGAACCCACCACGCTGGTGCCCGGCCGCGCGGCCACCCGGCCCGGTTCGGCCATCGACGAGATCCTCCACGGTGTGCGGATGGGCCACGAGGTGGGCTTCGACGAGATCGTCTCGCTGTTCCGGGCCCGCGGCCCCGAGGTGGTGGCCATCGCCGAACTGGCCGACGAACTGCGCCGCGAGGCGGTGGGCGACGCCATCACGTGGGTGCACAACCGCAACATCAACTACACCAACGTGTGCACGTTCAAGTGCAAGTTCTGCGGCTTCTCGAAGGGCAAGCTCAGCCTGAACCTGCGCGGCACGCCGTACCTGCTCACCCTCGACGACATCGCCGACCGGGCGCGCGAGGCGTGGGACATGGGCGCCACCGAGGTCACCCTTCAAGGCGGCATCCACCCCGACTTCGACGGCGACTACTACATCGACGTCACCCGCGCCGTGAAGCAGGCGGTGCCCGATATGCACGTGCACGGGTTCACCGCGCTCGAGGTCACCGAGGGCGCGAAGCGGCTGGGCGAAGACCTGCACACCTACCTGCTGCGCCTGCAGGAGGCCGGCCTGGCCTCGCTACCCGGCACCGCCGCCGAGATCCTCGACGACGAGGTGCGGGCCATCTTGTGCCCCGACAAGATCAACACCGAGGAGTGGCTCGAGTGCCACCGCCAGGCGCACCGCATCGGGCTGCATTCGAACGTCACCATCATGTTCGGCTCGGTCGAGCATCCCGAGAGCTGGGCCCGCCACATGCTGGTCACCCGCGACCTGCAGAAAGAGACGGGCGGCTTCACCGAGTTCGTCGGCCTGCCGTTCGTGCACATGGCCTCGCCCATCTACCTCCAGAAGCGGTCGCGCCGGGGCCCCACGTTCCGCGAGACGCTGCTGATGCACGCCATCGCGCGCATCGCGTACAACGGGCTCATCCCCAACGTCCAGGTCAGCTGGGTGAAGATCGGCCTCACCGGCGCGGTGCAACTGCTGAACAGCGGCTGCAACGACATGGGCGGCACGCTGATGAACGAGAACATCTCGCGTGCAGCAGGTGCGGCCCACGGCCAGGAGATGACCCCGCAGCGGTTCAGCCAGTTGGCCGAGCAACTCGGCCGGCGCGCCGAGCAGCGCACCACCAGCTACGGCCGGGTGGCTGCCCCCGCCTGACCGATCTCGACCGTGCCGGCGGCCCCGTCGACCGTCACCGTCTGGCCCTCGGCGATGATGCGCGTGGCGTCTTTCACCAGCACCACGCACGGGATGCCGAACTCGCGTGCCACGGTGGCCGCGTGCGACAGCATGCCTCCGGTCTCGACCACCACGGCGGCAGCGGGGATGAACAACGGGGTCCAGGGCGTGTCGGTGAACGGTGCCACCAACACGTCGCCGGGTTCGATGTCGCGAGCGAACGCTGCTTCGGTGTTGAGGATGATGCGTGCCCGGCCGGTGGCCACCCCGGCGCTGACGCCGACACCAGCGAGGCGCTTGGTCTTGCGTACAGCGCCCTGCTTCTGGGGCGCCACCGTGCCCACCCAGGCGTCGGGCAGCGTGTACTCGGCCGCCTTGGCGCGCTGTTGCTTGCGGCGACGCACGATGGAGGCAGCGTCGGCCAGCGCCTTGCCCTTCACAGCCGCCTCGACCTCGCGGTAGGTGAGATACAGCGCGTCGCCCGGCTGCTTCACGGTGCCGGTGCCGACGAGGCCGTCGCACACGGCCAGCAGCGGGGCGCGCATCCGACGCGTGCCCAGCACCCACACGGCCTTGGTGAGTTCGCGCATGGCGGTGAAGCGTTGAGCCTGGGCGAGGGCCGCGTCGTAGTGCAGCCGGAACTCGGTGGCGAGCGAGGCGCGAACCGCCCGTTCGAGCTTCACGCGCAACGCGCCGGCGCGCTTCACGTGAGCAGCCGGTGAGTCGGCAGGCTTGAGCGCCATCATCGACTTCACCTGCGACAGCAGGAACGTCGGCTCCTCGCCCCAGTCGGCAACGCTCGGGTCGGCCTCGCCCTGCACCCGGAAGCCGTAGCGGTGCACGAACTCGTCGAACTCGTCGATGAACGCGCCCCACGCCGGATCGTTGGCGGCCATCGCTGCCAGCGCTGCGGCGGTGTCGCCGGCGCCGAGCACCCGGCGCACCGCGGCCGACTTCTTCGCCACCTGTGCCAGGTCGTACAGCGCCAACGCCGGCTTCGAGCTCTCCACGTCGCCGAGGCCGCTGCACAGCCCGACGATCGTGCCGGGGTCGCCGCCCCCGGCAGCGATGACGCCCGCCAAGCGCACCTGCATCTCGCCTGCGGCGGTCGACACCATCAGGTGCCGGTTCAGCAGCACGCCGGTGTCGTCGAGCAGCTCGTGCAGCCGCTTCCACGCCGCCTTCAGTGGCAGGACCCGGTCGTCGGCAGCCTGGTCGCTGATGCGTTCGCCGTACAGCGCCGCCTGGTCGCGTCGCGACTCGGCCTCGGCCGCCTCACGTTGGGCGGTGGCCACCGCCAGTGCCTCGGCCACCTCGTCGGCCGGCGCCTGCACGATGAGGCGCAGGGCCTCGTCGCTGCCCTGGAAGAACTGGGCCGCCATGGCCGTGGCGATGTCGGGGTCGAGGCAGCTCATCGCCGCCACGGAGAAGCCGACGTTCAGGGCCAGTCGGCCTGCCGTGATACCGAAGAAGTTGCCGATCGGGGGCTTGTACAGCGACACCCGCTTCCCGGTCGGGTACGCCTTCATCAGCTCGCGCAGACCCTTCGCGTCGATCTCGTTGTAGAGCGTCGCGATGAACGGGGTGAGCACGCCGGGCAGGATCTCGCCACCGTTGGTGACGGTCCAGACGTCGTAGCGAGGGTTGGGTTCGGTGTCCCAGTCGGTGCGGAATGCGGTCGCCATGACGCGACAGTGTCGCGCAGGTGAACGAACGGGGTGCGTCTCAGTCGGCGACGAGCAGCGAGCGGGCGTGATCGACGTCGTGCTTCAACTGGTTCACCAGCGCGTCGATGCCGTCGAACTTGCGCTCGCTGCGCAGGAAGTGGGTGAACTCGACCTTCGCGTGCTCGCCGTACAGCTCGCCGTGGAAGTCGATGAGGTGCGCTTCGAGCAGCGAGTGATCGGCATGCTCGTAGAAGGTCGGCCGACGGCCGAGGTTGATGGCGCAGGGCTGTCGTTCGCCGCTGGGGCGGATGTACCAGCCTGCGTACACCCCGTCGGCGGGCAGACAGGTGACGCTGGGCACCTCGACGTTGGCCGTGGGGAAGCCGATGGCGCGGCCGCGCTGGTCGCCTTGCACGACGATGCCGCGGGCCTGGAACGGGTGGCCGAGCAGCGATGCTGCCAACTCGACCTGGCCACCCGCCATGGCCCGGCGGATGGCCGTGGAGCTGACCGGTTCGTCGACCCCGTCGGGACGTGCCACCAGGTCGAGCGGCTCGACCTCGAAGTCGAACTGCGCACCCATACTGCGCAGCAGCGCCACATTGCCGCGGCGGCGGTTGCCGAAGTGGAAATCCTCGCCCACCACGACCTGTCGGGCGCCGAGGCACCCAACGAGCACACGTTCGATGAAGGCCTCGGGGCTCTCTGCCGCCTGGTGCGGGTCGAAGCGCACCAGCACGGTGGCATCGACGCCGGTGGCGGCCAGCAACTCCAGCTTCTGGTCGAGGTCGGTGAGCAGTTTGGGCGCCGACTCGGGCCGCACCACCGACGCCGGGTGTCGATCGAAGGTGACGACGACCGAGTGGGCGCCGAGCGCGGTGGCCCGTTCGCGGACCACGCCGATGACTGCCTGATGACCACGGTGCACACCGTCGTAGGCGCCGATGGTGACCACCGATCGATGGGCACCGGGGCGACCGTCGACGACCGGCCACAGCGGACGGGAGAGATCGGTCACCACCTGCACGGCATTCGACGTTACCGGCGGTGCTGCAACGAGTCCTAGTCAGCCCCGGGTGCCGGCAGCACCACGTCGGGCTTCGCCGTCCGGGCATCGACCCGCTCGTACATTGCGACGAGTTCGCCATCGGGCCCGCAGACGGCCCACGGCCCATCACCATCCCACGCCGGCAGCGAGCGACCGTTGCGCACCAGTGCCACCGTGTCGCTGTCGACGGCCACATGCGGGTAGTCGCGCATCGCTGCAGCAGGACTCAGCAGCGCCGCTTCGTCGGGTGAGGCCGCCTGGGCATCGTCGAAACTGCCGCACGCGGTGCGCCGCAGCGAGCGCAGGTGGGCGCCGCCGCCCACGAGGTGGCCGAGGTCGGCTGCCAGCGAGCGGATGTAGGTACCCGACGAGCACTGCACCTCGATGCGGTAGACGAGCGAATCGTCGGTAGGCCACACATCGAACCGGTGCACGGTGACCGGCCGGGGCTCGCGCTCGACCTCGATGCCCTCGCGCGCCAGTTCGTGCAGGCGACGGCCGTCGACCTTCAGCGCGCTCACCATCGGTGGCACCTGCATGATGGGGCCGGTGAGATGATCGACCACCGCGGCGCGCACCCGTTGCTCGGTGAGGCCCGTCATGTCGTGTGTGGCGGTCACCTCGCCCGCCGCATCGAGGGTGTTGGTCTCGGTGCCGAACACCACCTCGGCCGTGTACGTCTTGCCCAGCGCGGTGAGGAAGCGCAGCAACCGTGTGGCGTTGCCCACGCCCACCAGCAGCACTCCGGTGGCATCGGGGTCGAGGGTGCCGGCATGGCCGACACGGCGCTCGCCGAGGCGTCGGCGCATCATGGCCACCACATCGTGGCTGGTCACCCCGGCGGGCTTGTCGACCACCGCCAGACCGTGCACCGTGGGCGGTCTACGCCTCGCCATCGTCGCCGAAGTCGTACACGTCGTCGCCCTCGGGCGCAGGCGGCCGCTCGGGCAACGTCTCGTCGGCCGAGAGGATGCGCTCGATCTTCTCGGCCTCGCGGATGACGGCGTCGGGTCGGAACGTCAAGATGGGCGTCTTCTTCGAACGCACCTGCCGGCCGACCGCCGACTGGATGCGCACGCGGTACTCGTTCAGCACCTCGAGGATGCCGTCGTCGCCCTCGGCGCCCGCCAGCGAGTCGAAGAACACGTTCGCCCGGTTCATCTCGGCATCGACATCGATGGCGGTGATGGTGACGAGGTCGAGTCGCTCGTCGTTGATGCGCGTCAACTCGTCGGCGATCACCTCGCGCAGCGACTCGTTCAGCCGTGCGGTGCGTGGGTAGCGGTGCTGCGAGGGCGCCGTGCGGCGGCGCGGTTGGGGTCGGCTCATGGCATGTCTCTCTTCACTCGACCGTCAGTCGAACGACGGGCGGTTGCGGTTCGATCGCTTCAGTTCGGCTACCCCGCTGGTGGTGGCGATCAGTTCCACAGCGTCCCACAGGCGAACTGCCTCGTCGCCGCGCGGGATGCGCGCGATGACCGGGCCGAAGAAACTGGCCTCATTGGCTGCGCCGGGGTGGAAGGTGATGATGGGCGTGCCCACGTCGTTGCCGGCCCGCTCGAAGGCGAGGTCGGTCTCGGCGCGGATGTGGGCGTCGTGCGCCGTGTCGTCGGCATGGGCGGCGAGGGCCGGATCGCAGCCGGCAGCGTCGAGCACCTCGGCGAGGAACGCCTCGCGTTCGGCAAGGAACGCGTCGCGTCGCTGCTGGTTGTGGAACCGGGTGCCGATCTCGGTGTACAGACGACCGACCGCCTCGTTGCCGTGGACCTGCTCGACGGCGTCGGCCACACGCAGGCACTGGGTGCCGACCGCGTGCACGGAGCGGTAGTGCGGTGTGTACCAGTCGTCGGTGCGGTGGGCGTTGATCATCATCAACGAGATCGGCCGCCAGGTGACCGAGTAGTGCCGCTGCTGCTGCACCTCGACCACCCATCGCGAGGTGATCCAGGCCCACGGGCACACCGGGTCCCAGAAGAAGTCGAGGTCGGCCATGACGGCACGATACCGACCGCAGCCGGTGCGCCGCGCTGCTACCGGCAGAGCAGCCGCTCGATGCGGCGGCTCGCCAGCACGAGCGACACGACGGCCAACGTGGCGAGCACGGCGGTGTGGGCAACCAATGAGGCGGTCCACACCCCGCTGTTCGCGGCGCGCACCAAGGCCACCCCGTGATACAGCGGCGACACCTGCACCAGCCAACTCCATCCGCCGTAGGCCGACAGAGGAAAGAACGTGGCCGAGAACAGCAGCATCGGCATCGTGACGGTCTGGACGATGTCGAGGTCGTTCCAGTTGCGCATGTAGGTGGTGGCGAGGAACCCCATGCTGGCGAACGCAAGGCCCACCAGCGCGCAGGCGGGCAGTGCCAACGGCGCCCACCACGAACCCACCAGTCCCAGCACAGCCATCACGACCAGGAAGCTGACCGCGTAGAGTTGACCGCGGATGAGTGCCCATCCGATCTCGCCCATGGCCACATCCGCGGGTCGCATCGGTGTGGCCAGCGCGGCGTCGTACAGGCGGGCGTACTTCAGCCGGTGCAGCACGTTGCCCGTCGAGTCGAAGATGGCACCGTTCATGGCCGACGCAGCCATCAGCGCCGGGGCCACGAACTGGTCGTAGGCCACCAGCCGGCCGCCCACCGACACATCGCCCACCAGTGCGCCGACTCCGACACGCATCGACAGCAGGTAGAACAGCGGCTCGAAGAATCCGCTGACGATGATCAGCCACTGGCGGCGATAGGCGACGAGATGGCGCTCGATCATGCGTTGCGGTCGGCGTACCACCAAGCCGGCGGGCACGATGCGCAGCAGCATCGGACCGGTGCGCAGCGGGAGCGGCTCGGCGCTCATGGGCACAACCTCACCGCGAGCCGACGCGTCGACACCACGCAGCCCGCCACCACCCACACCATGGCGTAGCCGAGATGCCCCAGCGCGTCGCCCCACGCGAGGCCACCGGTCGTGAGCCCGCGGGCCACCACGACGCCGTGCCACAGCGGGAACACCTTGGCGACCCACTGCACGACCGTGGGCAACTGCGACAGCGGGTAGAAAGCGCCGCCGAACAAGAAGAGCGGTAACAGGACGAACCGCTGCAGCGCAGCGAACAACCCGTCGGTCTGCGCCCCGATCGCGATGGCCATCGTGGGCATCGCGAACGCCACCCCCACCAGGGTGGCCACGCCCACCGCCGGGATCAGACCCCAACTCCGGGTGTCGGGGAACAGCGCCAGCGCCGCCGCCACCATCGACGCGGCCAACGCCCCGCGCACTGCCATCCAACTGGCGTGACCGAGCACGATGTCGCGCGGGCCGAGCGGTGTGGCCGCGATGCCGTGGTACTCGCGCCGCCACTTCAGGCCACCCATCACCGGCCACATGCTGTCGTTGGCACACAGCGTCATTGCCGTGGTCACCAGCAGGCCCGGTGCCACGAACGCCACGTAGGGCAGCCCACCGAGTGCACCCGCCGATCCGGCGTTGCTGTCGACCAGAGCACCCACGCCCACCCCGAGACCGAGCAGGTAGAGCATCGGCTGCACGAACGACGACAGCACGTTCAGCCGCCACAACCGGCGGAACACGACGATCTGGCCACTCATCACGCGCAGTGGGCCGGGCGTGGCGAGTCGCATCGTCAGTCGACCAGGCTCCGGCCGGTGAGCAGCAGGAACACGTCCTCCAGGCTCGAACGGCGCACCAGCACACTGTCGGGCCGCACGCCGCGTTGGTGCACCTCGGCCAGCGCCGCGTCGCCGTCGTCGGCGTACACCAGCAGACGATCGGCCAATTCCTCCACGCGTACACCCACACCGGCCAGCAGGGGCACCGTGTCGTGGTGACCACCCGCATCGAAGCGCAGCTCCACCACCTCACGCGTCGAATGCTGCGCGATCAGTTCACGCGGCGAACCCTCGGCCACGATGCGGCCCTGGTCCATCACCACGAGGCGGTCGCACAGTTGCTCGGCCTCGTCCATGTAGTGGGTGGTGAGCACCTGGGTGACACCCTGCTGCTTCAGGCGGTACAGGCGCTCCCACAGCACATGACGAGCCTGGGGGTCGAGGCCGGTGGTGGGTTCGTCGAGCAGCAGCAACTCGGGTTCGTTGATGAGCGAGCGGGCGATCGACAGTCGCCGCTTCATACCACCGCTGAGGTTGTCGACCACGCTGTCGGCACGATCCGACAGCCGAGCGAACTCGAGCAGCTCGGTGGCCCGTCGCCGGCACTCGGCGCGGGGCAGGTCGAAGTAGCGCCCGTAGATCCAGAGGTTCTCCTGCACGCTCAACTCGGTGTCGAGCGTGTCGAGCTGCGGCACCACGCCAATGCGCGCCCTGATGCGTGGCCCGTCGACCACCGGGTCGAGGCCGAAGATGCGCAGCTCGCCGCTGCTGGGCGGCGACACGCAGGCGATCATCCGCATCGTGCTGCTCTTGCCTGCACCGTTGGGGCCGAGGAAGCCGAACACCTCGCCACGTTGCACGTCGAGGTCGATGCCGCGCACGGCATCGACCCCGTCGAAGCGCTTGGTGAGGTGCCGCGCCGTGATGAGCGGACCCGACATGAGCGGATCTGGCACGGTCAGGTGCGCGTGATCTCGCGCTCGTCGAAGGTTTCGATGATGTCGCCAGGCTTCAGATCCTGGAAGTCGGTGAGACCGATACCGCACTCGAAGCCCTCACGCACTTCGCGGACGTCGTCCTTGAAGCGACGCAGCGACTGGATGGCACCCTTCCAGATGATGACGCCCTCACGAAGGAAGCGCACCTTCGAGCCGCGGGTGATCGTGCCGTTCAGCACGAGGCAGCCCGCAATGGCGCCGATCTTCGGCACACGGAAGATCTCGCGCACCTCGGCGTCGCCGGTGACGACCTCTTCGTACTCGGGTGCCAAGAGACCCACCATCGCCCGCTCGATGTCTTCGAGCAGTTTGTAGATGATCTCGTAGGTACGGATCTCGACCCTCTCGGCTTCGGCGAGTTCGCGAGCCTTGCGGTCGGGCCGGACGTTGAAGCCGATGAGCGTGGCATTGGTGGTGGCCGCGAGCGTGATGTCGTTCTCGGTGATTCCACCCACGGCACGGTGCACGAACGCGAGCTTCACGGTCTCGCGCTCCAGGCGGCGCAGGCTCTCGGTGACGGCTTCGAGCGAACCCTGCACGTCGGCCTTCAGCACCAGGTTCAGCGTGGCGACCTCGCCCTTCTGGATCTGGGTGAAGATGTCTTCCAGCTTCACACCGCGCTGCACGCGGGCATCGCCGCGCTGGTTGGTGAGGCGCTGGCGCTGCTCGCGAGCCTCGCCCACGGTGCGGGCGGTCTTTTCGTCGGGGGCCGCACGGAACTCGTCGCCCGCATGCGGCACCGACGACAGGCCGAGCACCTGCACCGGGGTGCTGGGGCCCGCTTCTTTCACCTGCTTGCCGGTGTCGTCGATCATGGCGCGCACACGGCCCCAGGCCGCGCCGGCCACGATCGGGTCGCCCACCTTCAGCGTGCCCTTGTCGACCAAGATGGTGGCCACGGGGCCCCGCCCGGTGTCGAGGTTGGCCTCGAGCACGATGCCCTTGGCCCGACCGGTGGGGTTGGCAGTGAGTTCTTCGAGCTCGGCCACCGTGGCCAACTGCTCGAGCAGGTCGTCGACACCGAGGCCCTGCTGGGCCGCCATCTCGACGACGATCGTGTCGCCACCCCAACTCTCGGGCACCAGTTCGTGCTCGGCCAACTGGGCCATCACACGCTGCGGATCGGCGTTGTCCTTGTCGATCTTGTTCAAGGCCACGACGATCGGCACCTCGGCCGCCCTGGCGTGGTTGATCGCCTCGATGGTCTGCGGCATCACACCGTCGTCGGCCGCGACCATCAGCACCACGATGTCGGTGACCTGGGCGCCGCGGGCGCGCATCTTGGTGAACGCCTCGTGGCCCGGGGTGTCGAGGAAGGTGATCTCGCTGTCGCCCACCGGCACCTTGTAGGCACCGATGTGCTGGGTGATGCCACCGGCCTCACCGGCGACGACGTTGGCGTTGCGGATTCGGTCGAGCAGCGTGGTCTTGCCGTGGTCGACGTGCCCCATCACGGTGATGACGGGTGCGCGCGGCACCTGGAGCGTCTCGTCGTCGTCGTCGGAGTCGTCGAACATCGCCTGGAGTTCGAGCTCTTCTTGCTGGCCGGCCTCGACCAGCAGCAGATCGGCGCCGATCTCGAGCGCGTACAACTCCATCTGCTCGTCGGTGAGGGTCATCGTGGCGGTGACCATCTCGCCGTTCGACATGAGGAAACGGATGACATCGGCCGCCGTGCGGTTCAGCTTCGGAGCGAACTCCTGTGCCGAGACGCCTCGTTCGATGACGATCGTGCCCTCGGGAACCGGGGCCAGGCTGGGCGTATAGCTGCCGCCGAGCTGCGGACCCAATGCCTCGAAGTCTCTGCGACGACGGGCACGGCTCTTCTTGCGCGGGGCGCGGCGCTGGCCGCTGGGGCGAGCGCCACCCGGGCGGGCGCCCGGACCACCGGGACCACCACCGGGGCCACCACCCGGACCACGGCCGGGGCCACCAGGACCACCGCCGGGACCACCGGGACGCGGGCCGAAGCCGCCCGGACGCGGGCCACCAGGACCACCGGGGCGAGCACCGGGTCCACCCGGACGTGGGCCACCTGGGCCACCGGGACGCGGGCCGCCGGGGCCACCGGGGCCGCCGGGGCGGGGCGCGTAGCCGGCGCCGGGACGGCCTGTAGGAGGCGAGGGACGTGCCGAGCCCGGAGGCGGCGGGATGGGACGACCCGTGGCTGACATCGGCCGGACGCCGGGCGGCGGCGGGATGGGACGACCCGTAGGCGACACCGGCCGGGCCGGTGCCGACGGCGCCGCCGGTGGACGCGCCCCTGCGGCGGGCGGCGCGGCCGGTGGACGTGCGCCTGCAGCGGGCGGCGCAGCCGGACGAGGTGCGGGCGGCGGGCCCGCTGGACGAGCGGCCGGAGGACTCTGCGGCGGCAGCGGCCGAGCGGCCACCCCGCTGCTGCGCCCTGCATCGCCGGGCGTGGGGCGGGTGCTGACGATGCGGCGCGGCTCGTCGCCGTCGCCGGCTGCCGGCGCAGGGGCGGGCGCGGGCGCCGGCGCCGGCTCTGCGGTGACGACAGGAGCAGTCGGTGCGGGTACCTCGGCCGGCGCAGGTGCAGGCTCCGCCTTCGGCGCTGGCGCAGGCTCGGCCTTCGGCGCGGGCTCGTCTTTGGGGGTGACCTCGACAGCAGGGGCGGGCTTCATCACCGGCGCAGCCTCGGCGGGCGCTTCGACGGTGGGCGCGGCAGCTTCGCCCGCGGCCTCAGCCTCGGGGGCGGCCTGCTTCGACGCCGCCTTCTTGGCGGGCGCCTTCTTGACCGGCTTGGCCTCTTCGGGTTGCTCGGGCCGCGTCAGACCGTCGCGCTCGGCGCGACGACGGAGGCGGTCGCCCTGGGCCTCGATGACCGACGACGACTGGCTCTTGGCCTCGACGCCCATCACGTTGCACAGGTCGAGCAACTCCGTATTGGTCATCCCGAGCTCTTTGGCGAGCTCGTGTACGCGGATTTTCTTCGCTGGCAAACTCGTTCAGCCTTTCGTCGGCATCGGCGCTCCGGCGGCAGATCCGGCGGAGTGCGATTCTCTCATGTTGTCAGGGGTGGATACGAATGAGTGGTCAAGGCCGTCGAGTGCGCCCGCAGGCACCGCACGGCGCCAGGCGCGCTGGAACGCGTTGCGCTTCACCGCACGGGTGACGCACTCGGGCGAGCACAGCCATGCCCCACGGCCGGGTGCCGTGCGGCTGAGTTGCGCCGTACCGTCGACAGTGAGCACACAGCGCCGCAGGGCGGGCTGTGCAAGCACTGCTCGGCAACCGATGCAGGTGCGCATCGGCAGGCGCGGCGACTGGTCAGGCCTCTGCTTCGTCGCCAGCCCCTTCCGTCGCTGCGGCAGCCTCGTGAGGGGCAGCCTCGTCGGGGGCGGCTTCCGGCGCGACCTCGGGAGCCACCTCGCCGGCCTGCTGGCCGCTCCACTCGTCGGCGCTCATCACGGTGCCGTCGGCCATGCGGAACTCCATGTCGCCGGCATCGTTGCGCACCCACTCGCCCTCGGCGTACTCGGTGTCGTCGGGGCCCTCGAGATGCTGGGTCTCACCGCGGATGTCGACGCGCACGCCGGTGAGCCGGGCGGCCAGGCGGGCGTTCTGGCCCTCCTTGCCGATGGCCAGGCTGAGCTGGTTGTCGGGGACGATGACCTCGGCCTGGGTGCCGTCGAGGCTGATGATGACCTCTTTCACCTTCGCCGGCGACAGCGCCTTGGCGACGAAGTCGGCCAGGTCCTCGCTGAAGGGGACGATGTCGATCTTTTCGCCGCGCAGCTCGTTCACCACCATGCGCACGCGGCCACCGCGGGCGCCCACGCAGGCACCCACCGGGTCGACGTTGTGGTCGTTGCTCCACACGGCGATCTTGGTGCGGTGCCCTGGCTCGCGGGCGCAGGCCTTGATCTCGACGATGCCGTCGGCGATCTCGGGCACCTCGAGCTCGAACAGGCGCTTCACCAGACCCGGATGGGTACGGCTGACGACGATCTGCGGGCCCTTCGCGGTCTTGCGCACCTCGACGATGTAGGCCTTCACGCGGGCACCCGGCTCGGGACGCTCGTAGGGCACCTGCTCGGCCTGCGGCATGAGGCTCTCGACACGGCCCAGGTCGAGCAGCGTGTAGCGCTGATCGGTCTGCTGGATGATGCCGGTGACCAGATCGCCCTCGCGGTTCGCGTACTCCTCGAACTTGCGGTCGCGCTCGGCCTCGCGGATCTTCTGGTTCATCACCTGCCGGAAGGTCTGGGCGGCGATGCGGCCCATCTCTTCCTTCTTCGGGGTGTCGTCGCGCTCGTTCACCCAGTTGCCGTCTTCGTCGACGTCGTAGGCGGTGAAGGTGAAGTCGAGCGTGTCGGGGTTCACCGACACGATGACC